>NZ_JBIUUS010000012.1:0-228936 GCF_044742585.1 Kitasatospora sp. NPDC087861
CGCCCGGTTACATTCCGAACCCGGAAGCTAAGCCTTACAGCGCCGATGGTACTGCAGGGGGGACCCTGTGGGAGAGTAGGACGCCGCCGAACAATTATTCAAGGCCGCGGCCCCAGCGACTCGCTGGGGCTGCGGCCTTTTTGTGTTTTGCGAATGTGTAGTACACCGGCAAACCCGGGACCTCCGCCCAGGCGCGAAGTGTCCCGGTATGTCGGACAATGGAGATGGTGCGCGGCCAGGAGGCCGGCGCCGAAACCGCGTGACGGCAGCGGAGTTGCTCAGTCCGCGGTGGAGCTGAAGCAGCAGAAGGAGTCACCACGATGTCGAACCAGCCCCAGGACCGTCCCGAGCGTCGATCGGACGACGGCCGAGGCTACGAGCCCCGGTCCCGTGGGGGTTCGTCCAACGACCGTGGCGGCTTCCGCCGGGACGACCGTCAGGGCGGCGGTGGCGGTGGCTACCGTCGTGACGACCGCCCGTCCCGCGACCGCGATGACCGTCCGCGTCGTGACGACCGTCCGTCCGGTGGCGGTTACAACCGCGACCGTGATGACCGTGGCGGCTTCCGTCGCGATGACCGCCCCTCCGGTGGTGGTTTCCGTCGTGACGACCGCCCCTCCGGTGGTGGCTTCAACCGCGATGACCGTGGTGGCGACCGTGGCGGCTTCCGCCGTGACGACCGTCCCTCCGGTGGCGGCTTCCGTCGCGATGACCGTCCGGGTGGGTTCCGTCGTGATGACCGTGACGAGCGTCCGCGTCGTGACGACCGTCCGTCCGGTGGTGGCTTCAACCGCGATGACCGCGGTGGCGACCGTGGCGGCTTCCGCCGTGACGACCGCCCCTCCGGTGGCGGCTTCCGTCGCGATGACCGCCCCGCCAGCGGTGGTTTCCGTCGTGACGACCGTCCGTCCGGTGGTGGCTTCAACCGTGACGACCGCGGTGGCGACCGTGGCGGCTTCCGCCGTGACGACCGTCCCTCCGGTGGCGGCTTCCGTCGCGATGACCGTCCGGGTGGGTTCCGTCGTGATGACCGTGACGAGCGTCCGCGTCGTGACGACCGTCCGTCCGGTGGTGGCTTCAACCGCGATGACCGCGGTGGCGACCGTGGCGGCTTCCGCCGTGACGACCGCCCCTCCGGTGGCGGCTTCCGTCGCGATGACCGCCCCGCCAGCGGTGGTTTCCGTCGTGACGACCGTCCGTCGGGCGGTGGCTTCAACCGTGACGACCGCGGTGGCGACCGTGGCGGCTTCCGCCGTGACGACCGCCCCTCCGGTGGCGGCTTCCGTCGCGATGACCGCCCCGCCAGCGGTGGTTTCCGTCGCGATGACCGTCCGTCCGGTGGTGGCTTCAACCGCGATGACCGTGGTGGCGACCGTGGCGGCTTCCGTCGCGATGACCGCCCCTCCGGTGGCAGTGGTTTCCGTCGTGACGACCGTCCGTCCGGTGGTGGCGGCTTCCGTCGTGATGACCGTCCGGGTGGGTTCCGTCGTGATGACCGTGACGAGCGTCCGCGTCGTGACGACCGTCCGTCCGGTGGTGGCTTCAACCGCGATGACCGTGGTGGCGACCGTGGCGGCTTCCGTCGGGACGACCGTCCCTCCGGTGGCGGCTTCCGTCGTGACGACCGTCCGTCCGGTGGTGGCTTCAACCGCGATGACCGCGGTGGCGACCGTGGCGGCTTCCGCCGGGATGACCGCGGCGACCGTGGCGGCTTCCGCCGCGACGACCGCCGGGACGACCGCGGCCACCGGGACTACGACGACCGCCGTGGCAACTACGAGCCCGTCAAGCGTCTGCCGATCCCGGAGGACGTCACCGGCTTCGAGCTGGACGCGGACGTGCGCCAGGAGCTCAAGAGCCTGCCCAAGACGCTCGCGGACGACGTCGCCCGCAACCTGGTGATGGTGGCCCGTCTGCTCGACAGCGAGCCGGAGGAGGCCTACCAGTTCTCGCGCGTCGCGCTCCGGCTGGCCTCCCGCGTGGCCGCCGTCCGCGAGGCGGCCGGTTTCGCCTCGTACATGACGCAGCGGTACTCCGAGGCCCTGACCGAGTTCCGTGCCGCCCGCCGGATGACCGGCCGGGCGGACCTGTGGCCGGTGATGGCCGACTGCGAGCGCGGTCTGGGCCGTCCGGAGCGGGCGCTGGCGATGGCCGGTGAGCCCGAGGTGAAGCAGCTGGACAAGGCCGGCCAGGTCGAGATGCGTCTGGTCGCGGCCGGCGCCCGCAGCGACATGGAGCAGTTCGACGCGGCGGTCGTGACCCTGCAGAGCCCGGAGCTGGCCTCCAGCGCCGTGCACCCGTGGACGGCGCGCCTGCGGTACGCCTACGGCGAGGCGCTGATCGCGGCCGGCCGTGGTGACGAGGCCCGCGAGTGGTTCGCGAAGGCGGCCGAGGCCGACACCGACGGCAGCACCAACGCCTCGGAGCGACTGGCCGAGATCGACGGCGTCGAGTTCGTGGACGCGCTCGACCCCGAGGTGGCCGAGGAGGAGGCCGAGCAGACCGAGGCCCCAGCGAAGAAGCGCGGCGGCGAGGTCTCCGACGACCGCGTGATCTTCGAGGACGAGGAGGACGTCGAGGAGTACTACGACGAGGACGACCTCGAGATCGACGAGGAGTTCGACGGCGTGGTGCCCGCGCGTGCCGCCGAGGACGAGGCCGGGAACGACACCCGGAGCTGAGCTCCGACCGACGAGTGAGGCCCTGCCGCTCCCCCGGACATTCCGGGGGAGCGGCAGGGCCTCACGGCGTTTCGGTGGCGGGTGGCCTCACCCCAGTTCGAGGTTGCGCAGCACCAGTCCGGTGGCCGGTTTCGGACCGAAGGACGTGGACTTGCGCGGCATGGTGACGCCCTGTTCGGCGAGCCTGCGGACCACGCTCTCCCGGACCGGGTGCAGCAGCACGGCGGTGCCGCCGGTGCGCGCCGCCTCCTGCTCGGCGGCCGCCGCGGTGTGCAGGTAGCCGATGTCGTCCGGGCCGTCGGGGACGTGCCAGGTGCGGTCGAGCAGGGTGGAGTGCAGGACAGTGGCGTCCAGGTGGCGCCACTCCTCGGGCCGGTCGTGCGGCACGGTGGCGTCGAGCAGCGCTTCCTCGGGCTCGCCGAGCAGCCAGTAGACGCCGTCCCCGCCGGTCAGTATGAAGCCGTTGCCGCCGTGCCGTTTCTGTTCGGCGAGGGCCTGGAGGGCGGCGGTCAGCGGGCCGGGGACCTCCTTGATCTTCCACTGGTCGCCGAGCTTCTCCAGCGCCTCGGCCACCGGCAGCCGGTACAGCACGCGGTGGATGGCCCGGACCCGCAGCGGGTAGCGGGCGGTGTCCACCAGGAGCACCAGGCCGCGGTCCCACGGGCTGCGCGGCAGGTGGCGGTGCTCGCGCTGGAGGCGGAGGTACATCTCCCAGCGGTGGTGGCCGTCGGCGATCAGGGCCCGGCAGGTGGCGAGGTCGCGGCTGATCTCGGCGATCTCGGCCGGGTCGGCGACGGCCCAGAGGCGGTGGTGGGTGCCGTCGCTGGTGGCGGTGGAGAGCAGCGGCTCGCCCTGGACGGTCCGCTCGATGACGCCGGAGGCGCCGCCGTTGCCCCGGTAGGTGAGCAGCAGCGGTTCGAGGTTGGCCCGGGTGGTGCGCATCAGGCCGACCCGGTCGGCGACCGGTCGGGGCATGACGTCCTCGTGGGGGAGGACCACGCCGGCCTCGCGGCCGCTCACCGCGAGGGCGCCGATCAGCCCGCGTTGGAGCACCTCGGGGGAGTCGCCGGTGGCGGGCACGCGCTGCTCGTAGACGTAGAGCGCGGGCTGCGGGTCGGCGGCGAGGATCCCATCGCGCTGCCAGGCGCGCAGCAGCCGGGCGGCGTGCCGGTACTTGGTGTCGCGGTCGGGCCGGTCGCCGGCGTCCTCGGGCTCGGGCCGGGGCAGGATCAGCCGGACCACGTTGTGCGGATCGGCGGTCTCCAGGTCGAGCCGGCGGCCGGGGTCGACGACGTCGTACGGCGGGGACATGACCGCGGCCAGGGCGCCGACCCGGTCGGGGACGTAGCGCAGGCCTCGGAAGGGTGACAGGGACAGGCCTGCAGTGGCGACGTGCCCGGGATCGCCGGGGCCGCCCTCCGGAGTCTCGACTCCGTCTTCTGCACTGGGTGCGCTCATTCTGGGCATCGTAACCGGGTACGCGTTGTTGAGAGATCGGAATACCCGTGCCGATCTGTGGGCGGGTGTGTGACCGAGGGCGAGGTACCGCATGGACGACGGGCAGGAACGGGTGGACGGCGGCAGCCCGGGCGGGGCGGCCGGGCCGGACGGCGCCGCCGGCGAGGGCGCTCCGGCATCCGGCGGCGCTCCGGCATCCGGCGGCGTCCCGGCGCAGGGGCGTTCCGGCGAGCCGACCGGAGACGTGTACGACTGGTTCCGGCGTGGTGGCAGGCTGCTGGCCCAGGGCAACCCGGCGGCCGCCGAGCAGCTGCTGGTCCGGGCGGCGGCGGCCGAGCCGCACTCGCGCAGCATCCGGGAGACGCTGGCGCGGGCCCAGTTCGACACCGGTTCGTACGAGGCGGCGCTGGAGAACTTCCGGGCCGTCGCGCTGGCCGACCCGTCGGACGACTACGCTCAGTTCGGGTGGGGCGTCGCGGCGGCCCGGCTGGGCGACTTCGAGACGTCCGCCGAGCACCTGGCGCTGGCCGTGGCGATGCGGCCGGGCACCGAGCACTACCAGGCGGCGCTGCGGCAGACCCGGGCGACCCTGGCGGCCCGCGCCGGGGCGTTCGGCCCGCTGTTGCCCGGTGCACCCGGGTACCTGGCGCCCCCGCCGGACCCGGACGCCCGGTCGGTCGGCGAACCCGGTGCGGACGACGAGGTCTGACCGGCCCGGGGTACCCGGTGGACGCGGGGGCACCCGAACGGAACGCGGGGGCACCCGATGAAGCGAACGACGCAGTGAACGAGGTAGCGCAGCCATGACCGAGACGGCCACCACCACCGCGCGACGGACCGCCCCCGGCGGCAGCGAGCAGCCGCTGACCGAGGCGTACGACACGGCGCTGCTGGACCTGGACGGCGTGGTCTACGCGGGCCCGCACGCGATCGAGCACGCGGTGGACGCGCTGGCGCTCGCCCGTACGGCCGGGATGCGGCTCGCGTACGTGACCAACAACGCCTCCCGCCCGCCGCGGGTGGTGGCCGAGCACCTGACCGGGCTGGGCGTGCCGGCCGATCCGGCCGACGTGATCAACTCGGCGCAGGCGGCCGCCCGGGTGGTCGCCGAGAAGGTGCCGGCCGGGGCGAAGGTGCTGGTCGTGGGCGGCCCGGGGCTGGAGGAGGCGCTGGCCGAGCGCGGGCTGGTCGCCGTCCGCTCGTTGGCCGAGGAGCCGCTCGCGGTGGTCCAGGGCTATGACCCGTCGGTCGGCTGGGCGCAGCTGGCGGAGGCCGCGTACGCGGTGCAGGACGGGCTGCCGTGGGTGGCCTCCAACACCGACCTGACCATTCCGACCGCGCGCGGCATTGCGCCCGGAAACGGGACGCTGGTGGCGGCGGTGCGGGCGGCCGTCGGGGTGGACCCGGTGGTGGCGGGCAAGCCGCAGCCGCCGATGCACCGGGAGACCGTGCTGCGGACCGGCGCGCGGCGGCCGCTGGTGGTCGGCGACCGCCTGGACACCGACATCGAGGGCGCGTTCAACGGCGGGGTGGACAGCCTGCTGGTGTTCACCGGGGTGACCACCCCGGCGCAGCTGCTCGCGGCCCCGGCCGAGCACCGGCCGACCTACCTGGCGGCGGACCTGCGCGGGCTGCTGGTGCCGCACCCGGCGGTCACGCCCGCGGCCGGCGGCTTCGGCTGCGGCGGCTGGGTCGCGTCGGCCGAGGGCGGCGTGCTGCGGCTGGACGGCGGCGGGGACCGCTGGGACGGCCTGCGGGCGCTGTGCGCGGCGGCGTGGACGGCGCTGGACGCGGACGGCGCACCGGCCGACGGGCACAAGGCGCTGGACGAGCTGGGGTTCTGAGCCAGGGGCCCGGCCCCGGGCGCGGCGGCAGGTCGCGACAGCAGGCGTCAGAGCAGGGTGCGCAGCCGCAGCAGGTCGCGGAAGCCCGCCTCCAGCCGGACCCGGCCGCCCGCCCAGGCGGAGGCGAAGTTGAGCCGGCCGCCGACCAGGGCGACCAGGTCGTCGCTGCTCATGGTGAGCCGTATCTCCGCCTTCCCGGCCGGGGGGCCGGGGGCGGCGGCGAGGTCCTGGATCCGGCCGTCGCGCAGTTGGCCGGTGAAGGTCAGGTCGAGGTCGGTGATCCGGCAGCTGAGCGAGCGGTCGAGGGCGGCCGCCGTGCGGACGTCGCCGGTGGACTTCGCCATGTTCCGGCTGAGCTGCTCCAGTGCCTCCCGGCACTCCTCGGAGTTGGCCATGGCGGCGGTTCCCCTCCCTGGGTTCCCTGGTGGTTTCGGCGCGTGACGGCGGTGGTCACTGCCGGGCCACGGTACCGCAGGCGGGTTTTGGCGGTAGCGTCGTCAGTGGGGTGCCCGGATCGGCCCGGGCACCGACGGCGACGAAGCGATGCGCGCAGGCGCTAAGGAGGCACCCGGATGCTGCCGAGGACGGTGCGGGGAGTGGTGGAGGTCGCCGCCGGGCTGGTGGAGGAGGTCGGCAAGCGGGTCGTCGGGACGGCGGCCACGATCCTGGAGCGGAGCGGGGTCGACGTCACCGAGGTCGAGCGCCGGCTCGGCGGGCAGTTCCCGCCGTCGGCGAAGACGCTGCAGACGCTGGCGGAGGAGGCGGTCACCGCCGGGCGGGCCGGGGTGGACCTGGCCGTCGGGGTGGCGCGCGGCGAGGTCGAGAAGGCCTTCGAGAGGGTCGGCGACCAGGTGACCAAGGTCGGAGTGGTGCTCGCCTACCTGGAGAGCAAGCTGCGCGAGGTCGAGGAGGACGCCGTGCCGGCGGCGGGGCCGGCCGGGTCGGACGAGGCGGACGAGGAGGACGAGGCGGAGCGGCCGACGCCGGCGCCCCGGGCGGACGACCTGTTCGGGCGCGGCTGGGAGAGCGCGGACGGGCAGGCGGCGGCCTGGGCGGTGGGGGAGCCGATAGTGGCCGAGCGGGTGGAGGTGGACGAGCCGGTCGAGGTCGACCCGCCGGTCCCGCCGGTGCGGCCGGCGGTTGCGCGCAAGGCCGCGGCGAAGCGCACCCCGGCGAAGAAGGCCCCGGCGGCGGACCGGTCGACGGCCGGCGGGTCGGCGGCCGAGAAGACGTCGGCGGAGAAGGCGGAGAAGGCGTCGGCGAAGCGGACGACGGCCAAGAAGGCCCCGGCGAAGAAGTCGGCCGCCAAGAAGACGACGGTCAAGAAGACGGCCGTCAAGAAGACCTCGGCCGCGAAGAAGGCCGCCGCCGAGCCGGCCGCGCAGCCCAAGGCGCCCGCGAAGCGCACGGCGACGAAGAAGACCACCGTCCGCAAGGCCACCAGCACGAAGAAGCCCGATGACCGGACCAGCTGAAGCCGTCGAACCGCTCGGCGTCGAACTGACCCCGACCGGCCACCCCGTCGTGGACGCCGGACTGGCCCGGCTGGAGGCCCTGGACGGGGTCCCGGCCGAAGCACACGTCGAGGTGTACGAAGATGTTCACCAGCGGCTCGCCGACACGCTGGCCGCGCTCGACCAGGAATGATCCGCAGGACCCGTAGGAGCTGAAACCCCAGTGGCAGTGGCACGACGCCGACTCGACGCGGAACTGGTCCGCCGCAAGCTGGCCCGATCGCGTGAGCACGCGTCCGAGCTGATCGCGGCCGGCCGGGTGACCGTCGGCGGCACCACCGCGACCAAGCCGGCCACCCAGGTGGAGACCTCGGCGGCGGTCGTGGTGGCCAAGGACGACAACGACCCCGACTACGTCTCGCGCGGCGGTCACAAGCTGGCCGGGGCCTTTGCGGCCTTCGTCCCGCAGGGCCTGGTGGTCGAGGGCCGCCGGGCGCTGGACGCGGGCGCCTCCACCGGCGGGTTCACCGACGTCCTGCTGCGGGCGGGCGCGGCCGGCGTGCTGGCGGTGGACGTCGGCTACGGGCAGCTCGCGTGGTCGTTGCAGAGCGACGAGCGGGTGACGGTGATGGACCGCACCAACGTCCGCGAGCTGACCCCGGAGCTGATCGGCGGTACCCGGGTCGACCTGGTGGTCGGCGACCTGTCGTTCATCTCGCTGGGCCTGGTGCTGCCCGCGCTGGCGGCCTGCGCGGCCGAGGACGCGGACCTGGTGCTGATGGTCAAGCCGCAGTTCGAGATCGGCAAGGAGAGGCTGGGCAGCGGCGGGGTGGTGCGCAGCCCGCAGCTGCGCGCCGAGATGGTCCGCCAGGTCGCCGGGCAGGCGTGGGAGCTCGGGCTGGGCGTGCGCGCCGTCACCGCGAGCCCGCTGCCGGGCCCGTCCGGGAACGTCGAGTACTTCCTCTGGCTGCGCCGGGACGCCCCGCAACTGGATCCCGCGGACGCGGACCGGGCCGTCGCGGAGGGGCCCCGATAGGGTGCTCAGGGGACGTCCGGCCCGTCATGCTGTGTGACGCGGCCGTTACCGGGGCCGAAGGCGACCCGGCAGGCGTGAGGGAGAGGGCAGCGGCATGAGTGGTGACGAACGTACGGTCTTCCTGATCGCGCACACCGGCCGGGAGGCGGCGCTGCGCAGCGTCGAGGCCCTGGTGCACGGGCTGCTGAAGGCCGGGATCCGGATCAGGCTGCTCGCCTCCGAGGCGGTGGGCCTGGACCTGCCGGACGGGGTCGAGAAGGTGCCCGGCGGGCCGGGGGCGGCGGACGGCTGCGAGCTGATCCTGGTCGCCGGTGGGGACGGGACGCTGCTGCGCGGGGCGGAGCTGGCCCGTGAGCACGGGCTGCCGATGCTCGGGATAAACCTGGGCCGGGTGGGCTTCCTCGCCGAGGCCGAGCGGGACGATCTGGCCGTGGTGGTCGAGCGGGTGGTGGACGCGGACTACGAGGTCGAGGAGCGGATGACGATCGACGTCATCGTCCGCACCAACGGCGATGTGCTGCACCAGGACTGGGCGTTGAACGAGGCCTCGATCGAGAAGGCGTCCCGGGAGCGGATGCTGGAGGTGGTGACCGAGGTGGACGGCCGCCCGGTCTCCAACTTCGGCTGTGACGGGGTGGTCTGCGCGACGCCGACCGGCTCCACCGCGTACGCGTTCTCCGGCGGCGGGCCGGTGGTGTGGCCGGAGGTGGAGGCGCTGCTGATGGTGCCGATCTCCGCGCACGCGCTGTTCGCCCGCCCGCTGGTGACCTCGCCGGATTCGGTGCTGGCCGTCGAGGTGCAGCCGAAGACCCCGCACGGCGTGCTCTGGTGCGACGGGCGGCGCTCGGTCGAACTGCCCGCCGGCGCGCGGGTGGAGGTCCGCCGGGGGCAGACCCCGGTGCGCCTGGCCAGGCTGCACCGGGCGCCGTTCACCGACCGGCTGGTGGCCAAGTTCGCGCTGCCGGTGACGGGTTGGCGCGGCCGGTCGAACACTCACTGCTGACGGCTCGTCAGACCGCCAGCGGCGGGGCGCCGTCGGCCGGACCGAACCGACCGCCCGCCGCCGCCCGGGCGGCCGTCGCGGCGAGCCGCCGCACGGCGGCGGGGACGGCCGGGGCGGGCACCGTGAACGGGATCCGGATGTGGTGCTCGAACGCGCCGTCCGAGCCGAACCGGTTGCCCGCGGCGATCCGGACCCCGCCGCGCTCCCCGGCCTGGGCCAGCGCCGCGCCGGACAGCCCGCCGGTGGAGACCCAGAGCGAGAGCCCGCCGGGCGGCTGGGCGAACGTCCAGCCCGGCAGGTGCTCGGGCAGTGCGGCGGTGAAAGCGTGCGCGGTCGCCCGCAGCCGGTCCAGCTGGTGCGCCCGGACGGCGGGCAGCGGCTCGCCCATCAGGTCGGCGGCGATCAGCTGGTCCAGCACCGGGGTGCCGACGTCGCTGTAGACCCGGTCGGAGGCCAGTCGGCGCACCAGCGCGGGCGCGGCCCGGACCCAGCCGATCCGCAGGCCGCCCCACAGCAGCTTGCCGGCCGAGCCGACGGTGACCACCTGGGCGGCCCGGTCCAGCGCCGCCATCGGGCGTGGCATCGGGACGGACTCCGGTACGCCCCAGCCGAGTTCGGCGGTGGTCTCGTCGACCAGGACGACGCTGCCGGCGGCCCGGGCGGCGGCCAGCAGTTCGCGGCGCTGCTCCTCGCCGATCAGCGCGCCGGTCGGGTTGTGGAAGTCCGGGATCACGTAGGAGACCTTGGGCGAGGCCCCGCGCAGCACCCGGCGCCACTCGGTGAGGTCCCACTCCGGCTCGGGGCGGTAGCCGTACGGCACCGGCACCAGGCGGGCGCCGGTGATCCGGAGCGCCTGCAGGGTGTGGGCGTAGCTGGGCGCCTCGACGGCGACCCGGTCGCCGCGGCCGATCAGCGCCCGCTGGATCAGGTGCAGCCCGCCCATCGCGCCGGTGGTGACGAGGATCTGGTCGGGGGTGGTGGGCAGGCCGCGCTCGGTGTAGCGGCGGGCGACGGCCTCGCGCAGCACCGGGACGCCGGTGGGGTAGTGGCCGTGCCCGGCGGCGTAGCAGGACAGCTGTTCGACGGCGCGGGCGGCGGCCTCGCCGAGGAAGGGCTGCGGGGCGGGCAGGGCGGCGACGCCGAGGTCCAGGGTGCGGCCCTGCTCGTCCGGCGGGACGGGGTGCAGGGCGTCGCTGGGCGGCGGGGCGCCCTCGGGCAGGGCCGTCCAGCTGCCGGCGCCGCGGCGGCTGAGCAGGTAGCCGTCGGCGCGCAGGGTCTCGTAGGCGGTGGCGACGGTGGTGCGGCTCAGCTCCAGGGCGCTGGCGAGTTCGCGTTCGGCGGGCAGCCGGGCGCCGACCGGCAGGCGGCCCTCGGTGACCAGCAGCCGGATCTGCCCGGCGAGGACCCGGTAGGCGGGGCGGCGGGCGGTGGCCGGTTCGGGCAGCCGGGCGGCGGCGAGCAGCCGGGCGAGCGCGGGCGGCGTGACGGTGGTGTGCCAGTCGGCCAAGGCTGATCAGTCCACTTGCTCGAAATTGGCCCTGGAGTGGGCGCTATTGGCCTGACCATCATGGCAGCGCGGCTGTCGAGTCCGCCACTGCCGGGGCCACCCCGGGGTGCAGCACCACCCGCAGGAGCGCCCGATGGCCAGCACGACCACGCCCACACCCGCCCCGGACGCCGGCCGGGCCCCGTTCGCCGTCCGGCTGCTCGGCGACACCCACGCCCTGGGCCGCCGGATCCCGCAGCTCGCCGTCGGCCTCTGCCTGTACGGCGCGAGCATGGCGCTGATGCTGCGCTCCGGCCTCGGCCTCGACCCGTGGGACGTCTTCCACCAGGGCCTGCAGCGCGCGGTCGGCCTCTCGGTGGGCGCCTGGGTGACCATCTGCGGCGTCCTGGTCCTGCTGCTGTGGATCCCGATCCGCCAGCGCCCGGGCGTGGGCACCGTCGCCAACGTGCTGGTGCTGGGCGCCTCGATGGACCTCACGCTGCGGCTGCTCGACGGCCCGGACGGGCTGCCCGCCCGGATCGCGCTGATGGCGGCCGCGATCGTGCTCAACGGCCTGGCCACCGGCCTCTACATCGGCGCCCGCCTCGGCCCCGGCCCGCGCGACGGCCTGATGACCGGCCTGCACCGGCGCACCGGGCGTTCGCTGCGGCTGATCCGCACCGGCATCGAGGTGACGGTGCTGGTCGCGGGCGTCCTGCTGGGCGGCACCGCCGGAGTCGGCACGGTCGCGTACGCACTGGCGATCGGTCCGCTCGCGCAGTTCTTCCTGCCGTGGTGCACGGTGCCGACACCCGGGCAAACGCCCCGGAAGGGATGAACTTCAGGGCACGGAGTTGCCGCGCGCCGTTGCCGCTCGTCGCGCGCCGGGGGTGGAACCTCGTAAGGTCGTCTCCGTGTTGGACGAGATGCGGATACGGGATCTTGGGGTCATCGACGACGCGGTGGTCGAACTCGCCCCCGGCTTCACCGCCGTGACCGGTGAGACCGGCGCCGGAAAGACCATGGTCGTCACCAGCCTCGGCCTGCTGCTGGGCGGACGCGCCGACCCGGGCCTGGTGCGCAACGGCACCGGACGCGCCGTCGTCGAGGGCCGGCTGGAGCTGCCCGCCGGTTCCCCGGTGGCGGCCCGCGCGGTCGAGGCCGGGGCCGAACTGGACGACGGGGCCCTGCTGATCAGCCGGACCGTCTCCGCCGAGGGCCGCTCCCGGGCGTTCGTCGGCGGCCGGGCCGTCCCGGTCGGGGTGCTCGCCGAACTCGGCGAGGACCTGATCGCCGTGCACGGCCAGACCGACCAGCAGCGGCTGCTGCGCCCGGCCCGCCAGCGCGGCGCGCTGGACCGCTACGCGGGCGAGGCGGTGGCCGAGCCGCTGGCCCGCTACCGGGAGACCTACCGCAGCCTGCGCGAGGTCTCGGCCACCCTGGAGGAGCTGACCACCCGGGCCCGCGAGCGCGCCCAGGAGGCCGACCTGCTGCGCTTCGGCCTGGACGAGATCGCCGCCGCCGAGCCGGTGGCCGGTGAGGACGCGGAGCTGGCCGCCGAGGCCGAGCGGCTCGGCCACGCCGACGCGCTGTCCTCCGCCGCGACCCTCGCCCACGCCGCCCTGGCCGGCGACCCGGCCGACCCGGAGGCGCTGGACGCGGGCACCCTGCTCGCGCAGTCCCGACGGGCCCTGGACGCCGTGCGCCACCACGACGAGCGCCTCGCCGCCCTCGCCGACCGCCTCAACGAGGTCGGCTACCTGCTCGCCGACGTGGCCGGTGACCTGGCCGGATACGCGGACGACCTGGACGCCGACCCGGTCCGGCTCGCCTCCGTCGAGGACCGCCGGGCCGTCCTGGCCCAGCTGCTGCGCAAGTACGGCGGCCCGGAGAACACCCTCGCCGAGGTGCTCGCCTGGGCCGAGGCGGGCTCCGCCCGGCTCGCCGAACTCGACGGCGACGACGACCGGATCGACCAGCTCGGCGCCCAGGAGACCGCACTGCGGGCCGAACTGGCCGAGCTGGCGGCCGAGGTGTCGGCCGCCCGGCAGGGCGCCGCCGGGCGCTTCGCCGAAGCCGTCTCCGCCGAACTCGCCGAGCTGGCCATGCCGCACGCCCGGGTGACCTTCTCGATCACCCAGGTCGACGACCTGTCGGGGATCGAGGTCGACGGCCGCACCGTCGCCTACGGCCCGCACGGCGTGGACGAGGTCGAGGTCCTGCTCGCCCCGCACCCGGGCGCCCAGCCCCGTCCGATCGCCAAGGGCGCCTCCGGCGGTGAGCTGTCCCGAGTGATGCTCGCGGTCGAGGTGGTCTTCGCGGGCGCCGACCCCGTCCCCACCTACCTGTTCGACGAGGTGGACGCGGGCGTCGGCGGCAAGGCCGCGGTCGAGATCGGCCGCCGGCTGGCCAAACTGGCGGAATCCGCCCAGGTCGTGGTGGTCACCCACCTCCCGCAGGTCGCCGCCTTCGCGGACCGGCACCTGGTGGTGGAGAAGACCAACGACGGCACCGTGACCCGCAGCGGCGTCAAGGTGCTGAACGACGAGGAGCGGGTGCGCGAACTCTCCCGGATGCTGGCCGGCCTGGAGGACTCCGAGCTCGGCCGCGCCCACGCCGAGGAGCTGCTGGCCGCCGCCCGGGCCCCGCGCCAACGCTAGGGCCTGCCCGTCGTACAAGCCCTAGCCGGGGGCCCGACCCGCCGACAGGGCCTGGTGGCCCTTGCGGACAGAAGACGACGCGTCCCCGGTGGCGCCGACTGTCCAAGAGGGCCGCCGACCTGGCATGGTGGCGGCTGGACATTGGCTTTCCAGTCCCGAGCGCCGTCGGCGGGCAACCCTCGCGACGCGGCGCGCGAACCTGATCGAGTCGGATGCGAGAGAACGTGGACCATTCCGCCGCCCGGGCCGCCGCGGCCACCCCCGAACCGGGGCAGCTGCACGTGGTACTCGTTTTGGCCGCCAGCACCGGCGGTATCGGTGCCCACGTGCGCTCCCTGGCGCAGGGCCTGGTCGCGCACGGTGTGACCGTCACGGTCTGCGCCCCGGCCGGTACGGACGCGCTGTTCGGCTTCTCCCGCACCGGTGCCCGGTTCCACACCGTCGACATCACCCCCACCGCCGGCGCCCGCAGCGACGCCACCGCGATCGGCGAGCTGCGCCGGGCCTTCACCGGCGCCGACGTGGTGCACGCGCACGGGCTGCGCGCCGGGCTGCTCGCCGACCTCGCCCTGCGCACCGCCGGCCGCTTCCCGGGCCTGCGCCCGGAGACCCCGCTGGTGGTCACCTCGCACCACGCGCTGCTGGCCACCGGCATGGAGCGCCGCCTGCAGCGGCTGATGGAGCGCCGGGTGGCGCGCGCCGCCGACCTCGTCCTCGGCGCCTCCTCCGACCTGGTCGCCCGGGCCCGCGAGCTGGGCGCCACCGACGCCCGGCTCGGCCCGGTGGCCGCCCCGCCGATGCCCGAGGGCCGGCTCGACCGCGCCGCGGCGCGCGCCGCGCTGCTCGGCGACGGCCCGGACCGGCCGCTGGTGCTGGCGGTCGGCCGACTCGTCCCGCAGAAGGCCTTCGGGCTGCTGCTGGACGCCACCCGCGAACTGTCCGTGCTGGACCCGGAGCCGCTGCTGCTGCTCGCCGGGGACGGCCCGGAGGCGGCCGGGCTGCGCGAGCGGGTGGCCGCCGAGAAGCTGCCGGTGCGGCTGCTCGGCTACCGCACCGACGTGCCCGACCTGCTGGCCGCCGCCGACGTGGTGGTGGTCTCCAGCCGCTGGGAGGCCCGCTCGCTGGTGGTGCAGGAGGCGATGCGGGCCGGGGTGCCGGTGGTCTCCACCGCCGTCGGCGGGATCCCCGAACTGGTCGGCGACGCGGCCGTGCTGGTGCCCGCCGGCGACCCGGTCGCGGTCGGCGCGGCGGTGCGCGGACTGCTGGCCGACCCGGCCCGCCGTGAGCGGCTGGTGGCGGCCGGCCGGCAGCAGGCCGAGACCTGGCCGGACGAGGCCGCCACCGTCGCCCAGGTGCTCAGCACCTACGACGAGCTGGTCCAGCGTCCCTGAGGTGTCCTAGATCGTCGCCTGCTCGACCCGCTCGGCCGCCAGGCCGTCCGGCTGGGCGGACAGGTAGGCGCCGCCGCAGGCGGTCAGCCGCAGCGCGGTGTCGATCAGCGGGACGTGGCTGAAGGCCTGCGGGAAGTTGCCGACCTGGCGCTTGAGCCGCGGGTCCCACTCCTCGGCGAGCAGGCCGACGTCGTTGCGCAGCGCGAGCAGCCGGTCGAACAGCTCGCGTGCCTCCTGCACCCGGCCGATCATGGCGAGGTCGTCGGCCAGCCAGAACGAGCAGGCCAGGAAGGCGCCCTCGTGGCCGGAGAGGCCGTCCACGTTCTCGACGTGGTCGCCGCTCGAATCGTCGTGGGTCGGGTAGCGCAGCACGAAGCCGTCCTCGGTGGACAGCTCGCGCTGGATCGCCTCGATGGTGCCGATCACCCGCTTGTCGTCCGGCGGGAGGAAGCCGACCTGCGGGATGAGCAGCAGCGAGGCGTCCAGCTCCCGGCCGCCGTAGTACTGGGTGAAGGTGTTGCGCTCCGGGTCGTAGCCCTTCTCGCAGACGTCCCGGTGGATGGTGTCGCGCAGCTCGCGCCAGCGCTTCAGATGGCCGTCGGCGGGGGCGTCCTCGGGGGTCTGCTCCAGCAGCTTGATCGTCCGGTCGACGGCCACCCAGGCCATCACCTTGGAGTGGACGAAGTGCCGGCGCGGGCCGCGGACCTCCCAGATGCCCTCGTCCGGCTCCTGCCAGTGGTCCTCCAGGTACTCGATCAGGCGCAGCTGGAGGTGGTGGGCGTGGTCGTTGCGGACCAGGCCGGTCATGTGGGCCAGGTGCAGGGCCTCGACGACCTCGCCGTAGACGTCCAGCTGGAGCTGCCCGGCCGCGCCGTTGCCGACCCGGACGGGCTGCGAGCCCTCGTAGCCGGGCAGCCAGTCCAGCGAGGACTCGGTGAGCTCGCGCTCGCCGGCGATGCCGTACATGATCTGCAGGTTCTCCGGATCGCCGGCGACGGCCCGCAGCAGCCACTCGCGCCAGGCGCGGGCCTCGTCGCGGTAGCCGGTGCGCAGCAGCGAGGAGAGGGTGATCGCGGCGTCGCGCAGCCAGGTGTAGCGGTAGTCCCAGTTGCGCTCGCCGCCGATGTCCTCGGGCAGCGAGGTGGTGGGGGCGGCGACGATGCCGCCGGTGGGGGCGTAGGTGAGGCCCTTGAGGGTGATGAGGGAGCGGACCACGGCCTCGCGGTAGGGGCCCTGGTAGGTGCACTGCTCGGCCCACTCGTGCCAGAAGTCGGCGGTGGCGTCGAGCATCTCCTCGGCGTCCGGGGTCTTCGGCGCCTCCAGGTGGGAGGCCTGCCAGGTCAGCGCGAAGGCGATCCGCTCGCCGGCGGTGACGGTGAAGTCGGCGTAGGTGGTGAGGTTGCGGCCGTAGGTCTCGGCCTCGCCGTCCAGCCAGACCGAGTCGGGCCCGGCCACGGCGACGGTGCGGTGACCGCCGTCGGCCTGCTCGACCCGGTGCACCCAGGGCACGATGCGGCCGTACGAGAAGCGCATCCGCACCGCCGACCGCATCCGGACGGTGCCGGCCACGCCCTCGACGATCCGGATCACCTGGGGGACGGCGTCGCGGCCGGCCAGCGGGCGCGGGGGCATGAAGTCGATCACCCGGACGGTGCCGCCCTGGGCGTCCCACTCCTGTTCGAGGATCAGCGAGTCGCCCCGGTAACGGCGGCGGTCGGCGGGCACCGCGGGGGCGGCCGCGGTGGGCGGCGGGACCCTCAGGTCCGCGGTGTCGGTGAAGCGGACGAGGGCGGGGGCGGCCGGGATGGGGGCGGCCGCGGGGGTGGGGACCTCGGTGACCACGGCTTCGGCCGGGCCGATCCGCCAGAAGCCGTGTTCATCGGTACCGAGCAGGCCGGCGAACACGGCCGGCGAGTCGAAGCGGGGAAGGCAGAGCCAGTCCACCGCCCCGTCCCTGCTGACCAGGGCAGCGGTCTGCATGTCCCCGATGAGTGCGTAGTCCTCGATACGGCCGGCCACGTGGATCTCCAGTTCGCAATGTGGTCACGACGCATCGGCGATCCGAGGGAGCGAGCGGTCTGCGGGGCCGGAGGTCCACCCCGGGACGTCCGGACCGCCGGGGGGTGGTGGCGGGCCTTGCTGGAGTGTCCGCGCGGGGCTCGGTCGAGCCCCTGGAGTGGGTGGGAGGAGCTGCAAATACGGGGAGGTCCGGTCGCGCATCGGGGACCGGGAGTGTCCTGACCTCCCACGCCCTCCGCGTGCTCGTGCTGTCGGCGATGCGTCCGTGCAGCTTACGACGGACGAAAGGGGCGAAGCACGCGGGCGCAGCCTCGTGTGGTGCCACAATTCGGCGGAAATGCCGTGCATCGCGAGGCCGCCGGACAGGATGGTCCGGACGGATCAGTTCCGGCTGGTCCCTGCGGAGGGGCTGTCATGGCCCGAACGGAGTACTCCGAAGTGGCCCGGTCCGGCCGTGGTGCGACCGGTGTGACTCCTGCGCCTCGTGATGCGCCGGTGGTGCGCCCCGCGCACGCCCCCGGTGCGCCGCGAGCGGGCCGGAAGGCGTCCCGGTCGGGTCACTGATACCCTGGTATCCCGTGGACCGGTGGGATCAAACGCCCCGGACCAGCCGAATCGACGACCCCCCGAGCGCCGTGCACCGCACCGGCCTCCCGTCGCCCGGCGAGCCGAGAGCCATCCCGCCCACGTCACCTCCGACACGCGACCCACGGGAGCCCCCTCTTGGCACAGCCCCATTCCGGCAAGGCAGCGAACGGCCGCGCCGTGACGACCAAGCACCTCTTCGTCACCGGGGGTGTCGCCTCTTCGCTCGGCAAGGGCCTCACCGCCTCCAGCCTCGGCGCGCTCCTCAAGGCCCGCGGCCTGCGCGTCACCATGCAGAAGCTCGACCCGTACCTCAACGTGGACCCGGGCACCATGAACCCGTTCCAGCACGGTGAGGTCTTCGTCACGGACGACGGCGCCGAGACCGACCTGGACATCGGCCACTACGAGCGGTTCCTGGACACCAACCTGCACGGTTCGGCGAACGTCACCACCGGCCAGGTCTACTCCACCGTCATCGCCAAGGAGCGCCGCGGCGAGTACCTGGGCGACACCGTGCAGGTCATCCCGCACATCACCAACGAGATCAAGTCCCGGATCCGCCGGATGGCGACCGAGGACGTCGACGTGGTGATCACCGAGGTCGGCGGCACCGTCGGCGACATCGAGTCGCTGCCGTTCCTGGAGGCCGTCCGCCAGGTCCGCCACGAGGTCGGCCGGGACAACGTGTTCTTCGTGCACGTCTCCCTGCTGCCCTACATCGGCCCCTCGGGCGAGCTGAAGACCAAGCCCACCCAGCACTCCGTCGCCGCGCTGCGCAACATCGGCATCCAGCCCGACGCGATCGTGCTGCGCGCCGACCGCGAGGTCCCGCAGGCGATCAAGCGCAAGATCTCGCTGATGTGCGACGTGGACGAGGAGGCGGTGGTCGCGGCCATCGACGCTAAGTCGATCTACGACATCCCCAAGGTCCTGCACGGCGAGGGCCTGGACGCCTACGTGGTGCGCCGGCTCGACCTGCCGTTCCGCGACGTGGACTGGACCACCTGGGACGACCTGCTGCGCCGCGTTCACGAGCCGCAGCACATCGTCAAGGTCGCCCTGGTCGGCAAGTACATCGACCTGCCGGACGCGTACCTGTCGGTGACCGAGGCGCTGCGCGCCGGCGGCTTCGCCAACAACGCCCGGGTCGAGATCAAGTGGGTCACCTCGGACGACTGCGAGACCCCCGAGGGCGCCCAGGCGCAGCTCGGCGACGTGGACGCGATCTGCATCCCCGGCGGCTTCGGTGACCGCGGCGTCAACGGCAAGGTCGGCGCCATCACCTATGCCCGCGAGAACCGGATCCCGCTGCTCGGCCTGTGCCTGGGTCTGCAGTGCGTGGTCATCGAGGCGGCCCGCAACCTGGCCGGCCTGCCCGAGGCCAACTCCACCGAGTTCGACGCCGCGGCCAAGCACCCGGTCGTCTCCACCATGGCCGAGCAGCTGGCCATCGTCGACGGCAAGGGCGACCTGGGCGGCACCATGCGCCTGGGCCTGTACCCGGCCAAGCTCGCCGAGGGCTCGATCGTCCGCGAGGTCTACGGCGGCGAGCAGTACGTCGAGGAGCGCCACCGCCACCGCTACGAGGTCAACAACGCCTACCGCGCGGACCTGGAGAAGACCGGCCTGCAGTTCTCCGGCCTCTCTCCCAAGGGCGACCTGGTCGAGTACGTCGAGTACCCGCGCGAGGTGCACCCGTACCTGGTGGCCACCCAGGCCCACCCGGAGCTGAAGTCCCGCCCGACCCGCCCGCACCCGCTGTTCGCGGGCCTGGTCAAGGCCGCCATCGAGATCAAGACCGGCGTGGCCAAGTAGGGCGACGCACGTCGTCCGTCGTTCACCGAACGGCGGCCCCGCGATTCCCGCGGGGCCGCCGTTCGGCGTTAGATTGTGTCGTACTGACGAAAAGGGGAGAACGATGGACGAGCAGAGCGACCTGGTGATCGCCGACGCGGCCGAGGAGTGGGAGGTCCGGGAGAGTCGGACGCCGTTCCAGGGCAAGGTCACCGGCGTGCGCAGCGAGGAGGTCCGGATGCCCGACGGCAGCTGGGCCCGCCGCGACTACCAGACCCACCCCGGCTCGGTCTCCGTGCTCGCCCTGGACGACAAGCAGCGGGTGCTGGTCCTGCGGCAGTACCGCCACCCCGTCCGCCAGCGCCTGTGGGAGCTGCCGGCCGGCCTGCTCGACGTGCCCGGCGAGAACCCGTGGCACGCCGCGCAGCGCGAGCTGTACGAGGAGGCGCACTGCAAGGCCGACACCTGGCGGATCCTCGCCGACTACTACACCTCCCCGGGCGGCACCGACGAGGCGCTGCGGATGTTCCTCGCCACCGACCTCTCGGAGGCCGAGGGCGAGCGCTACGCGGCGCAGGGCGAGGAACAGGAGATCGAGGTCGCCTGGGTGCCGGTGCCCGAACTGATCCGGCTGATCCAGGCAGGGCGGCTCCACAACCCGACCCTGGTCACCGGCACGCTCGCCGTGCACGCCGCGCTCACCGGCCCGGACGGGCTGGACGGGCTGCGTGCGGCGGACTCGCCGTGGCCGGCCCGGCCCTTCGAGGGGTGAGTGGGCGAACGGCCCGTACCCCCGCTGCCGACCCGGATGCACCCAGCTGTTGATCCGCGGGGGTGATTTACCGGTTCGTACGACCGGATGTCACCTCGGTTGAGCCTGACGGTCGAACTACGCTTCGCAGACAGGGCGCCCGTCTGGGGCCGCCTCCGCTGAGCGCCGGATGACGTCGGGAGTGGCACGGGTGGCGAGGAAGACGGCGACGATGGACCCCGGCCCCGACGCGCCCGCCGGGGCCGTTCCGGGCCTCGACCGGCTGCCGGGCGGGCCCGCACTGTTCGTCGGACGGCGTGCCGAACTGGCCGCGTTGCGGGCCGCCGCAGCCCGCCCGGCCATCGGCCGCAGCCCGGTGCTGGTCCTGGCCGGGCGTCCCGGTTCGGGCCGCACCACGCTGGCCGTCCGCTTCGCCCGCACCGCCGCCCCGGCCTACCCCGACGGCGTGCTCTTCGCCCGGCTGTCAGCCCCCGACGGCGGGCGCGTGCCGCCCGCCCGGGCCGCCCGCCTGCTGCTGGAGCAGCTCGACCCCGAGGCCCCCGTGCCGCTGCCCGGCACCATCGAGGACGGGCGGGACGAGCCCGCCTGCGTGGCGCTGCGCGAGGCGCTCGCCGGGCGGAAGGTGCTGTTGGTGCTGGACGACGTCCGGGACGCCGGGCAGCTGTGGCCGCTGCTCGCCGACGAACCCGGCTGCCTGGTGCTCGCCACCACCGCCGGGCCGCTCACCGGCATCGAGGACATCGACCCGGTGATCCTCGGCGGGCTGGACCGGCAGGCCTCCGGCGAACTGCTCGCCGACCTGGTCGGCGGCACCCGGATCTCCTGCGACCCGGTCGGCGGCGCCGACCTGGCCGAGGCCTGCGCGGCCCGGCCGGCGGCGCTGCGGTTGATGGCCGGGTGGCTGCGGGGCGATCCGAAGACGGCCGTCACCGAGGCGGCGCGCGAGCTCACCCGGGTGCTGGGGGAGGAGTCGGCGCGGGCGGCGGCACCGAAGGGGGAGGCATCGAAGGCCGCTCAGGTCGCGAAGGCCGCTCAGGCCTCGAAGGCCGCGAAGCCGGGGCAGGCCGGGCAGTCGGGGAAGCCCGGAAACCCCGGGAGGCCTGAAAAGCCCGGGAAGCCCGTACCGGGTTCGACGCCGGGGAAGGCCGGGAAGGCCGCGAAGCCTCCGACGACCCCGGTGTCCTCGACGCCCGCAGGGCCCCTGGCGTCCGCGGGGTCCTCGACGTCCGTGAAGGGGGGGGAGAAGCCGGCCGAGGGTCCGGCGCCGGAGCCCGCCGACGGTGGGACGGCGGGGGACCGGACGGCCTGGGTGAAGCCCGGCCCGGAGCCCGCAGAGCCGGTGCCCGTGCCGGACAGCGACCCGCTGATCGGCGCGTTCACCCTGCTGTACGGCACGCTGCCGGCCGCCCAGGCACGGATGCTGCGCACCCTCACCCTGGCCCCGGCGCAGACCGCCGATCCGCGCACCGCCTCCGCCCTGGTCGGCTGCCCGGCGCCGGAGGCGGCCGCGACGCTCGCCGCGTTGGTCGAGCGGGAACTACTCGGCCAGGAGGCCCCGGCCGCCGACGGCAGCCCGCGCTACCGGGTCCCCGGCCGCCTCTACCCGAGACTGGTCCGGCTGCGCGAGCTGGAGGACCGGCCCGCCGAGACCGAGCTCGCCCGGGCCCGGCTGCTGGAGCGGCTGGTCCGGCTCACCGAGTCGGCCCGCGCCCTGCTGGACCCGGCGAGCGGCCCCGGGCCCGACCCGCTGCCCGCCGTCCTGCGGCTGGACTCGGCCGCGCACGCCCGGGAGTGGCTGCTCGGCGAGCGGGACCTGCTGCTCGGGGCGGTGGCCGACGCGATCGGCCAGGGCGACCTGGACGGCTCGGCGGGCCGGCTGGTGACCGCGCTGCTGCGGACCCTGCCGCTGACCGGCGCCGCCCCGGCCGACCTCTACCGGCTGCACGAACTGGTGCTGACCGTCGCCGAGCGGCACGGCAGACCCCGCCGGGCCTCGGCCGCGCTGCTCAACCTGGGCGACCTGCAGGCCGCCGCCGGTCGCTGGGAGCAGGCCGTCACGCACTACCGGGCCGCCCTGGAGCACGCCCGGTCGGCCGGGGACGAGCCGCTCTGCGCCCGGGCCCTGGAGGGTGCGGCCGGCTGCCACCGGGCGCTCGGTGACGCGGTGCGCGCCGCCGACTGGTACGGGCGGGCGCTGGGCCTGCGGCAGTCGATGGGGGACCACGCCGCCGAGGCCCGGCTGCTCGCCCGGGTGGCCGAGGCGCACGCCGCGCAGCGCCGTTTCGACGAGGCGGACCGCGAGTACCGGGCCGCGCTGGCGGTGCTGCGCAGGCTCGGCGACGAGCGCGGCCGGGAGGCCGTCGGGGCCGCCCTCGCGGACCTGCGGGAACGCGTCGACGCCGGGTGGTGAGGGGTCTTTCGGAGGTATTGTCGAAGATGCCCGGTTAGTACACCTTTGGCGGGAAGATCGCAAGGGAAGCCTACGAACCTGCCAATGTGTTCGGCAGATTTATTCACTTTGGAAGGCTGACACGCCGACTGGGCTTCATTACACTCGAACTCAGTCGCGCAGCGATCCCCGCCCCGGGCTGCCCCGGTGGCTTCCCCACGTGCGCGTCGCCCGCCGGTCTTCTCCGGTAGGGACCCCCATGGCAAGAGGACGTGTTTAGCCGTGAAGGTCGGCATCCCCCGCGAGGTCAAGAACCACGAGTACCGCGTGGCCATCACGCCCGCCGGCGTGCATGAGCTGGTCCGCAACGGACACGAGGTCTACATCGAGGACAACGCCGGTGTCGGCTCCTCGATCCCCAACGAGGAGTACGTGGCCGCCGGCGCCACCATCCTCCCCACCGCCGACGAGGTGTGGGCCACGGCCGACCTGCTGCTGAAGGTCAAGGAGCCCATCGCCTCCGAGTACCACCGGCTGCGCAAGGGCCAGACCCTCTTCACGTACCTGCACCTGGCGGCCGACCGCCCCGGCACGGACGCGCTGATCGCCTCGGGCACCACCGCCATCGCGTACGAGACCGTGCAGCTCGGCAACGGCGCCCTGCCGCTGCTCGCCCCGATGTCCGAGGTCGCGGGCCGGCTCGCCCCGCAGGTCGGCTCGTACCACCTGATGCGCCCGGCCGGCGGCCGCGGCGTGCTGCCCGGCGGCGTGCCCGGCACCCACCCGGCCAAGGCCGTCGTCATCGGTGGCGGCGTCTCCGGCTGGCACGCGGCCACCATCGCGATCGGCATGGGCTACGAGGTGACCCTGCTCGACCGCGACATCAACAAGCTGCGCGAGGCCGACCGCATCTTCGGCACGAAGATCAAGGCCATCGTCTCCAACACCTTCGAGCTGGAGAAGGCCGTCATCGAGGCCGACCTGGTCATCGGTGCCGTGCTGATCCCGGGCGCCAAGGCCCCGAAGCTCGTCACCAACGAGCTGGTCTCCCGCATGAAGCCGGGCTCCGTGCTCGTCGACATCGCCATCGACCAGGGCGGCTGCTTCGAGGACTCGCACGCGACCACGCACGCCGAGCCGACCTTCCAGGTCCACAACTCGGTCTTCTACTGCGTGGCCAACATGCCGGGCGCGGTCCCGAACACCTCCACCTACGCGCTGACCAACGCGACGCTGCCGTACGTCGTCGAGCTGGCCAACCGCGGTTGGAAGGAGGCGCTGCGCCGTGACCCGGCGCTCGCCAAGGGCCTGAACGTGCACGAGGGCCAGATCACCTTCCCGGCCGTGGCCGAGGCCTTCGGCCTGGAGTCGGTCTCGCTGGAGAGCGTGCTCGCCTGATCCGGCAGGCCGCCCTGCGGTCGTTCGCCCCCGACCCGATCACCTCGGGTCGGGGGCTTCGCCATGCCCGTGAGCAGGCGGTGTTGTGGGTGGGTCGCTCTGTCGTCAATTTCCGTCGGTCGTCTCACCCCACCGCAGAAACGTTAGGGTCAACGGCCTACTCATCCCTTGACATCGGCCCGCCCGATAGTCGACACATCCTGCCCACTACCGTGGATTGTGTTGCTGCGAACGCCTTGAACGGCCTAGAGTCGCAAACCGTTGGCATGCTGCCACGCTGACGAATCGACATAGAGTCCTGGATGCCCAAGGAGGTAAGACGACTTGTGAATGAGTCGACATTTGCTCCCGGGGGTGGTCAGCCAGGACTGGCGGAGCGCACCGCCGGCCAGCCGAGTGAGGAGTCCGGGGCCCGGCAGCCCTCCGTGGGCTCGGCCGAGGTCGGCTCGGTCGCACTCCGTACCTTCGAAGCACGCCAGAACACAGCACAGGTGACCACGGTGACCGATCACGACGCCGACTTGGCGGCCTACGGCCTGGCCTACGGCGAGTTCGCCTACGGCGCCTACGACGACCCGGACGCCGAGTACGAGCCGGACCCGGAGTACGCCGCCACGCTGGCCCCCGACGCCGCGCGCCAGCGCCGCGAGCGGGTCGGCCCGACCGGCCGGCCGCTGCCGTACTTCCCGATCCCCGCGCCGGTCGCCGAGCACGGCCCCGCGCAGATCATCGCCATGTGCAACCAGAAGGGCGGCGTCGGCAAGACCACGTCGACCATCAACCTGGGCGCCGCGCTGGCCGAGTACGGCCGCCGGGTGCTGCTCGTCGACTTCGACCCGCAGGGCGCGCTCTCGGTCGGCCTCGGCGTCAATCCGATGGAGCTCGACGTCACCGTCTACAACCTGCTCATGGAGCGGGGCCTGACGGCCGATGAGGTGCTGCTCAAGACGGCCGTGCCGGGCATGGACCTGCTGCCGTCCAACATCGACCTCTCCGCCGCCGAGGTGCAGCTGGTCAGCGAGGTGGCCCGGGAGTCCGCGCTGGCGCGCGCCCTGAAGCCGCTGCTGCCCGACTACGACTACGTCATCATCGACTGCCAGCCCTCGCTGGGCCTGCTGACGGTCAATGCGCTGACCGCCGCTCACAGCGTCATCGTCCCGCTGGAGTGCGAGTTCTTCGCGCTGCGCGGCGTCGCGCTGCTGACCGAGACCATCGAGAAGGTGTGCGAGCGGCTCAACCCCGAGCTGCGCCTGGACGGCATCCTCGCGACCATGTACGACTCGCGCACCGTGCACAGCCGCGAGGTGCTGGCGCGCGTCGTCGAGGCGTTCGGCGAGCACGTCTTCCACACCGTCATCGGGCGGACGGTCCGTTTCCCGGAGACCACCGTCGCCGGCGAGCCGATCACCACGTACGCGACCAACTCGGTCGGTGCCGCCGCCTACCGTCAGCTCGCCAGGGAGGTGCTCGACCGGTGCCGCCCCGCCGAGTGAGTCTCCCGGGTGCCGACGAGCTGTTCCGGACCACCGGCGGGATGGCGTTGTCGCCGTCCCTCGCACCGCGTCCGGCCGCCGAGGCATCCAGACCGGAGACCGCGCGGACCGGCAACGGCACGGAGGGCGCTGAGGGCGCCCGGGACGCCCAGCGCACCGGCGAGGCCGGGCGCCAGCCGTCCCAGGACCAGCAGCCGGCCGCCGGCGCACCGGCGTCCGTGCAGCCGCCGGCCCAGCGCTCCGCCACGGCGGCCGGGCCCCAGGGGGCCGCGCAGGCCGCCTCCGGCGGTCGAGGCGCCGCCGCGCCGATCGGCCGCCAGCACCCCGGCGCCGCGGAGGAGCAGCCCGGCGCGGCCGGGCGCGCCCGGCCGCGCGGTCGGGCGCCGCGCCGCCCCAGCGGGCGCGAGCGGCACGACGAGAAGATCACCGTGTACGTGTCCGCCGAGGAGCTCATGGACCTGGAGCACACCCGGCTGGTGCTGCGCGGCGAGCACGGCCTGGCCGTGGACCGCGGGCGGATCGTCCGGGAGGCCATCGCGGTCGTCCTGGCGGACCTGGAGCAGCGCGGCGAGGCCTCCATCCTGGTCCGGCGGTTGCGCGGCCGGTAGGCCCCCTCCCGGGCCTCGGCGGGCGCCCCGGTGCTGCTCGGCGGCGGGTCGACTGCGCGTCGACGGCTTGTCGACGGCCTGCCGCGTGCGCGACGAGCACGTGTTGGCGACGTGACGGTGCGTGATGGAGCGTGCCGGCGGGGTCGACGGGGTCGACGGCGTGTCGACGGCCCCGGGACGGGGCGGGCGGCCGGGCCGGGTGAAGATGGACCGTCATGCCGAGCACCGCCGAACCACCCGCCACCGCCGTGAACGCGACCGAGCACGAGAACCCGTCGCGGGGCGGCTTCCAGGTACGGCTGGACAACTTCGAAGGCCCCTTCGACCTGCTGCTCAGCCTGATCGCCAAGCACAAGCTCGACGTCACCGAGGTGGCGCTGGCCACCGTCACGGACGAGTTCATGGCGCACATCCGGGCGATGGGCCCGGACTGGGACCTGGACGCGGCGACCGAGTTCCTGGTCGTCGCCGCGACCCTGCTCGACCTCAAGGCCGCCCGGCTGCTGCCCGCCGCCGAGGTCGAGGACGAGGAGGACCTGGCGCTGCTGGAGGCCCGCGACCTGCTGTTCGCCCGGCTGCTGCAGTACCGGGCGTACAAGCGGGCGGCGGCCCTGTTCGGCGAGCGCTGGGCCGCCGAGCTGGCCCGGCGCCCGCGCGCCGTCGGGCTGGAGCCGCGGCATGCCGCGCTGCTGCCCGAGGTGGTGATCACCGTCGGCCCGGAGCGGCTCGCGCAGCTGGCGGCCAAGGCCATGGAGCCCAAGCCGAAGCCGGTCGTGTACGTCGACCACATCCACAGCCCGCCGGTCAGCGTGCGCGAGCAGGCCGGGCTCGTGGTCGGGCTGCTCACCGAGCTGGGCGAGGCGTCGTTCCAGCGGCTGGTCGCGGACGCGCCGGACGACCTGGTGGTCGTCGCCCGCTTCCTGGCGCTGCTGGAGCTGTACCGGGAGCGGGTGCTGGCCTTCGAGCAGCCGGAGGCGCTGGGCGAGCTGCTGGTGCGCTGGGTGGCGGAGGCGGATCGGGGCTCGGTCGAGGTGACGGACGAGTTCGATCGGCCGGCGGGAGAGCGGGAGCGGGAGGAGAGTCGATGAGCGGCGGGAGCGGGAGCGGGGGCGGCGCGAGCGAGGGAGGCGGGCGGCCGGTGCGGCGCCCGCTCGGGCTGCCGGGGCGGCCGCGGGTCGAGGAGTGGCTGGAGCCGGCCTTCGAGCTGCTGCCGGAGCCGATTGCGGAGCCGGTGCCGGTGGCGGTGCCTGTGGTGGAGCCTGCCGGGGCGCCTGAGGTGGCTCCTGTGCCGCCTGTGGCGCTGGTGGAGCCGGTGGCGGCCTCGGGGGAGGGCGAGGCGCGGGTCGGGCACCAGAAGTCGGCTCCGTCGACTTCCGGCGCTACCGATCCGGTCGAGGACGAGGGCCCGGCCGAAGCCGGGCTGAAGGCCGAGCTGGAGGCGATCCTGATGGTCGTCGACGAGCCCGCCGGGGAGGAGCGGCTGGCGGGCGTGCTGGAGCGACCCCGGGCGCAGGTGGCCGTGGCGCTGCGCGAACTGTCCGCCGAGTACACCGCCCAGGGCCGGGGATTCGACCTGCGGCTGGTCGCCGGCGGGTGGCGGTTCTACAGCCGGGACACCTGCGCGCCGGCCGTCGACCGCTTCCTGCTGGACGGCCAGCAGGCCCGGCTGACGCAGGCCGCGCTGGAGACCCTGGCGGTCGTCGCCTACCGGCAGCCGGTGTCCAGATCCCGGGTTTCCGCCGTCCGTGGTGTGAACTGTGACGGCGTGATGCGTACCCTGGTACAGCGAGGACTGGTGGAAGAGGCCGGATCCGAGCCCGAAACAGGTGCGATCCTGTATCGGACGACGAACTACTTCCTGGAACGGATGGGGCTCCGCGGCCTGGACGAGCTGCCGGAGCTTGCTCCCTTCCTGCCCGAGGTCGACGACGTGGAAGCGGAGTCCCTGGAGGGCACGATGATCGCGGAGGCGGTCGCCGCCGCTGCCGTACAGGTCGTGGACGGCAGTGGCGAGGCCGGTCGGGCTGCGCCTGATCGGTAGGGGGCGGTGAGGTCGGCCGAAACGACCGCACATCCCAGACGGAACGACGTACGGACACTTTGATGCGTAGCAGTGGCAACGGCAGGAACGGCAGCGGCGGCGGCAGCGGTCGCGGCGGACAGGGCGGGGGCCGGGGCGGCAGCTCCTACGGCGGCAGCGGCAGCGGTCGCGGCGGCTCGGGCTCGGGTTCGGGTTCGGGCTCCCGTGGGGGTTCGTATGGTGGCGGCTCGGGTTCGGGCTCCCGTGGGGGTTCGTACGGCGGTGGCTCGGGTTCGAGCTCCCGCGGCGGTTCGTACGGTGGCGGTTCGGGTTCGAGCTCCCGGGGCGGCTCCGGCTCGTACGGGCGGGACAGCCGTCGCGACGACCGGCGGGACGATCGCCGCGATGACCGCCGGTACCCGGACCGCCCGCTGCGGCCCGAGGAGCGGCGCTACGACCGCCCCGAGTTCGGCGGCGGCCCCAACGCCACCCCCGCCCGCGGCGGCTTCGCCGGCCGGCGCCCCGGCCCGGCCCCGCGTCCGCGTCGTGAGGGCCAGGGCGCCCCGGGCGACCCGCGCCGCCAGCCGCAGCGCTCGCGCGAACTGCAGGCCAAGATCGAGGACGCCGTCCTCGCCCGGCACGACAAGCCCGCCGTCAAGCTGCCCAAGACCTTCGGCGAGCCCGAGGGCGAGCGCCTGCAGAAGGTGCTGGCCCGGGCTGGCATCGGCAGCCGCCGCGCCTGCGAGGAGCTGATCGAGCAGGGCCGGGTCGAGGTCAACGGCAAGCGCGTCACCGAGCAGGGCAAGCGGGTCGACCCGCAGAACGACGAGATCAAGGTGGACGGCCTGACCGTCGCCACGCAGTCGTACCTGTTCTTCGCGCTCAACAAGCCGGCCGGCGTGGTCTCCACCATGGAGGACCCGGACGGGCGGCAGTGCCTCGGCGACTACGTGACCAACCGGGAGACCCGGCTGTTCCACGTCGGCCGCCTGGACACCGAGACCGAGGGCATCATCCTGCTCACCAACCACGGCGAGCTGGCCCACCGCCTCACCCACCCCCGGTACGGCGTGACCAAGACCTACCTGGCCGCCATCCAGGGGCCGATCCCGCGTGACCTGGGCAAGCAGCTGGCCCAGGGCGTGGAGCTGGAGGACGGCTACGCGCGCGCCGACAGCTTCAAGGTGATCTCCAACGTCGGCAAGAACTACCTGGTCGAGGTGACCCTGCACGAGGGCCGCAAGCACATCGTCCGCCGGATGCTGGCCGAGGCCGGCTTCCCGGTCGAGAAGCTGGTGCGCACGCACTTCGGTCCGATCGCGCTGGGCGACCAGAAGTCGGGCTGGCTGCGCCGCCTGACCAACCCCGAGGTGGGGCAGCTGATGCGCGAGGTCGGTCTGTAGACCGGTCGGTATATTTCTGTAGACCGGTCGGCATAGAACCCGGGCGATATGTAGACCGGTCGGTATATTCGGGTTTCTGTTGAGGGCCTCCCCGTCGAGTGACGGGGAGGCCCTCAGCCGTTCGGCGGGGGCGGGGTGTGAGGCGGGCCGCAACCCCTGGTCACGGCCTTGTCAGCGTCATGATCCGTGGCAGAGGATGGCCACCGGACCACCACCCGCCCAGTGGCGGGACTGCGCCAGGGCGGGCGCCGGTGGGGGCGAACGGGGGAGACGGCGTCGTGTCCGATGCACCACTCAGCGCACTGGGACTGGCCGAGCCGGACGGACTGGTCTACGCGACGCTGGTGGCCAATCCGCAGTCCACCGCGGAGGAGCTGGCCGCCAGCTGCGGCCTGACGCTCCAGCAGGGCGTGCGCGCCCTGGACCGGCTGGCGCAGCAGGGTATGGCGACCCGGGCGCCGGTCGACCGGCAGCGCTACCTGCCGGTCGCCCCCGACGTCGCGATCGGCACCCTGATCGGCCACCGCGAGTCCGAACTGCGGCACGCCCGGGCCGAGATGCACCGCCTGATGGATGCCTTCCGGGAAGCCTCCCGGTACACCGACCCGGCGCACTCGGTGGAGGTGCTGACCGGCGGCGAGGCGATCGCGCAGCGACTGGAGCACATCACCGAGACCAGCCAGTACCAGGTCCGCGGCTTCGACCGGCCACCGTACATCCAGGACCCGGTGGCCCCGATCCCGTTGCAGCGGCGGCGGCTGCGGGAGGGCCTGCGGCTGCGGACCATCTACGACCGGGACGCCGTGGCCTGGCCGGGCCGGCTGGAGCGGAACATCCTGGCCGGTGTGGCGGACGGCGAGGAGGCCCGGGTCCGGCCGTCACTGCCGATGAAGATGATCATGTCGGACGACCGGATGGCGATCATCCCGATCAGCGTGGGCGACAGCGTCCTCGACGCCGCGTACGTCATCCACCCCTCCGCCCTGCTCCAGGCGCTGGACACGCTGTTCGAGGCGGAGTGGGAGCGCGCCGTCCAACTGCAGGCCGCGATCGGCACCGGGGACGCGACGTTGGAACCGGAGGCCGACCACCGCAAGCTGCTGGGCCTGCTGGCGGCCGGCCTCACCGACGAGTCGATCGCCCGGTCGCTCGGCTGGAGCGCTCGGACGACCCAGCGCCGGCTGCAGAGCCTGATGCGGTCGCTGGGTGCCACCACCCGCTTCCAGGCCGGCATGGCGGCCCGGGAGCGGGGCTGGCTTTGAGCCGGGGTCGGCTTTGAGCCGGGGTCGGTTCTGGACCGGGGCCGGCTCTGATCAGGGCCGGCTCTGATCAGAGCCGAGCGGGCCGCAGGGGTCGTCAGCTCCAGGGGGTGAGGCTCACCCAGCGGCCGTCCGGACCGCGCTCGACCTTCAGCAGACCCTGGACGGCGGAGCGGTTGAGCCGTCCGTAGACGTGCGGGAACAGCGCGCCGGGGGTGGCCCCGGGCGGCGGTGCGCCGTGCGGGGCCTCCCACTTGACCATCGGTTCCACCAGCGACTCCTCGATCAGCAGCACCATCAGCGGGTCGGGAGTATCGGCGAAGAAGGCGTTGGCCACCGCGAGCGCCGTCTGCTCGTCCGCCGAGCAGTGGATGAACCCGTCGGTGAGCAGCGACGCGGCGGTGTACGGCCGACCGGGGTCGGCCAGCCAGTCGTCCAGGGGGGTGAGGTGGAGGATCATGTTCCTGTTCTACCCGGTTTGGTCTGGTCCTGAGTGGTCGTCACGAGCGGATCGGCGTGGAGCCCGGGGGCGGGGTGCTCGGGTCTGGGCGGTCGGGGCCGGGGTGCTCAGAGGCCGGCGACCTTGGCGGTCGCGGCGATCTCGTACACCAGCGTGACCGTCCGGCGGGCGCCCGGCCCGAGCGGGACGTCCCAGCGGAGGATGCCCGCGGCGTCGAAGGAGTCCGGCGAGGGGGAACACTCCTCCTTGCGCAGCCGCACCTCCACCGCCGACACCTCGGAGACCGGCACCCGTTCGCGGACCGCGACGACCTGCTCGTCCCGCTCCTCCGGGCCGGAGAAGCGGGAGAGGTGCAGCCGCACCGTCCGGGTGGTGGTCTGGCGGCCGGTGAGCCCGGCGGTGGCCTGGCGCTCCTCGGTCTCGCGGACCACCCGGTAGCCGTCCGAACTGCCGAACGCCAGCTCGGCCTCGGCGCCGGTGGCGGTGAAGCCCAGCTCGCCCCGGCCGGTGAAGCCGCTGCCGCGGACCAGCTCGACCGGGCCGGCGAGCAGCGGGTGCCCGGCCGCGTTGCGGAACCGGACCACCTGGGTCACCAGCGGGGACAGCTCCGGCGCGCAGGCGTACTCGCTGTTCGCCGGCCCGGTGAAGGCGCCGAGCGGCACCCGGTGCGCCCGGCCGTCGGAGGGCACGGTGGCCGGGGCGGGCGCGGGCAGCACCCGGACCTCCCCGCCGTCGTCCACCCCCGGCACGCCGGCGGCAGGGCCGAGCGTGCTGACCGTCTCCTCGCGCAGCTCCACCTCGACCGTGCGGCGCTCCTCTGCCGTGCGCTCGCGCAGCGACAGCACGTCCTCGGTGACGGCGGGCGGGTCGGTGGCGAGGGCCGAGCGGGCGGTGGAGAAGGTGAGCCGGGCGCCGGTCCAGTCCTCGCCGGTGCGCTGCCAGACCACCGCCTCCGACTCCAGCCGCAGGCTCCCGCCGTCCAGGGTGGCCCGGTACGAGGGGCGCCAGAGCGCGCACGGCACCAGGTGGGTGACGGTCACCCCGCTCGGGCCGGGCTGCGCCGCCTCGACGGTGAGCTCCAGGTGGGCGATCAGCTCGGCCGGGTCCTCCTCGGCCTGGTCGAGGGCGATCAGGGCCTGCGAGCGCTCCTGCTCCAGGCGGCGCAGGCGGGAGTGGGTGGCCCGCAGTTCCTCGCCGTGGCGCTCGCGCTCGACGTCCACCCGGTCCAGCTCGCGGGCCCAGCGGGTGCGTTCGATCTCGCCGATCCCGGCGCCCTCGCCGACCTCGCGCAGCAGGTCGGCGGAGAGCTGGGCGAGCAGTGCCAGCCGGGCCTCCAACCGGGCGCGGGTCTGGTCGGCGAGGCGGCTCTCGGTCTCCAGTTCGTGCAGCCGGCGGCGCAGCCGGGAGTCGTCCGGGCCGGGCGGCAGAGGGGCGCGCGGGCTCCAGTCGCGGACGATCCGGGCGTCCAGCACACGGGTGCCGGGGGCGGTGGTCTCGGCGCGCAGGGTGCGGTCGACGGCGAGCGCGGTGAGCGGGCCCAGCCGCAGCCGCTGGACGCCCGCGGCGAGGTCGACGGTGGCCGTGCGTTCGACCTGGCTGCGGTCCTCCAGGCAGGTGACGGCGGAGACGGGGAGGGGGATGGTCGCTCCGGTCATCGTTCAGTTCCTCCGGTTTCCGCCGACGATGGCCTTTCCGGCCGGGATCTTGATCTGGTAGCCGCCGTCCAGCTCGGTGCGGCCGCCGGGCGGCAGGTCGACCCGCCAGAGCCGGGTGCTGGGCGGGCAGTCCGGTGTGGAGACCGTCGGGGCGTGCCAGTCGGCCCGCTCCTCGATCCGGATCTCGGCGTCGGAGGTGACCGGCACGCGCTCGCGGACCTCCACGGTGACGGTGCGGCCGAGCCGGTTCGCCAGCTGGACGTGCACCCGGTGGTCGAGCACGGTGCTGCTGTTCAGCATGCCCGCGGTGGACTCGTGCAGCTCGGTGCGGCGCGCCACCTCGATGCTCTCGGTCACACCGATGCCCAGGCGCCGCTCACCACCGGGGGCGAGGGTGGGCAGGGCGGCGGTGAGCAGGAACTCCTCGTCGACGGTGACCTCGACCGGGCCGGCGAGCACGGCGCGGTCGGTCCGGTTGGCGAGCACCAGGGTGGCGTACACCTTCTCCTCGACCGAGGGGACGGTGACGTACTCCGGGCGGACGGACACCGGGATCTCGTCGATCGTGACGGTGTGCCAGGTGCCGTCGGACGGGATGTCGGCGGGGGCGGTGGAGTCGAAGCGGTGGTCGAAGGAGCCGGCTGACACGCGGGGCGGGACGGCGTGCCGGGGGAGCGCGAGGTAGCGGACCCGCTCGCCGCCGGAGCCACCCGGGACCGGCGCGGCCGGTTGTTCGCGGCCGACCCGCTCGGCAGGAGCGCGCAGGGTGCCGCGTTCGGCGGCGGGCGCGTCGGGACCGGCGAGGACGAGGTCGGGATAGTCGAGCAGGGCGGCGTCCGGGGTGAAGCCGGTGACGGGGGCCTCGGTGACGGTGCCGTCGCTGCCGTTGTCGCTGCTGTAGCCCCGGTGGCGGGAACGGCGGGCGGCGGGCTGCAGGTCCGGCGGGGGCGCGCCGCCCGGCGCGACGGGGGCGGGCGGCGGTGGGGAGGCCTGGGGCAGAGGGGTTCGAGGCATCGAGGCGGGTGCGGCGCCGTAGCCGGCGAAGCCGGGCGGGGGCGCCGGGACCGGTTCGTTGACGTCCAGGGTGCCGCCGCGCGAGGCGGGGGAGGCCAGCCGGGCGGCGTCGGCCACGAGCTCGGGGGCGGCCGGGCGTGGACCGGAGGCCCGGGCGCCGCCGAGGCTCCCGACCTCGGGGGTGTAGCCGTACGGGCCCGGGGCCGAGACGGGGCGTGCGGCGGCGTGGCGCGGGGTCGGGCGGGAGCCGGTGCCGGCCGCGTCGTAGCCGGTGAAGAGGTCGGCCAGGCCGGCCGGGGGCTCGCGCCAGCCGGACGGCGGCGGGGCGGGCTGGCTGCGGCCGATCCGCAGCGAGCGGAGCCGGGGCAGGTCGGTGCGGCGGTCGAGGTCGGCGGTGGAGAGGGCGAGTCGGACGCCGGACCAGTCCTCGCCGGTCTGCTGGGCGATGACGGCGCGCAGGACGAGTCGGCCGGAGTCGGCGCCGTGGCGGTAGGAGAGGCGGTAGGCGGGCACCCAGCGGGCGGCGGGGACGCCGTACTCCAGCTCGATGTCGAGTCGGGCGGGGGGCTCGGCGGGGGCTGGTCCGGAGGGTTCCGGGGCGGCTTCCGTGGCGGGGTCGGGGGAGGCTTCCGGGGCGGGCTCCGGGGCGGGCTCCGGGGCGGGCTCCGGGGTGGTTTCCGCGGTAGGTGTGGTGAGGGTGAGCAGGACGGTGGCGGCGGTCTCGACCGGGAGGGCGGGGCCGGCGGTGGACACGCGGTCCAGCCGGTCGGCGGCCAACTCGCGCTCGTGGTCGGCGAGTTCGATCTCCTGGGTGAGCTCCTCGGCGCGCTCCTGGAGCCGGGCCAGGCGCTCGTCGACGAAGTCGGCGAGCTCCAGCCAGGCGTCGGCAGGCGTACGGCGCAGCGGCTCCTCGCGCCGTCGCGGCGGCGGCACGGCGCGCAGCGCGGAGGTCTCGGCGATCGCGGTCAGGACCAGCCGGTGGCGCTCGGTGAGCGTGCTCTGGCGCTCCATGGCATCGTCCAACTCGCGGCGGAGCCGGGGGAGTTCTGCTGGTTCGTGGAACTCGGCGAGCAGCTCCAGCCGGGCCTCGGTGACCGCCGCCCCGGCCGGGCCACCGAGCACCCGGGCGCGCAGCGAGCGGCCGTCCAGCGAGGACGGCAGGCCGGTCAGCCGCAGCCGGCCGCCGGCCGGGACCGGGACGCTGGCCCGGCGGCGGCACACCGCGCCCTCGGCGTACACCGCGACCGAGTCCAGGACAGACGGGTGGGCGGGGACGGCCGGCGGTTTCGACTGCCCGGCCCCGCCGCCGTGCCGATCGTCGCCGCCGTGCCGGCTGTCAACGCCGTCCTGGTTGTCCACGCTGTGCCGGTTGTCGACGCCGTGCTGATCGTCGCCGCTGTGCTGATCGTCCATGCGCAACCCCTTCGTTCGCGTGCCGTGTTCCGCGTGTCGCCCGCGCCGCGTTGGCGGTCAGTCTGCCCGGCTTCGGTGCGGGCGTCGCCGGATTTCGCGGGGCGCGGCGTGGGTGCCCGCCGCCGGGCCCGCCGTGCGTCCGCACGCTGTGGGACGGGGGTGGGGCCGGCGCGGTTGCCCACCCGGTGGGCGGTGGGGGCACCGGTGGGGTGGATGCGAGAGGATGGGGCGGGTGTGTTCCCGGCCCGTCTCGGGAGCCCGGCCGGCCCGAGAACCAGAGACCCCGAGTACCCGCGTACCCGAGAATTCGAGAAGGAGCGCGACCCGCCATGCGCACTGCCGTCGTCGTCGGTACCGGACTGATCGGCACCTCCGCCGCGCTCGCCCTGGCCGGCCGCGGGCTGACCGTCCACCTGGAGGACGCCGATCCGGACGCCGCCCGGACCGCGGCCTCGCTCGGCGCCGGTACCACCGAGCCGGCCGAGGGCCCGGTCGACCTGGCGATCATCGCCGTCCCGCCCGCCTTGGTCGGCAAGGTGCTCGCGGACTGCCAGCGCCGCAATCTGGCCCGCTGGTACACCGACGTCGCCAGCGTCAAGGCCGGTCCGCGCAGCGAGGTCGCCGCGCTCGGCTGCGACACCGTCCACTACATCGGCAGCCACCCGATGGCCGGCCGCGAGCGCTCCGGCCCGCTGGCCGCCCGCGCCGACCTGTTCGAGGGCCGGCCCTGGGTGCTCACCCCCACCGACGACACCGACACCGAGACGCTCAACGCCGCCTTGGAGCTGGTCGCGCTCTGCGGCGCGATGCCGATCGTGATGGACGCGGCCGCGCACGACCGCGCCGTCGCCCTGGTCTCGCACGCCCCGCAGCTGGTGTCCTCGCTGGTCGCCGCCCGGCTGGAGCACGCCGACGAGACCGCCATAAGGCTCTCCGGCCAGGGTGTCCGGGACGTCACCCGCATCGCCGCCTCCAACCCCGGCATGTGGGTCGACATCCTCTCCGCCAACGCGGGTGCCGTCGCCGACATCCTGGAGGAGGTGGCCGCCGACCTCGGCGACACCGTCACCGCGCTGCGCGCCCTGGATGCCGCCGAGGAGGGCGAGCGCCGGGGGGGCGCGGCCGGGATCGAGGCGGTCATGCGGCGCGGCAACACCGGCCAGGCCCGCATCCCCGGCAAGCACGGCGCGCCGCCCACCCGGTACGAGACGGTGGCCGTGGTGCTCGGTGACCAGCCCGGCGAGCTGGGCCGGCTGTTCGGCGAGGTCGGCGCGGCCGGGGTCAACATCGAGGACGTCGTCATCGAGCACTCGACCGGGCAGCAGGTGGGCTTCGTCCAGCTGTCGGTGGCGCCGGGGGCGGTCAAGCCGCTCACGGTGGCGCTGCGGGCGAGTGGGTGGAGCGTTCGGGACTGAGGGCCCTCGGGGCTGAGGGCCTGAGGGGCTGAGGTCTTCGGGGCCGGAGGGGCTACTGAGGAGCTAGTGAGGGGCTACTGAGGGGTTTGTCGACGGGGGGGAAATGATCATCGAGTTGCCGCTGGGCGAGACCCGGCACGGGTCCTCCGGCCGGTTGGAGGACCTGGGGAACGAGCGGTTCCTGCGGGCGGTGGTGGGCGGTGGGTTCCGGATCCGCCACCGAAGCGTCGAGACGCTGGTCGAACTGCCCAGGCCGGAGCCGCTGTACCTCGAGTTCGCGGAGCCGGAGCCGACCTGGAGCCTGCTGGTGCGGGCGGCCCACGCCGCCTTCGCCGAGCACCTGCCGTTGAGCCTGTCGCCGGACGTGCTCTGGTACGCGGTGGTGCACGAGGTGGCGGTGCACGTGCGGTTGAACGCCTCGGTGTACGAGGGGCTGTTCACGGCGCCTCCCGGGGTGAAGCGGCAGATCGTGGTCCGGGACGACGGTCTGCTCGGGTCGGGGCCGGACTGGGCGCGGTCGATCCGGCTGGTGCGGGAGCCGCTGACGGAGGCGGTCGGGTCGGAGCTGGTGGAGCTGTTCCGGCCGACGTTCTCGACGACGAGCCCGGACGACGAGTCCTCGACGCTGGTGGCGCTGATGGACGTGGTCAGCCCGTACTACGACTTCCGCTGGGAGACCCGTTGCGGCATCCCCCGGATCCGGCTGGAGGGCACGGCCGAGGACTGGGCGCTGCTGGCGGCGCGGGTCGGCGAGCTCGCGGCGCGCTTCGACCTGCTGGCGCCGTGGTTCGCCGAGCTGCGCCCGGTGGTCGACGAGATCGCGGCGACGGCGGCGGGCGGCCCGGTGGACGAGCGCTTCTGGCGTTCGTTCCACAAGTGGGAGTCGATGTCCGGCGGCCCGCAGGTGACCGGCTGGCTCACCACCTTCTTCGCGCACACTCAGACGGCGGCCGGCCCCCGGCTGCGGGAGTCCTTCGGCTGGTGGGAGGCGGCGAACGCCTCCTACCACCGGGACCGCTTCGTGCCGAACGACTTCCCGTCCCACGTCTCGAAGGTGCCCTTCGTCTGGGACCGCCTCGGCACCGAGCTCCCGATGGCCTTCGTGGGCGGCGTCCTCGGCATCGAGCGGGACGGCGAGTACCTGCGGCCCCGGCTCGGGAACGCCGTTCTGCAGATCCGGCGGGCGGGACCGAGGCCTGAGGTGGGGCCGAGGCCTGAGGTGGGGCCGAGGCCTGAGACGGGGGCTGCCGGGGCCTGAGACGGGGGCTGCCGGGGCCTGAGGCGGGCGGGGTCGGGGTGTGGCGGCGGTCCATTAACCTTGAGGGAGACAATCCCCGGTCGTGTGCCTGCCCAGGCTCCCGGGTCCAGTGTTTAGAGAGAGGTTCGCCCCGTGGATACTGCCGACCGAGCGCACGCCCCGGTCGTCGTCGCCATCGACGGACCCTCCGGCTCCGGCAAGTCGACCGTCTCGCGGGCGGTGGCCGCCAGGCTGGGCCTGAGCTTCCTGGACACCGGCGCCATGTACCGGGCGATGACCTGGTGGATGCTGGCCAACGAGGTCGACGTGACCGACGCGGAGGCGGTGGCCGTCGCGTGCGGCAAGCCGGTGATCGTGTCGGGCACGGCCGCGGACGGCCCCACCATCACGGTGGACGGCCAGGACGTCTCCGGACCGATCCGCGGCCCCGAGGTGACGGCACAGGTCAGCGCCGTGTCCGCGGTGCCGGCGGTGCGGGCCCGGCTGGTGGAGCTGCAGCGTGGCTGCGCCGAGGTCGCCGAGCGCGGCATCGTGGCCGAGGGCCGGGACATGGGGACGGTGGTGTTCCCGAACGCCACCGTCAAGGTCTTCCTGACCGCCTCCGAGCGGGCCCGGGCCGAGCGCCGGGCGGCCGAGCTGCGCGCCAAGGGCGTCGATGAGGCGACCATCACCGCGATGGCCGCCGACCTCGCCCGCCGGGACGCCGCCGACTCCTCCCGGAAGACGGCCCCGCTGGCCCAGGCCGCGGACGCCGTCCTGGTGGACACCAGCGAGCTCACCCTGGAGCAGGTGATCGACCGGATCGCCGCGCTCGTGGAGGAGCGGGCCGGGATGTCGTCGGTCTGACCGGACACATCGGTGTGACCGAACACGTCGATCCGGCCGGAGACGCAGATCCGACCGGATGCGTCGATCCGACCAGACATGTCGTCGGTACGACGACCGAATGAGCCGTGGTGCCGCCGAGGCACCGCGGAGAACCAATCGCGCTGCCCCGAGCGGGGCAGGTACGCACGGCACGCCCCTGGGAAGGGCCGGGCCGGGAAACGGAACAGACGAACATGACCGCAGAGCACTCTGACACCAGCCCTGGTGAACTGGACGCCGCCGACTACGCCGAGTTCATGGCCCTCGCCGCCGAGGAGGGCTTCGACGTCGACGGCGTGGACGGCTTCGACGGCGCCGAGCACATCCCGCTGCCGGTGCTGGCCGTCGTCGGCCGCCCGAACGTCGGCAAGTCGACCCTGGTGAACCGCATCATCGGCCGCCGCGAGGCCGTCGTCGAGGACAAGCCGGGCGTCACCCGCGACCGGGTCACCTACGAGGCCAGCTGGAACGGCCGCCGCTTCAAGGTCGTCGACACCGGTGGCTGGGAGATCGACGTCCTCGGCATCGACGCGCTGGTGGCCGCGCAGGCCGAGCTGGGCATCGAGCAGGCCGACGCGGTGCTGTTCGTCGTCGACGCCACCGTCGGCGCCACCGACACCGACGAAGCCCTGATCAAGCTCATCCGCCGGGCCGGCAAGCCGACCGTGCTGTGCGCCAACAAGGTCGACGGCCCGTCCACCGAGGCCGAGGCCGCGTACCTGTGGTCGCTGGGCCTGGGCGAGCCGTTCCCGGTCTCCGCGCTGCACGGGCGCGGCTCGGGCGACCTGCTCGACGCCGTCATGTCCGCGCTGCCCGAGGCCCCGCCGCAGACCTTCGGCGACGCCGCCCCCGGCGGACCGCGCCGCGTCGCGCTGATCGGCCGCCCGAACGTCGGCAAGTCCAGCCTGCTGAACAAGGTCGCCGGCGAGGAGCGGGTGGTCGTCAACGAGCTGGCCGGCACCACCCGCGACCCGGTCGACGAGATGATCGAACTCGGCGGCAAGAACTGGAAGTTCGTCGACACCGCCGGTATCCGCCGCCGGGTCCACCTGACCGCCGGCGCCGACTTCTACGCCTCGCTGCGCACCTCCTCCGCGCTGGACAAGGCCGAGGTCGCGGTCATCCTGATCGACGCCAGCGAGACCCTCGCCGAGCAGGACACCCGGATCATCTCGATGGCTGTCGAGGCCGGGCGCGCCGTCGTCATCGCCTACAACAAGTGGGACCAGCTGGACGAGGAGCGCCGCTACTACCTGGAGCGCGAGATCGAGCGCGACCTCGTCCAGGTGCAGTGGGCCCCCCGGGTCAACGTCTCGGCGAAGACCGGCCGGCACATGGAGAAGCTCGTCCCGGCGATCGAGACCGCGCTGGAGGGCTGGGAGACCCGCATCCCGACCGCGCGGCTGAACGCCTTCCTCGGCGAGCTGGTGGCCGCCCACCCGCACCCGATCCGCGGCGGCAAGCAGCCGCGCATCCTGTTCGGCACCCAGGCGGGCATCCGTCCGCCGCGGTTCGTGCTGTTCGCCTCGGGCTTCCTGGAGGCCGGCTACCGGCGCTTCATCGAGCGCCGGCTGCGCGAGGAGTTCGGATTCGTCGGGACGCCGATCTCGATCTCGGTGCGGGTGCGGGAGAAGCGCAAGAAGAAGTAGAGCGCCGGCGGGTACCACCGACAGCGGTCGGCAGGTACCGGCACCGGTTCCGGTAGTAGGTGTGGGCGAGGGCCCCGTCACGGTCGTGGCGGGGCCCTCGCTTGCTGTTGGTGGTGGCCTGTCAGTGGTGCTCGCCGTTGCGGCCCGGGGGGAGGGAGAGCATCTGGCGGTGGCGGCCGCCGGTGGGCGGGACGGTGGCGACTCCGGTGGCGGTGCCCATCGCGGGGGAGGGTGCCGGGGGCGGCGCCGGCATCGGGTGCGGGATCGCGCCCAGGTAGCCGGCGGCCACCCAGCCCTGACCGTTGGTGAACTGGGGGGCGGGGGACTGGTGGTGCTGCGGGACGGCGGCCGCCGGGGCGGCCTGGCCGAAGCCGTCGCTGGTGGGGGCGGCGGGCTCGGGGTGGGGGTGGAGGTGTGCCTGGGGGGCGTTGTGGCCGGTGTGGCCCGTGTGGGTGGCATGGGCGGCGTGGGCGGTACGGCTGGTGGCCTGCGTGCCGGCGTGTCCGGTGCTGTGTTCGGTGCTGTGGCCTCCGGTGTGGCCGGGCTGCTGGCTCGGCATGAACTGCGGTAGGCCTGGCGCCTGCCCCCCGTAGGTGTGGAAGGCCTGGTGCTGGGGCGGGTACGGGCGCGGGTCGCCGAGTACGGGGTAGCCGTCGCGGACCGCGAAGCCCGTGAACGTCAGGCCCTCCTCGCCCGAGCGGTCGCCCGGAAGCGCGCGGAACAGCCGTCGGTACTCGGAGTACAGCTCGTCGTAGATCGGCGTCGTCGAGTGCGGGTGCTCCGCGTCGTACGACGGGCGCATGCCCGGGATCGAGCGGGGGACGGTGGTGGACCGGCCGGAGGACGCGGAGACGTCGTAGCTGTACACACAGGGGCCAACGAGCGAGGGGGCACGGGGATGCGGGGTGCCGGGGCCCGGCCGGAAGGCGGCCCACGCCGAGCGGGGAGGCCGCCTTCCGACGGGTGCGGTGGCGCAGGAGCAGTGTGCGGGTGGCGCAGGTGGCGCGGACGCCGCCGGTGCCGGTCGGCTCAGGTGCCGGCGAGCGGGAGGGAGGCGGCAACTACCTGTCCCAGCGCAACCGCCCGCTCCAGGGCCTGGCGGAGCAGGTCCTCGCGCGGCTGGCGGCCGACCATCCCGGCCGGGACGGCGTACATGGTCACCTCGGAGAGCTGGCTGGCGGCCATCCGCCAGGCGTCGGTGACCTGGAGCGGCTGGTGCGCCTGCCACCAGCCGGTGCTGCCGCCGGAGGCCGCGGGCTGCAGTACCGCGTGCAGCTTGCCCATCGCCACCAGGACCGACCAGCCGGGCAGTTGGTCCGGCGTCTGGTCGAGGTCGGTGATGCGCTGGAACCCGGCGTCCTGGAGCAGGTCGAGGAACTCGTCCTCGCCCGAGGTGCTGCCGGGGCGCCCGACCGGACCGGTCGGCTCGACCACCAGCGAGGCGTGCCCGACCCTGCCGTGCAGCACCAGCCCGCAGGTGATGCCGAGGATGGCGGCCTGGCCCGGCGGGCTCGGCTGGGCGGCGGGAGCCGTCGCGGGGGCGGGGGCCAGCGGGGTGGGCATCGCGGGGGCGGGAATCGCCGGGCTCGCGTGGGCGGCCGGGGCGCCGGCCTGGGCCTGGCTGATGCTGCGGACGGCGCCGACCAGCTGCTCCTCGGCCACCGGCACCACCTGGGACGGGATGCAGCGGGCGTGGGCGAAGGCGAGTACGGCGGTCTCCTCGCCGACGAACAGGACGGTGCTGGTGGGCTCCACGTGGGTGTCGCCGGGGGTGCGGCACGAGGTGCATTCGTAGCTGTCGGGTGCGCGGTCGCCGCCGAGGAGGCGGTCCGCCTCGTCGTCGCCGATCTCGGACCGGACCTCGTCGCTGACGTCGAGCATGCGCGGCACAGGGTCTCCTCGGGTGGGTGCGGTTTGCGGTTCGGGGGTGGACACGGAGAGGTCGTCATGACCAACGGGCCCTTGTGTCAGGCGTCACGGGTGGCTGACGAGGCTGACGGGAATTGCCCCTGATCCGACCGCGCAGCGTGTTCTCGTGGTCGCAATGTGTCGATGTCGATGGCGGGGCTGCCGGAATGAAACCGTGAGGTAGGTCACGCCATCGCGATGTTTGATCTAGGAATCGACGACTAAACGGACATTTCGGGCAAGATTGTGCGGTTATTACCGTCGGTAACCCTTGGCTGAGCTGGGCAGACCGGTGGGGTTTTGGTTTCCCTGCCGACCGGCTCGTAGCTTCGTTGGCGGCGCAACGAGCGCCACCCGGGTTCACCCCCGACGCACCGCCCCTCCGGTTCCGGCCGGATGCGGCAGGTGCCCGCCGACGCGATCGCTCGAACAGGTCGTCGGCGAGCGGCTGGGTGGCCGGGGCGGCAGCGGCACGTCCGACACGTGCACGGCCGTCCGACGGACGCGGCAAGCGAATGCGGCCCTTTCCAGGGTCTGGTTCCGCATGCCCGCCCGGGGCTGTCGAGAGGAACCCCATGACCTTCCGTCACGAGACCGCCGCTGCCACCATCTCCACCGCCACCAAGCGCAACCGCGTCCGGATGGCTGTCGTGGCGGGCGCCGCTGTCGCGGCCCTGCCGGTGGCCGGCCTCGTCACGGCCACCTCCGCCTCCGCCGCCTCCGTCTCCACCTGGGACTCCGTCGCCCAGTGCGAGAGCGGCGGCAACTGGGCCATCAACACCGGCAACGGTTTCTACGGCGGTCTGCAGTTCACCTCCAGCACCTGGGCCGCCTTCGGTGGTACCGCCTACGCCTCGCAGGCCAACCTGGCCACCAAGGCGCAGCAGATCTCGGTCGCCGAGAAGGTCCTGGCCTCGCAGGGTCCGGGCGCCTGGCCCGTGTGCTCCGTCAAGGCCGGTCTGACCAAGGGCGGCGCCCCGGCCGCCGTCGACACCTCGGCGGGTTCCACCGCCGGTTCGACCGCCGCCAAGCCGGCCGCCCCGGCCGCCAAGCCGGCGCAGGCCCCGAAGGCCGACGTCGCCCCGAAGGCCGCGCCGAAGGCTGACGCCGCGCCGAAGAACGTCGCCCCGAAGAGCGATGCCCCGAAGGCCGCGCCGAAGAACGACGCCGCCAAGGGCGCCAAGTCCTGGACCGGCTCGAACGACGCCAAGCCGGCCAAGGGCGACAGCTACACCGTCAAGTCCGGTGACACCCTGAGCTCGATCGCCGCCGCGAAGGGCCTGGACTGGCACGACCTGTACAAGAACAACGCCAAGGTCATCGGTGGCAACCCCGACCTGATCCTCCCGGGCCAGACCCTGAGCATCTGACGCCTGTCGTCGATGCCTCGTCCGGTGCCTGTCGTTTGACGTCTGTCGTCTGACGCGTGCCGTCTGACGCTGTTGTCCGACGGAGCTGTCCGACATCGGCTCAGCGGGCCTCCCGGCCCGGCAGTGTGCTGACACCTCGGCCGCTTCTCCGCTGTGCGGGGGAGCGGCCGTCGGCATGTCCGGCGTGTCGGGGAGGGCGGTGCGGCGGCGCGTCTAGGGTCGGCTGCTGTGCCGCATTCGTGTGACGAGCGTACGCCTGGGGTCGGGCTGCGGTGGGGCGTCGTCGTGCTGGTCCTGGCGGGTGTGGCGACGGCGCCGTCCGGGCGGGCCGGCGCGGCGACCCGGGTCGCGGACATGGTGTGGGACGGACTCGCTCAGTGCGAGAGCGGCGGCGACTGGCGGGCCGATTCCGGCAACGGCTGCTACGGCGGCCTGCAGATCTGGCCGCCCACCTGGGAGGACGCCGGCGGCCTGCGCTTCGCCGACCGGCCGGACCACGCGAACCGGCGGGAACGGACGACCGTCGGTGAGGAGATCCTCCGGTGACAGGGGTGGGAGGCGTGGCCCGACTGTGCGCGGGAGCTCGGGCTGATCGGCCCGGCGCCGGGGTCCGGTGGCGGCCCGGGTGGCTGAGGCCGGTCTGGCCTGGCCTGGCCTGGCCTGGCCGCTGCCGGTGACGCTGCCGGTGCGGGAGGATGGTGGGGTGATCCAGGGCGAACTGTTCGGTGGCCTGCCGGGGTCCTCCGCCGCGCGCGGACGCGTCGAGCCCGCCCCCGGGGCCGTCCTGCTCCCCGGCTGGCTGGACGCCGAGGCCCAGCTGCGCCTGGTCGCCGCCTGCCGGGAGTGGGCCCGTCCGCCGGCGGGCCTGCACGCCGTGCGGATGCCCACCGGCGGGATGATGTCCGTACGGATGGTCAGCCTCGGATGGCACTGGTACCCGTACGGTTATCGGAGCGCGGCCGAGGACGGTACGCCCGTCAAGCCGTTCCCGCCCGAACTCGGCCGCCTCGCTCGCCGGGCCGTCGCCGACGCCTACGGGGCGGACGTCCGGGAGATCGCCGGCGCCGCTTCGTACGAACCTGACATCGCGATCGTCAACCACTACCCGCACGGCGCGAAGATGGGCCTCCACCAGGACCGCGACGAGCGGATCGACGCGCCCGTGGTCTCGCTCTCGCTCGGCGACGCCTGCGTGTTCCGGCTCGGGAACACCGAGACCCGGACCCGTCCGTGGACCGACCTGGAGCTGCGCAGCGGAGACCTGCTGGTGTTCGGCGGCCCGGCCCGGTTCGCGTACCACGGGGTGGTGCGCACGGTGGCCGGCACGGCGGATCCGGGGCTGGGGCTGGTCGGCCGGCTCAACATCACGGTGCGGCAGTCGGGGCTGGCGGCGGGGGCGGCGGAGGCCTGAGGGTGGTGCGCGTCGGGCGGTGCTCGCCGGCTCGCTGCCTGTCGGCTCGGCGTTCGCTTACTCGTTCGAGTGAATCGGCTCCTTGGGCTCGGTGAGCGGGAATGACCCCGGCCGCCGGAGAATTCGAGTGGGTTGGAGAATTCGATCAGGACGGGTGCCGGCAACCGGACGGAGGACCTCCGCCCTGGCCGCGGGCCCGGAGAGGAAGCGCACGCATGGGTACCCCAGTCGACGACCTTGTCGACCTGCTCGACCTGGAGCAGATCGAACTGAACATCTTCCGCGGGCGCAGTCCCGAGGAGGCGCTGCAGCGGACGTTCGGCGGCCAGGTCGCCGGGCAGGCGCTGGTCGCGGCCGGGCGCACGGTGGACGGCGACCGCCCGGTCCACTCGCTGCACTCCTACTTCCTGCGCCCCGGTGTGCCCGGCGTGCCGATCGTCTACCAGGTCGACCGGATCCGCGACGGCCGCTCCTTCACCACCCGCCGGGTGCTCGCCATCCAGGGCGGCCGGTCGATCTTCGCCCTCACCGCCGACTTCCACCTCCCCGAGGAGGGCGGCATCGAGCACCAGTTCCCCGTACCGGCGGTCCCCGCCCCCGAGGCGCTGCCCAGCGCGCTGGACGAGGTCGGCTCCCGGCTCGGCGAACTGCCCCCGTTCATCAGTCACCGCCAGCCGTTCGACATCCGCTACGTCGACCGGCTGCGCTGGACCGAGGAGGAGCTGGTCGGCGTCGAGGCGCGCAGCGGCGTCTGGTTGCGGACCAACGGCCGGCTGCCGGACGACCCGCTGATCCACGTCTGCGCCCTCACCTACGCCAGCGACATGACGCTGCTGGACGCCGTCCGCGCCCCCGTCGAGCCGCTCTGGGGCACCAGACACTTCGACATGGCCTCGCTCGACCACGCGATGTGGTTCCACCGCCCGTTCCGTACCGACGACTGGCTGCTGTACCAGCAGGAGTCCCCGATAGCCCACGGCGCGCGTGGCCTCGCGCGCGGGGAGATCTTCGACCGGAACGGGCAGCTGGTGGTGTCCGTCGTGCAGGAGGGGCTGTTCCGGCCGCTGCACAAGGGAGCGGCTGAGGGCTGAGCGTCGTCCTGGCGGGCGGCGTGTACGGAGTGTTGCCGTCGTGACACCGTGTTGCCGCCGTATGGCGATTTCGGCGGGCGGGAATGATCCGTCCGGGCGGGCGGCGTTGTGGTGGATGAGCGAGTCGGACGGCCCGAACGGCGGGTCGTCCGAGAACCGGAGCGGGAGGGTGTACCGATGACGGCGACGGCCTCGGAGGACTGGAAGCACTGGAGCGACAACCGGGCGGCGTCGGTGAGTGCGCCGCACGGCCAGCTCGCACTCACCGGCACGTACTGGCTGGAGCCGGAGCCGGCCGAGATCCCCGGCCTGCCCGGGCGCTGGTGGGCCGACACCGAGGGCGTCCGGGTCCGGGCGGCGGCCGGGGACGGCATCACCGTCGGCGGCGCGGGTGGGCCGGTCGACGGCGAGGCGCTGCTGCGTCCGGACACCGATTCCGCCGCTGACACCGCCACCCTCGGCGACCTGCTGCTCGTCCCGATCGAGCGCGAGGGCGAACTCGCCCTGCGGGTCTTCGACCCGGCCGCGCCACGCCGCACCGCCTTCGCGGGCATCTCCGCCTACCCGTACTCGCCGGAGTGGGCCGTCCCCGCGGTCTTCACCCCGTTCGAGGAGGACGGTGCCCAGTCCGTCCTCGTCCCCAACGCGGACGGCAAGGAGCGCCCGCTGGCCGTCACCGGGCGGATCGCCTTCACCGTCGCCGGCGAGCACCGCACCCTGACCGTCAGCCGCTCCGGCGACCGCCTCTCCGGCGTCATCGCGGACGCGACCAGCGGCATCGACACCTACCGCTTCCGCTTCATCACCCTCCCCGCCCCGGACGCGGACGGCCGCACCGTCCTCGACCTCAACCGGGCCTACCTGCCGCCGTGCGCCTTCGCCGACCACTTCATCTGCCCGTTCCCGCCGCCGGGCAACCGGCTCGACTTCGCGGTGGAGGCGGGCGAGCGACAGGTCCTGAGCAGGTAGGACGGCCGTGGCCCGACCCCGGTGCGGGGAGCGGGGAGGGCAGGGCGGAGCATGGGGGGCTGTGTCGACCGATCATCCTGCCAATTCAGCCCAGCCCTCCCATCCAGCCCAGGCGGACGCCGCGCCTGTAGTTGTCCCCGCACCGGTGGCCGGTCCGGTGTCTGGTCCTGCGGCCGATCCGGTGTCTGGTCCTGCGGCCGATCCGGTGGCCGCCGAGGCTGGTCCCTGGTACCGCCGGGCCCTCGCCGACCTCAGCCCGCTGCGCGACCACCCCGACTACCGCCGGGTCTGGTTCGGGCAGGCCGTCTCCTCCATAGGTCAGCAGATGACGGCCGTCGCCGTCTCCGTCCAGGTCTACGACCAGACCCGCTCCGCCTTCGCGACCGGCCTGGTCGGCCTGTTCTCCTTCTTCCCGCTCGTCGCCTTCGGCCTGTACGGCGGCGCGATCGCCGACACCGTCGACCGGCGCAAACTCGGCCTGATCGGTTCGGCCGGGCTCGCCGCCGTCTCCGCCGTCCTCGCCGTGCAGGCCCTGGCCGGCATCGGACAGGTCGCCGTCCTCTACGCCGCCGTCGCCGCCCAGGCCGGCTTCTTCGCGCTCAGCTCGCCCGCCCGCTCCGCGATGATCCCCCGGCTGGTGCCCAGCCACCAGCTCCCCGCGGCGAACGCCCTGAACACCGTCAGCATGAACCTAGGCCTCACCGTCGGGCCCATGCTCGGCGGCGTCTTCATCGGCACCTACGGAGCCCAGGCCGCCTACCTGGTCGACACCGTCGCCTTCGCCGGCACCCTGTACGCGATGTGGCGCCTGCCCGCCATGCGCCCGCTCGGCGACCGCAAGGGCCGCGCCTCCGTCCTCGACGGCCTCCGCTTCCTGCGCGAGCAGCCCAACCTGCGCACCAGCTTCCTCGCCGACCTGGCCGCGATGATCTTCGGCATGCCGCGCGCCCTCTTCCCGGCCATCGCGCTCACGTTCTACGGCGGCGACGCCCGCACCGTCGGCCTGCTGGTCTCCGCCCCCGCCGTCGGCGCCCTGATCGGCGCCCTCTTCTCCGGCTGGGTCAGCCGCGTCCACCGCCAGGGCGCCGCCGTCCTCGCCGCCGTCGCCGCCTGGGGCCTCGCCATCGCCGCCTTCGGCGCGCTCCACAACCTGTGGCTCGGCCTCCTCCTGCTCGCGGTCGCCGGCTGCGCCGACACCGTCAGCATGATCTTCCGCAACACGATGATGCAGGTCGCCGCCCCCGACGAGATGCGCGGCCGCCTCCAGGGCATCTTCATCGTCGTCGTCGCCGGCGGCCCCCGCCTCGGCGACTTCGAGTCCGGCGGCGTCGCCGCCCTCACCAACCCCGCCACCTCCGTGATCACCGGCGGCCTCGCCTGCGTCGCCGCCGTCCTCCTCCTCGCCGCCCGCCGCCCCGCCTTCCTCACCTACGACGCCCGTCACCCCACCCCCTGACCCACCCATCGCCAACCGTGCAACCCTGCAGCGAGCACCCCTCGACGTGCTGTATTGTTTTCCACGTCGCCGGGACAACCGGAGACAAGGTCGAGAAGCCCACAGCAGAGCCCCCCAGGCCCCGCTACCGGGCATCCAGACCACGGGACGTGGCGCAGCTTGGTAGCGCACTTGACTGGGGGTCAAGGGGTCGCAGGTTCAAATCCTGTCGTCCCGACGCGAGTCGGAAAGGCCGTTGGCCGGGAGAAATCCCAGGTCAGCGGCCTTTCGCATGACGCCCCGTCAGGGAAACGAGCCACCTGCGAACACCCCTAAACGATCTTGCTGGGGACCAGCTGGGGACCAGGACCCTCCGGGCGGGCCGTGAGGAGCTGCCCCCGGGGACCAGCCAGCCGAAGGCCCACGTGTCCCCTTTCGGCCAGGGTACCGGCGGCGCAGGCCGCGTGAAAACCCTGCTCGGCGAATTCCACTGGGCTTCAGGACGTCTCCACGGTGCAACACCGGGTGGCGGCGGGAAACGGATTCCGGCTCGGGTAGTGGATGCGTTCCGACCCTGGAGCCAGGAATCGGAAGTTCGCCCGGTCCACAGCCCAAATGCGGGCCGATCTGCCGAATTCGACACCGTCCGCATGGCTCCGCCCCGTTGTTGACACTGCACAAGAGCGGGGTGTGGCGCCGGCCCTCCGCAGCGGCCGGGCGGGGCGGCAGCGCCGTCATAGGGCGACCGTAGGTAGCTCCCACGCAGCTGCCGCCCGCGATCACGGCGCTGGCCGTCGCAGTCACCGAATTCCCGCTCGATGTCGCGATCCTCGTCGCGGCCAACCACCGCCGCCCGCCGACCAAGCTGCCCCTCTCCGCCCGCGGCGGTCGGCTTGCCGCGGTCGGCACGGGGGCGAGGGCAGCATCGACCAGGTGCCCCGGACCGCCGACCTCGCCAAGCAGTGCGGCTTCCGAGTCGTCGGGGTGATCGACCATCGCCGCTCAGGGGTCAGTTTCACCCTTGCCGAGACACCCTCCGCGAGGGCGGAGAGACACCAGGGCTCGAACTGCCTGTTCTATGACGGACGGCCAACCTTCGCGCGGGCGGAGGGCACGCAGTGTCAGTGGTAAAACCCTGGGCGCGGTCCGGCCAACTTCCGCGCGGGCGGAGCGGGCTCGATGATCCCGTTCATGCCCCCGAACAGGCCCGGCCAACCTCCGCGTGGGCAGAGAGGAGCTCCTTCCGGCCGGCACCGGCGAGCACGCGGCTGGAGGACCTCCGCGGGGGCGGAGAGGACATCGGCGGCGGCCCGATCCGGAGGATGGCCTCGGGAAGACCTCCGCGCGGGCGGAGAAGACGTCCTCCCCGGCCGGTACTACTACTAGGCAGTTGGCCAACCTCCGCGCGGGCGGAGAGGACCTGCTTATGGGTTGACCAAGGAGCGAACTTCCGCGCGGGCGGAAATCGATCGAATTGCTGGTCTCCCCGCAGTTGGACGTACGGACAACTTCCGCACGGGCGGAGAGCACCACCGCGGACGGGTAGGCGCGCAGGCCGGCGCCCGGCCAACCTCCGCGCGGGCGGAGAGGACACCGGGGAGATCCGCATTTGGAAGCCGGAGATCGGCCAACCTCCGCACGGCGGAGAGGATGGGATGTAGACGGGGATGATGATGTAGGCCACCGGCAAACCTCCGCACGGGCGGAGAGGACCGGGTTGATCAGCGTCCCGTCGATCGCGCCCCACGGCCAACCTCCGCGAGGGCGGAGCGCGCGGACACGTCGTCGCCCGCGTCTCCGGCGCCAACGGCGGACCTCCGCGCGGGCAGAGAGGACAGAGCGGCGAGCTTGCGGCGCTCGGGGCCTCACGGCCGACCTCCGCGCGGGTGGAGAGCGCCAGCGTCGGCCGACCTCCGCGCGAGCGGAGAGCACTTCGGCTGGCATCCGCACTGGCACGTTCAGTACGGCTAACCTCCGCACGGGCGGAGGGGGCAGGACCGCGAGGGAACTGACGGGGACGATCGCCAGTCAACCTCGCGTGGGCGGAGAGCGTGACAGGACCTCATGAACTCGTCGGGCCCTCCTTGAACGGCTAGCCTCCGCACGGGCGGAGGGCACTTGGCGCGGATCTCCGCGGTGACGCCAACCTCCGGCCGACCTCCGCGCGGGCGGAGGGTACCTCCTCGCCCTCTACGTCGCGTGGGTGCGGGTGGGCCAACCTCCGCCTGGGCGGAGAAGTCCAGGCTGGCCTCTCCCTGGATCCCCTGCGCATCGGTCAACCTCCGCGAGGGCAGAGAAGGCGAGCCGTTGTCCGTCTATTTGCCGATCCCCCCGGCTAACCTCCGCGTGGGCGGAGTGCACGTCGTCGGGACGCATTAGTTCGCGAACGCCTACGGCCAACCTCCGCGCAGGCGGAGAGCACCTGTAGGTCGATCGGATCACCCATATCTACGACGGCGAACCCGCGTGGGCGGAGAGCACGAGGGGCGCGGCGGCGGCGGTGCCTGCTTTCCCGGCCGACCTCCGCGAGGGCGTAGACCATACGACGTGGGTGGTCAGCGCACCCCAATCCTTCGACCGACCTCCGCGCAGGCGGAGAGCACTGTGAAGCAGGCCGCCGTCTGGAACTACGACGGTGAACCTCCGCGTAGGCGGAGGGTACATCATTCTGACACGGACTCTGGTTGTGCAGCATGGTCAACCTCCGCGCGGGCGGAGAGGACATCGAAGCCGGCGACGAGACCAAGGTCAAGACCGGCCAACCTCCGCGTGGGCGAAGAGGACCGCTGGTTCCTCGTGCTGGAGGAGCAGAACGACGGCCAACCTCCGCGTGGCGGAGAGGACTGGCGCACGACGTTGTCCATCATCCACGGGTGCGGCCAACCTCTGAGCGGGCGGAGAGAGCCGGGCATTCAGGCCGCGGACGTGCCCGAACAGCGGCCAACCTCTGTGCGGCAGAGAGCGAGTCGATCTCAATATCCGAACCTGTGACGGCTGCGGCCGACCTCCGCGCGGGCGGATAGCGCGGCCAAGGCGTCTGGGCGAGCATCAGGTGCGGCGACCAACCTCCGCGTCGGCGGAGAGCACAGCATTGGCGGCCTGCTCAAGGGCGGCGTCGGCGGCCAACCTCCGCGCGAGCGGAGGGCACATGTACGCTCCGAAGGACGAGGCCGCGAAGATCGGCAAACCTCCGCGTGGGCGGAGAAAATACATTTTTGGTCGCCAGGGTCTCCACGGCGTCCGGCTAACCTCCGCGCGGGCGGAGGTACCTGCTGATCGGCGTCATCAAGATGGTGATGATCGGCCCACCTCCGCGCAGGCGGAGAGCACCCGCGCTTGGTGAACGCGACTGGGATGCCGTCCGGCCAACCCCCGCACGGGCGGAGGGTGCGCCAGCGCTCACTTGAGCCGGTGGTGCAGGGCCGGCCAACCTCCGCCGCGAAGGCGGAGAGCACGTGACGCCGATCCGCGCCGCCGAGCAGGTCGACGGCCAACCTCCGCACGGCGGAGAGGACTACGTCGGGGCGCTGTCCCGGTACATCACCAACGGCCGACCTCCGCGCGGGCGGAGAGCAGGAACAACGAATTCTCGCCGAGACCCGCAGCCGCGGCCAACCTCCGCGCGGGCGGAGAGCATACGACGTGGGTGGTCAGCGCACCCCATTCCTTCGACCAACCTCCGCGCGGGCGGAGGGCATAAATGGCAGATCGAGCAGGCAGTCAGGCCGGCCGGCCAACCTCCGCGCGGGGCGGAGAGCACGGGGTAGATCTTCGTGTCGATGTCGCCAATCGGCGGCCAACATCTGCGTGGGCAGAGAGAGCCCGCTGCGGCTACCAGTGATTCCGCTCCGCTGACCAACCTCCGCGCGGCGGAGAGTACCCATAGGGCAGGGCCGCGATCTCGGCGGCGAGTGGTCGACCTCCGCGCGGGCGGAGAGGACGTGTCCAGGGTCCGCAACGTCAGGATGTCGAACGGTCAACCTCCGCGCGGGCGGAGAGCACCGTACCTGATCGACGTCGTACAGCAGGGGCCGCGGACAACTTCCACGCGGGCGGAGAGGACAGTGTCAGACGATGCTACTGGGAGCGGTATCCGCCGAGGTGCCACCCGACCTCTACGAGGGCAGAATGCCAGACGGGCGGGCGATCCTGCTCGTGAGCCGATCGGCGGACCTCCGCGAGGGCGGGAGCACGAAGACCCGGAGTTCGCTGGCGTCGGACCAATCGACCTACCTCCGCGCAGGCGGAGAACACGACCTGGCTGGCACGAACAACATCGTGGAGATCGGCCAACCTCCGCTTCGGCAGAGCGCATCGCGACTTCTACCGCCCGGCTCACGGACTGATCGGCGGACCTCTGCGTCGGCGGAGGGCACGCGATCCGACTGCGAGACGCGTAGTCGAGCACGGGCCAACCTCCGCGGGGGCGGAGAGGACCTATTGCTGGCGCGGCTGCAGGCGCACGACGCGGGCCAACCTCCGTGTGGGCGGAGAGGACATTCTCGGCATCACCTGTCCGTTGTTCGGCGCGGCCAACCTCCGCGTGGGCGGAGAAGGCTCCATAAGGTCACCATCACCGCGCCACGTGACCGGCCAACCTCCGCACGGGCGGAGAGGACTGGATTTGGGCAGCACAGTGCTGCATCATGGCCGGCCAACCTCCGCGCGGGCGGACAGCGCTTCGGCATGAAGAGCTTCTTCGTCGGAGTTGACGGCCAACCTCCGCGCGGGCGGAGAGGACAACGGGGCGTGCTTCGCCGCCACTCACGCCGGCGGCCAACCTCCGCGTGGGCGGAGAGGACCCCCTTCGCGTTGGTCGAGGTGGTGGTGACATCCGGAAGACCTCCGCGTGGGCGGAGAGGACGCTACTCCGTGAAACGCCATCAGACACCCGATCGGAAGACCTGCGCGTGGTCGGAGAGGGCAGCGTCACATGTCGCTGGCCCCACTCTCGACGGCCAACCTCCGCGTGGGCGGAGTGCACGTCGTCGGGACGCATCAGTTCGCGAACGCTTACGGCCAACCTCCGCGCAGGCGGAGAGGACGCGGTGATGCTGACCTCGAACAAGCCGGACGTCGGTAGACCTCCGCGCGGGCGGAGAGCACTTCCTGGCCTCGGTCAGCTGGCCCTGTCCGCCTGGCCAACCTCCGCGCGGGCCGAGAGCACCACACACCAGTCAGCGCCGGGATCAGGCGCGACGACCAACTTCCGCGCGGGCGCACAGGACTTGGCGTCGTCGACGAAGGCGTATCCGCCGTACGGCCAACCTCCGCACGGCGGGGATGATGATGTAGGCCATCGGTCAACCTCCGCACAGCGGAGAGGACAGGATGTGCTGTATGTGGGGCTGAACCCGAATGGCCAACCTCTGCATGGGCGGAGACCACGCGGCCAGCAGGTCGAAGACGCCAGCCACCTCCGACCAACCTCCGCGCAGGCGGAGAGGACTCCTCCCACAGGCCGTGCAGCCACCACAGCGCCGGCCAACCTCCGCGCGGGCGGAGAGGACGACCCGTAGGAGCAGTAGACGATGCAGATCCGCGGCCAACCTCCGCGCGGGCGGAGAGGGCCCTTCGCGACCTGCGGTGTTAGGAGGGTTTTGCTGTTTTTCTATCAAGGAACGTGGGCTGTTTGGACCTGGTCTGACTTTACGTGGTCGTCATCATCGGGTGGTGGTGAGTCCGAGGGTGGGGTGGAGGTGGAGGGTGGTGGTTGGGGTTCGGTAGGAGCGGGTTCCTGTTGGGGTGGTGGGTTGGGGGAGGAGGGTGAGGTGGCGTAGGCCTCCGATGGTTCGCCATCCGGGGGGTGGGGCGGTATCGGGGTCGTGGTGTTGGAGAAGGTCGGCTCGGATGGGGAGGGTGAGGTTCATGAGGTGGCGGATGGTTTGGAGGTCGTCGGGGTTGATGGTTTCGGGGAGTGGGGTGGTGCAGCGGCGGTTGAGCCAGCGGGTGCCGTCGGGCTGGGTGTAGACGGGCAGGATGCGCAGGCTGTCGGCGCCGAGGCGGGTGGCGGGGTCGTCGACGAGGCCTTCGGAGAGGAGGTGGAGGTCGTGGACCCTGCTGGGCGGATTGATGGCGGTGATGGCGGCTTGAGCGGTGCGCTGGTGGTCCTGGACTTCGCGGGCGCGTCCGTCGGGGGTGGTGAAGTCGTCCGCGTACACGGCGTCGATGAGCTCCTGGACCTGCTGGGGCACGGCGAGGGAGGCGGTCCCGGTCTTCGTGGGGTCGAGATCGCGTAGCTGCTGGCGGGTGTTGAGGAGCAGGCTCTTGTCGTAGATGTGGAGCCAGGCGGGCGGCATGGCGCCGGGTGGGGTGAGGACGACGAGGGTGGGGCGCTGGGCCCAGGTGGGGCGGTCGGTGCGGCGGTGGCGGTGGCCGCGGCCGGCGCGCTGGAGGAGCTGGGCGGCGGGGGCGAGGTCGGAGATCACGAGGTCGAAGTCGACGTCGAGGCTCTGTTCGCAGACGGGGCTGCTGACGACGACGAAGGGGCGGTTGGGGCGGGTGCGGCCTCGTCCGGTCCAGCGTTCGATGCGTCGGGTGATGGCGGTGCGTCGGTGGGCGGGCAGCTGGGAGTGGAGCAGGAGCAGGCGGGGGGTGTCGGGGCCGGTTCCCCAGGTGGCGCGCAGGAGTTGGTGGGTGTCCTGGGCGGCGGCGACGGTGTTGCAGACGACGAGGGCGCTGCCGGTGTGGGTGTCGCGCAGTGGTGCGAGGGCTTCGAGGAGCGCGTGGGCGCGGCTGCCGCTGGTGGTGGGGTCGTCGTCGGGGGTGGCGTCGGGCATGGTGATGGTGAGCTGGTGGGCGCGGCTGGAGGGGATGTCGTCGCGGGAGACGGTGGTGGTGCCGTTGCTGTCGGTGTAGGACCAGCCGGGGTAGGCGGGCTGGATCTTCTCGGGCACCGCCTTGGGGTTCTGGCCGGTGCGGTAGGCGTTGATGAGGCTGGCGGCGGTGCGGCCGGTGAGGGTGGCGGACAGCAGGACGACGGGGGTGCCGAGGGCGCCGAGCCATTCGAGGAGGCGGGCGGTGAGGTAGTGCTCGTAGGCGCCGTAGGCGTGGGCTTCGTCGATGACGACGACGTGGCGGGACAGGCCGAGCCAGCGCATGGCGTTGTACTTCACCGGGAGGACGGCGGTTGCGGCCTGGTCCCAGGTGCCGGCGCAGGCGTGGGTGAGCAGGCCGCGGTATCGGCCGCGCAGCCATTCGTCGACGGTGGCGTGGTCGCAGTGCGCGGTGTCGCCGGCGGGGTTGTAATCGGCGTGGTACCAGGCCGCGGAGTGCAGGAGGGCGGTGGGGTGGCGGCGGCCGGTGAGGGCGGCGAGGTGGCGGCAGTGGTCGCGCAGGCGTTTCCACATGGCGTCGGTGGTGGCCATGGTGGGCAGCAGGATGCACGGGCCGGCGGCGCCGCTGGCGGCGGCCAGGATCGCGCTGGCGAGGAGGGCTGATTCGGTCTTGCCGTCGCCGGTGGGGGCGGTGACGAGCAGCAGGCCGGCGCCGCCGTCCTGGATGAGGGCGGGAAGGTGCTGTTCGAGGTCTTCCTGGAGCGGGTGGAGCGGGTGGCCGGCGAGGTGGGGGAAGAGGCCGGTGAAGGCGGTGGTCTTGGGCCGGGGTGCGGTGGTGAGCTGGGCGCGGCGCAGGGCGCGGGGTGCGGCGCGGCGGGCGGCGGCGAGGTGGGCCGTCCAGTTGCCGGGGTTCTTCTTCCACTGGCGCTGGCGGGCACGGATCCAGCCGATCTGGGAGACCAGCCAGTCGGCGAGCATGACGGTGCCGGTGACGAGGACGGCGGCCGGTGCGGGGGCGACCCGGTTGGGCATGACCGGGTCGCCGAGGTGGTCGGCGGTCAGCCGGAGGAGGGCTGCGCGCTGGTTGTCCCACTGTTCGCGGCCGAGCCCGGGGGCGGCGTCGAGGGGGCAGGTGAGCTGGTTGCCCTGGTGGGACAGGGCGGGATGCCACAGGCCGTGGTGGCCACCGAGTATCTGGGCGAGCTGGTGGGCGACCAGGCGCAGGGGGCGGTCGTCGAGGGGGAGTTGGTGGGTGCGGTGGAGGAGGTCGGGCAGGGCGAGGTGGACGCCGCGGTCGTGGCGCAGGCGCTCGCCGGGCGGGGCGGCGGGGTAGCCGGGGGTGCCGGTGAGCTGGTCGGCGTCGCCGAGCTGGCGCAGGAACGTGGGGCTGATCTTGGCGAGGTCGTGGAGGGCGGCGAGGAAGACGACCAGGGTGTGGGCCTGGTCGTCGGTCAGTCCCCAGCCGGTGGCGATGACGCGGCGCTGGGCGGGGGTGAGGTAGGTGTTCCACAGGCGTTCAGCCATGGCGCCGGCGTCCAGGGCGTGGCAGCCGGTGGGGTAGGGCTCCTTGAGGCCGTGTTCCTTGGCGGGCAGGCGAGGGTCGAGCGGTGCGGGCACGGTGGTCGTTCTCCGGGCAGGGTGATCAGGTGCGGCGGGGGGCGATGGAGAGCAGGCCGAGGCCGAAGGCGCGGCCCTGGCCGATGCCCTGGCGCAGCGCTTCCTGGAGGGTGTCGGGGTCGGTGATGGTGGCGGTGCCTTCGAAGCGGGTGACGCGGTAGGTGAGCCGCTTGCCGCTGTCACGGTTGGCGGTGACGGCGGGTTGTTCGAGGTCGAGGACGACGTGGGGCTGGAGTCCGGCGAGGGTGGCCTGGCGGTGCCACCAGTCGACGGCGTCCTGCCCTAGCAGGGGTACGCGCTTGCCGCGGGGGCGGGCGACGCCCGGTTCGTGCGGGGCCCGCACGGCGCGGGCAGGGTAGGCGTCGATGCGGTACTGGACGATGCGGCCGGTGCTGGCCCAGCCCAGCAGCGGAGTCAGGTCGCGGTACTCGACGTCGGTGTTGGTGTAGCTGCTGGGCAGGGCGTTGCGGTTGATGGGGATCGAGGACTGGATGATGACGGTGGCGGCCTGATCGGTGCGCTCCAGGCGAAAGAGGATGCGGGCGGCGGCGCGGGGCTCGGAGCCGAGCTGGTCGGGGAAGAGGGCCTGGATGCGGCGGTGGAGCGAGCCGCGTTCCTTCAGGTCGTCACGGGCTTCCTGTGAGTAGGGGTTGAGGGAGAGCCGCGCGAGGTGGAGGCCTTCGGTGAGGAGAGTCATCGGGCGTTCTCCAGGTAGTCGGTGAGGGCAGTGAGGTAGGCGGTGCCGAGGCCGGCGTCCGGGGCGGGGATGTGGCGGGTGCGGTACCACACGTCGCGGTCGGCGAAGTGCCGTCCGGGCAGGGGCTGGTCGCGCAGCTGACGGTCGGGCCGGGCGCCGGGTTCGGGGGCGGTGTCGTAGACGAACCCGACGCTCTGGCGTTCGTCCCAGGGCGCGGGGGCGGGGCGGTGCAGCGGTAGGTGGTCGAGGGCGGCCACGGGGTCGGGGTGGGTGGTGAGGAAGACCGGCACGTCGGGCGGGCAGGAGCGGCGGCCCAGATAGGGCCCGTACACGGGGTTGGCCAGGGCGTGGGCGGCATCGGCGATGGTGTCGGCGGGGCCGGTGATGGCCAGGGTGAACGCGGCGCTGGCGCGGTAGGCGCGTTCGGTGACCATGGTGCTGGTGCCCTCGTCGCGGGGGCCGCCCTCGGCCTTGGGCACGGCCAGGTGCGGGGGCAGGCCGCCGCCGATGGTGTGGAAATCGACCTCCCGCTCGCCGACGCGGTCGATGCGGATGGTGAAGCCCAGGTGCTGCAGGTCGGGGTTGGGGTGGTCGCTGGAGCGGCCCATCGCGGAGGCGATCAGGCCGATCAGGGCGCCGCGGGTGGGGTGCTTCTCGGTGGGATGGATGTTGTGTTCGGCCTGCAGGCCGAAGGACTGCCAAGGCGCGGACAGGTGGGCGAGGATGCCGGTCAACGGGGCCTCCAAGGACGACGGGGCGGGGTGCCCGGGCCGCCGGTGCGCGGCGGGCACCCCGTGAACAGAGCTACAGGGAGGGTTACTTGGCGGGCTTGCCGAGGTCGGCGATGGCACCGGTGATGCTGCCGATGAGGTCGTCGAGGCCTTCCATGCGCTTGCCCAGGGCCGGGATGTCGTCTTCGACGAGGCCGGTGTGGGCGTGGAAGGCGCGTCCCCTGGTGCCGAGGAAGCGGTCGGTGGCCGCGGCGTGCTTGCCGAGCGCGGTGAGGGAGCCGGGCAGGAAGCCGCCCTCCTCGGCGGCCCGGACCGGGGTCTCGAACGCGCCGACCAGGTTGATCGGACGGTCGGTGCGTACCGCGGTGTAGACGAGGTGCGGCAGGGTGAACGCGGCGGTGTTGTTGCCCTTGGCCGGCAGCGCGGTGGTGATGAACGAGCGGGTGAACGCCTCCAGGACCTCCCGGGCGGTTGCCTCGTCGCCGTCGAGGTTGCGGACCAGCTCGTGCCAGTTGAGCGAGGCGTAGCGGTAGTACACGCCGGTGGTGTACCGCTGGTCGCCGATGTGTCCGGCGCCGGTCTCGGTGCCGCCGGTGAGGACGTCGTCGACCGCGGAGAAGAAGTCGACCTGGACCGACAGGCGGTGGGTGGTCAGGCCGTGGGCGACCTGGACGGCGCCGTTGACGCTGGACTCCGCCTCGTTGGCGAGCATGCGGCCGTAGGCGGCGACGGCGGCGTTGCGCGAGCGCAGGATCGCCAGCACCAGGGCCTTCAGCTCCTTCGGGGCGTGCTTGGCCATCACGGTGCCGGCGGCGGACTCCGCCTCCTCGTCCTCCTCGTCCGCCTCGGCCTGGTCGTCGACGTCGGCCGTGTCGCTGCTCTTGGCGGGCCGCTTCTTCTTGGCCTTGGCGAGTTCGGCTTCGACCTTGGCCAGGGCCCCCGCCAGCTGCTCGCGCTCGGCCTCCGCGAGGTCGGCGAAGTCGGTGAGGGCCGCTTCGGGCAGGAACAGCAGGGCGTTGGTGCCGCCGTTGTCCGCCACACCCAGACCCTTGACGTGGGCGCAGTAGATGAGCATCTGGGCGGCGGCCAGGGCCTCCTGCGCGTCCCATCCGCGTTCCGCGAGGATCGCCGCGACCTCCTTGGGCACCTGCCGGGTGCGCAGCGCCCGGACACCGAGGGTCTTCTCCACATCGGTGCGGGTGTGGCGGCGGGTGTTCTGCGCGGACAGCCGCCCGCGCACCGTCGCGCCGTACGAGGCGGTCTTCGGCGCGCCCTGGCGGTCGCGATTCAGGTTGGAGTACGGGAATGACTGGATGAGGTGGACGTCGACGTGGACCGTCTGCGCCGGGTCGAAGACCGTGCCCGTGGTGGCCTTGGCGTCCTTGGTGGTGGTCATGCGGCGTTCTCCTTCGAAGCGGTGGCGGGGTGGAAGGCGTGGATCCAGTCCAGGCGGATCGCATCGGCGTGGCGGGGCCAGCGGGTCAGGTCGCGCAGGAGCACGGACCAGGTGACGGGGACCTTCTGCGAGCGCAGCTGGCTGATCGCGCCGGGAAGGGTGAGGACGAGGTCGTCGAGTTCGAGGCCGGCCAGGGAGAGCAGCGCGCCGCGGGCATTGCCCGCGCGCATGCCGCGGTTCGCCGCCTCGCGGTAGGTCCAGCCGAGGTTGTGCCGCAGAACGCCCGGCCGCGGCGGCCGGGGCCTGCGCTCTCCGGACGTCTTGGGGTTCGGGGCGTCATGGAAGGCGTAGAGACAGGCGATCAGGATGAACAGCCGGGCCTGCCGCGGATCGACGATGGACCCGCGGACGCGGTCGGTGGGCTCGGCGTCCAACAGCGCCTCGACGAGGTGGAACGGGGCGCCCTCGGTCAGATCGCAGGCCAGGCCGTCGGCGAGCCGGGCCCGGCCGCCGGACGTCGAGCAGACCTTGGCGACCAGACGCATGAAGCCGTCGAACACCGCCAGCGGACTGGGCCGGCTGGAAGCGGCCGTCGCCGTGGGCGGCTCAGCGGGCGAGGTGTCGGCGGTCACGGGTTCGGCCTTTCCACGGCGGGAAACGGGAGGGGAGACGATGGAGCGGCGATGGGCGGCGATCGGATCCATGCCGTCGACCGTGGCGGCCTGCGGCGCGGTCACGGCGTCATAGACCCGCAGCGCGATCCGCCGAAAGCCCGGACCGGACGGCCGCGACCCGTCCTCGGGCGCATCCTCGACCGCGTTCTCGGCCGTGATCGCAGCCCAGAACGGCGCCTCGGCCCGGTCCCAGAACGCGGCGTCCGCCGCGTCCACCCAGGCGTTCTGCTTCGGGTTGCTGCCCATGTCCCGCCACGCGGCCCGCAGCGCCGCGCCGAGCGACTTGGCGGCGTCCTCGGCGGCCTTACGGGTCCGGCAGACCAGCGCGGACCGCTGCGGATCACGTGACGGCAGGTACGGCGCGATTGCCACCGGAGTGGTCTCGGCCCACCAGTGCTCCATACCGCCGGCCTGCGCAGCCTGCTGGCAGCCCAGCACCCGCACCCGGACGTCGCAGAGCACGTCCAAGACCTTCGGCGGCAGATCCGCGAACGTGCTCAGCCAAATCGGCGGCACGCTCGACACCTTGGCGCTCGCCGACGCATCCTGCGCGTGCGCGAGCGCGTCGAAGTCCCGCAGCAACGACCGGCCGGCGTTCGCCAGCCTGGCCTTGCCCGCCGACGTCGTCATGGTGAACGGATCGACGGCCGCCGGCAGATCGGTGCGCGTACCCCAGGCGATCCAGCACGACGTCGTCTCCGCACCAGCCACCCCGGGCGCCAGCTGCACGGAGTGAGCCGCCCGGCCCGTCAGCAACGACACCGGCCCGCACGCCGCGACGGGAGCCAGCGGATCCGGCAGCTCATCGTGCTCCCAAGGCGCCAGATCCTCCCCCGGCAGCTGGGGCCACCGCGACGGCGGCGGACACCCCAGCACCAACGACGTGAACAAGCTCTCGCCCACCGGGAAGTACGAGACCGTCCGCCGGTTGGGCCCCGCCTTCGACGACTTCGTGCTCTGCCCACCGTGACTACGCAAGGCAGCCATCCCACACGGCCCGTAGTCCCGCCACGCCAGCAACCACCCGAACGCATCCGCCGACGCCACCGGCACCTCCTGCGGCACCCGGCTGCGCCACGGCTGCGTGTTGCCCGACGGGCGGGTCATCGCCAACCGTCCCGGCGCTGAGGCCTTCGTGCACTCGGCAGCCAGGCGCGGGTCCTGGAGGAACGGCCTTGCCGGGTCGTAGAGGTCGAACCGGTCCGGGAACTGCTCCAGGTAGCCGTCCACTGCTGCCGCATCGAAGCGGCCGGCCAGCAGCAGGACCTGCTGCGCGTCCTGCCACTCGTGCTCGTCCGGCACGTCCAGGCCCGTCACGCGCACGGTCAGAGCGGTCAGGAACCGCCGCAGCGCTGCTTCGACGGCAACATGCGGCACCTGCAGGTCGGCAATCAGGTGAGCGGCAACCAGCACCTGGCGCACGCTCATCTGGACGGCCCCGCCCGGGAGGGCGTCCGGTACCAGCCCGGCCAGCTCTCCGTCGTCGGCGTCGGCGCGAATCCGTACCAGGACGCACGGCGAAGCCACCACACTGAAACTGGGCAGCAAAGGCAAGGCGCCACTCCTCCTCGACAACTAAGCGACGGCAATCGGGAGCTGGCGGCACAGGCTCGTCGCCGCCGAGATCAGGAGAGCCGCCGGATGGGCGATGGAGGGACCATAGGCTCCTTGGGAAATTTCTGACAAATGATCAAGTACCTTTAGCCATACGGACCTTGTGTGGAATGTCGGACGGCCCATGTACGGTGAGCGAGGGCACGCGCCGTACTGCCCGAGGGCGAAGCACGGTGGCAGAGCTGGGACTTGCGTCCGATTGTCGTGGGCATGGGCTAGCCAGTGGGCGCGTCCGGGTTGAGTGGCCGATCCTGGGCCGCGAGGCTGGCATGCAGGCCCTTGAAGGTTTCTGTGCGCACCGATAGAGCGCGGCTGTTGGCGGCAGGAAATGTCCGAGGCTGGTGATAATGGGGCGGCCAACCCGGCCTGCCGTCGATCTGGCGAGCTCCTGCCGGCGCCTCGGATATTCCCCGAAAGGGTACTGTTGGCGATGTTCCCCTGTGATGTGAATCACAAGTCCTGAAGCGCAAATCCTGCTGCCCGGCGCGAGGCGCACGGCGCAGTGGCGTGGGCCGGGCGCGCCGGCTCTGCCCGGTTGCCCCGTCTCGCTGCCTGCGGAGGAGCCACCGAACGCCGGGCCTGTGATCGTTGGGGCCGATGGCGCTGGCGCGGCACGGCCCTAGCGTTCAGCAAGGGAAACTCCGTCAGGATGTGGGCAGGACGGTCGATCGGGGTGATTGGGATCCCAGGTCGTCGTCCCCGGTCGGGGTAGTCACGTCGGGTGAACAGTGCTCCATCGCGAGACCGTGGGCCATGCGGGGGCCGTATCCTCCGACGCAGGCGGTGGCAAAGGATGTTGAGGGAGCTGATGCAATGGCCGAGCAGCGTGGCGGGGCGTCAAGGCAGGCGGATCCGTCTGGCCTCGTGCTGGAGTTCCAGCACGCCCACCGTTTGCTGGATCCCGCCGCAGGTGACGTTCACCATTGGCGCGTGACTGTAACCGATGCTGGTCGTGGGCAGGTCGGACTACTGGGCGTCAGTCGTTGCCGACCATGGGGGGTCGGCAACTTCCGTGACCGCCTCAATGACGAGAGTCCGCTGCTCGCCGTAATCGCCTCCGAGCTACTCACGCGGGACGGCGACCCGAACGAGAGGTTCGACGCCGCCGTCGAGATGGCGGTGGGGGACTTCCTCGTGATCGAGCATCTCGATCTGGCCGCGCCATACGACAACCCACTGGTCGCGGCTGCCGTGGTGGCGAGTGCCGCCGACCGGCTCGCCGGTGACTGCGGAACGATCGTGATCCCCCGATCGAGCTTCGTCCTCGAAGGTGGAGAGCTTCTCGAGGGAGCGGGTGCGCTGCTGCAGGGACGCGAGTTCAGCGACCGATTGCGACTGATCGACACTGCGCTCGCCGCCACCGAGGAGGCCAGCCGACAGGTCAGAGAGCGGCTGGGGAGAGGGCGTGCCGAGCGCTGGGAGGAAGAGCCGAACGAGGAGGCTGGCGAGGACAGCTGGCAGCTGAGCGCGCGCACCGCCGCCGTACTGCGGGCAGCTCTGGAAGACCTGTCGCGGCAGGCTTGGGAGGAGGTCGTGGCACTGGGCGACGAGCCCCTGGCCCCTGGGGCTGCTGGCCTGTTCGCGAAGCTGCCGCCGCTGACGTTCCACCGCCACCGTTCCTGGCGCAAGCACATGGCTCGCGCGTTCGATGATCTCCGTGCTGATCTCGATGCAGGGAAGACGCCTTACCCGGGGTGCACTGGCGAGGAGATGGCCCTGCACTTGGCCATTCGGCAGGCCAAGACGCTGCTGCGTGACCGCCCCAACCAGATCACGGATCTTGTGCATGAGCTGCCGGTCAGCGAGGACGACTTCGACTGGGAGGTATGCCTGGACCTCCTGTTCGAGGACCACGATGTCCTCTTGCTGTTCGATCGCGGTCTTGACGGAGTCGAGGACGCCGATAGCGAGATCAGTCAGAAGCTGGGAACCGTGAACCTCAATCCGGATGACTGGTTCGAGCCGTTCGGCGAAGAACGTGATCCACAGCGGGGGTTCCGGCACGAGTGACCTCTCCCACCCGGCTTAGCACGCTGGGTCCTCCGTCTTGGCGCCGCGGTGAGCACGGATGGAGGACCCAGCGGGCCGGGTCAGCGGACGATGTAGAGGCGACGGGCAGGGGTCTCGGGCTCGGGACCCGGAATCGCCGAGGCCGTGTCACGGCCACCGCTGAGGTGGGTGCTCAGCTTGTTGCCGGCCTCGATGTAGTCGGCGTGCGACGGGTGCAGGTAGCGCTGCGTCGTGGTGATCTGCCCGTGGCCAGCGATTCGCTGGAGGACGTGCAGGCGTACTCCGGCGTCGGCGAGCCAGGGACGCCGCCGCGACCGCTTACCCCGACCCGCCGCCGCGCCGCACCGCGCTAGAACTGCTGTACCGCACCGAGCAGGAGTCCGCCCACCGCGACATGCTCGCCTGGCTGTTGGATCCCGCTGGCGACCACGGCCTGGGCACCGCGCTGCTCGCCGCCCTGCTGCGCCGCACCGGCCGCTCCGACCTCGCCGCCCGACCCGGCTTGCCCCGCACCCTGATTGACACCGAGCACGACCTGCCTGCCATCCCCGGAGCCGCCCACCGGCGGGCGGACCTGGTGCTGTGGACCTCCGGTACCGCCGTGGTGGTCGAGCTGAAGGTCAAGTCCTCCGAGCACACCGAGCAGACCGCCGACCTGGCCGCCCACTTCGCCCACCTGCACCGGCCGCACTTCGTCTTCCTCACCCTCACCGGCGAACCGGCCGCTCACTCCGACTTCGTCCCGCTGCGCCTGCGCACCCTCGCCCGCGACCTGCGCACCCACCTGGCCGCCACCCCCGGCGCCGCCCCGCATGCCCATGACTACCTGGCCACCCTGGAGAAGATGCACGCCGTGACCCCCTCGGACGAGGCCCGGGCCCGCTTCTGGATCCGCCATGGCCGGCTGGACTTTACCCGTGCCCGCCGCGCCGCCTTCGAACTCCTGGAGGACCTGCCCGACCGCCTGGACGACGCCCTTGACGCCCTCGCCCCTAAGCTAGGCCCCGACGTCACCCGCACCACCTTCGAGGACTTCGCCCAGGGCCAGCACGCCGATCCCTACCCCGAGCGCGTCGGCCTCCTCACCCGCCCCGCCTGGAACGGACCCACCGCGACCCCGCTGGCCGGCATCGGTTACGGCTTCCGCCCCCTGCTGTTGGCAAACCCCGACCGCATGCTCGACGAGCACCACCCGTTCCACGGCATCTGGCTCACCCCGACCGTCCCCCGCGCCGCCTGGCCCCGCCTCATGCGCCCCGACCACTGGTCGACCTGGGCCGACTGGGACTACCTCGACCTCGCCTTCGAAGACACCGACACCGACCTCCTCGCCCTCTACGCCACCCGCTTCACCCACTGCATCACCGCCCTCTGGCACACCCACGCCGTGGCTCTGGACAAGGCAGTGGCGGGCTAGGGGCGTCCTGGGGAGTGGCTCGCCGATCTCGGCAAGGACGGCAAGCCCTTCAAGACCCGCTCCGGCGAGACCGTCCGCCTCATGGACCTCCTCGACGAAGCCGTCGACCGAGCCCGCACCGTCGTCGCCGAGAAGAGCCCCCAGCTCGCCAGCGAGGAACTCGAAGACCGGGCCAAGCGGGCCGGCATCGGCGCGGTCAAGTACGCAGACCTCTCGACCTCCCGCACCCGCGACTACATCTTCGACGCCGACCGCATGGTCTCCCTCAACGGCGACACCGGCACCTACCTCCAGTACGCCTACGCCCGCATCCAGTCCATCCTGCGCAAGGCCCCCGACGACGTCACCCCGACCGCCCACCAGGACCAGGCCCTGGAGCCGGCCGAACGCGCCCTCGGACTCCTCCTCGACGAGTTCGGCACCACCCTCGACCTCGTTGCCGAGACCTTCGAACCCCACCGCCTCTGCGCCTACCTGCACAGCCTCGCGGCGGCGTACACCACCTTCGACGAACGCTGCCCCGTCCTCAAGGCCCCCAGCCGGGAGGTGATGCAGACCCGGCTGCTGCTCTGCCAGCTCACCGGCCAGACCCTCCGCCAGGGCATGGACCTCCTCGGCATCGGGACGCCGGAGCGCCTGTAGCTGACGAAAGCCTTCGAGTGGGCCGACCGTGATCGGCTCACTCGAAGGCTTTGCGTGTAGTGGCGGGCGCATGGAGTCAGCGGCCTGCTGGGACTCTGTGCCGCTACCCCGTGGAGCGCATCAGACTCATGCTGTGACCTCGGTCCTCGATGCCGACGTAGGCGTTGACGAGGAAGGGAGCCAGCTTCGGGGTTGCCCGGTCGGCACCGGTGCGGGCGTCGAGGATGACATTGCCGTTGGTCGTCCGGCCGTACACCGCTCCATGCCAAACGGCGGTGACCACTGGCACGAGTCGTCCTCCCGGCGTCTCTGTGATCGACCAGAGCCATTTCATCGACGTCGCGTCCAAGGCCGCGATCGAGTGCGTCTGGCCGAAGAGCTGGTCGTTGCAGAGAATGACGGACGTTCCGTCGAAGTCACAGTGCCAGGGGTGCACATACGCTCCTGGCCCCGGGTGGGCGCGGATCGCTCCAGTACGGGCGTCAACGATGACGAACCCATCGGAGGCCGACATCGCGAGCAGGCCGGGGCCGGTGGAGGAGGCGACGGCGTGGCTTTCCGTGTGGACGGCCGACCATCGGGGACTGCCGTCTGATACGCCGTAGCCTGCGAGCTGACGCTCGCCGTACGTCGGAGCCTCGGCGCCGGCCACGATGCCATCGACAAGCTGCATCGCGTGGAAATCCGGCCTGGTCCATCGAAGCTGCCCGGATCCCGCGTCGACCACATAGGTCGTCTCGTCGTCGGACATGACCACGCTCTGGTCGTCCACGGCCACCACCTGCGCCGCCCTGATACCGTCGGCGAGCAGCGAATCGTCGCGGCTCAGAGCTTCCTTGTCCAGAGGCGTTATCACGAGGTCGACCTGAGCGGTCCAGACGGTCTTGCCCGTCGTGGAGTCGGCGGCCAGTACCTCGATCACGTTTCGGCCCCTGCCGGTACCCGTGCCCGGGATGAAACGGGAGAACGCCACGAGCACGGCGTCAACGCCGTGGAAGCGGGCGGGCAGTGGCGCGGCCCTCTCGGACCCGAAGCCGCTCTTCGTAGCGGGAATGGTGCTGCTCGCGCTCCAGAGCGTGTTCCTGGTGACGGCGTCGACGGCTTTCATACCGTCCTCGGTGGTCACGAAGGCGGTCGTGTCCTTCAGCGAGATCGCCGGCCGTTGCCGTGCGGGGCTCGATGTCGAGGGCTGGACGCCCTCGTCGAGTGCGTCCCCCGTGCCGTTGCCGTTGCCGTCGCCGAAGTCGAATGACGTCGGCGGGTCGTATGCCTGGAGATGCCGGGCCGCCGGGGGAATCCCGTCGGCAGACAGGGGAGTTGAACCGCTACAGCCCGACAGCGGGCCAACCAACGTCACCGCCAGGGCGACAGCACCAGCCCATCGCCGATGCCGATAGCGAGCCGCGAAGATCACCATTCCCCCTTTGCTTGATCACCGAAGCAGTGCAGACTGTACCTGACAGTGATCGACGTGCTCCGGAATGCCGCCACCCTGGAAGGACCCACAGCCCCGGGCAGCGAGAACCTGCGGACCGGTTGATCACGGGAAGGACTACACGCCTCCACCTGTCGGCCCTGACCGATAGGGTCAAGGCCGTGGAGGAAGGCCGTGGTTCGTTCGCGGCCGGAAGCAGGGACCAGGGAGGGCGCAGGGGTGTCGGCAGCGGGCAAGGACGGCAACTCGGGGGCACATCGGCCGAAGCCCGCGCCGCCGCGCGTGCAGCGCTGGTTCCAGGAACGCCCCTCCCCGTTCCCGCACGAGCAGGAAGCGCTCGACCACGTCAAGGCGCTGATGCCGCCGGCGGAGCCCTTCCGGGCATGGGCGACCTTCTCGTTCACGGCCTCCTCGGGGCGCGTCAACGAGTGCGACCTGTTCATCCTCGTGCCACGCGGCCTCTTCCTCGTGGAGCTCAAAGCGCACCCGGGGCGTCTCGTCAACAACGGGAGCACCTGGAACTTCCACGGCCCCGACCGGCTCCGCACGATCGACAACCCGCTGCACCTGACCGACCTCAAGTCCAAGGAACTGCGCAGCAAGCTGTCCTGGGCCGCCGGGAAGTTCCACACCGGCGTGCGCATCCCGTGGATCTCCCCGGCGGTGTTCCTGTCCGCCCCGAGCCTGCAATCCGAACTCGACGCCGGCCAGCAGACCAACGTCTACGGCCGCGACGACGGCGCCAGCGGCCTGCCCCGCATCTGGCAGGACTTCCTCGGCCTGCCCCCGCAGCGAGACTCCGAAGCTGCCCGGCGCGAGCGATTCGAGCTGGCGCGGGCCCTGCCCGACCTCATGAAGAGGATCGGCGTCAAGGCATCCACCGCCCACCTGAACTTCGGCGACGGCTGGAACCTCGCCGGGCGCCCTCTGGACGGAGGCCCGACCTGGGAGGACCGCCTTGCCATCCGCGAGCAGCCCATCCGCGAGGAAGGCCGCGTCCGCGTCTACCTGGTGAGCCTCCAGGCAACCGCAGAGACCCGAAACTCGGTCGAACGAGCAGCCCGGCGCGAGTACCAGGTCCTCCAGGGCATCAGCCACCGCGGCATCGCCCAGGCCCGGGAGTTCCGCGACCACCAGGGCGGCCCGGCCATCCTGTTCAACCATCGCGCCGCCGACCTGCGCCTGGACGCCTACCTGGCCACCTACAGCGCCTCGGTGACCCACGAGACCCGGCTGGAGCTGGTACGCCAGATCGCCGACGCGCTGCGCTACGCCCACCAGCGCTCGCTCTACCACCGCGCGCTCGCCGCCCGGTCGGTGTACGTCTCCTGCAAGTCCGACGGGTCCAACCCGGTCGTGCGCATCATCGACTGGCAGGTCGCCGCCCGCGACTTCGACAGCACCTCGCACACCTCTCTCGGCACCCCCAGCGCCGGCGGCGATCACGTCGAGAACGCCGCACAGGTCTACCTGGCGCCGGAGTTCGAGATGGAGTTCGCCGACCCGGTCGACCTGGACATCTTCGGCCTCGGCGCCCTCGCCCACCTGATCCTGGCCGGTGAGCCGCCGGCCGAGCGGCGCAGCGCCATGATCGAGCGGCTGACGAACGACGGCGGACTGCGTCCGTCTGCCGTGTCGGACGCCGTGTCGGAAGAACTCGACGCTCTGGTGTTCCAGGCGACCCGTGCGGACGTGGCCGAACGGCTCGACTCGGTGGACCGGTTCCTGGACGAACTCGACCGAATCGAGCACGCAGCCGCCACGGAAGCGTCGGCACCGGTCGGCGTTGACCCGCTTGCGGCGATGGCGGGGCAGAGCGTCGATGCCGAGTGGATTGTAGAGAAGGTCCTCGGCACCGGTGCCACCGCAAGGGCCCTGCTCGTCCGGCGCGAGGCGGAGGATCTCGGGGGCACGATCCGGGTCGATCGCCGTGTGCTCAAGGTTGCCCTGGACGAGACCCGCGACGACCGCCTGGAATCCGAGGCTGACGTCCTGGCCAAGGTCGGCGGTGGGGCCGTTGTGCGGCTGCTCGACGGTCCGCGCAAGATTCACAACCGGACTGTGCTGGACCTCGAGTACGCCGGCGAGCGCTCACTTGGTGCCCGACTGCGTGGGGACGGGCGCCTGACCTACCACGAGCTGGAGCGATTCAGCAGCGATCTTTTCACTGCCCTCGACCAGCTGGCCGGAAAGGGCGTGTTGCACCGCGACCTCAAGCCGGACAACTTCGGCGTGCTCCAGCGGGCCGACCGGTCCTGGCAGCTGGTGCTCTTCGACTTCTCCCTCGCCGAGGCATCGGAACGGGACGTGAAGGCCGGCACTCGCGGCTACCTTGACCCGTTCCTCGACACACCACGCCGGCCGGTCTTCGACCACCACGCCGAGTACTACGCCGCCGCCGTCACCCTGCACGAGATGGCGTCCGGCGAGCGCCCCCGCTGGGGCGACGAGATGACCGATCCCCGCACCACCGACGACGAGTACCCGGTGATCGCGGAGGATGTCTTCGAGCCTGCACTGAAGGACGGGCTGAAGGCGTTCTTCCGGCGGGCACTCCACCGGGACGCCGATCGCCGCTTCGACACGCTGCGGCAGATGCACGAAGCCTGGCAGGCGGTGTTCGCCAAGGCCGATGCGGTGGCTCCGGACGACGAGGACGACGAGACGGAGGATCTGGAGGCCGCCCGCGACCGCGTCGCCGCGCAGGCCGAAGCGGACACCCTGCTCAAGGACGCCGGCCTCTCACCACGCGCACAGTCGGTGGCCAACTCCTTCGGTGCGACCACAGTCGGCGAGCTTCTCAACGTGCCGCTGCACCAGATCGCCCGTGCCCGAGGTGCCGGTGCGGTGATCCGCAAGGAACTCAACCGACGGCACAAGCAGTGGACGGCGAGGCTCCGAAAGGCCGTCGCGCCCGGCCCGAAGTCGACAGGAGGCTCAGGGACCGCGGCCGTGGAGCCGCAGGTGGACCTGGCAAATCTGCCGGCGGACATCGCCGCCCGCGCGAGCATCGACGAACTTGCCGCTCACCTCGACCCCGGGCCGGCCAGCAAGGGGTCGCGCAAGCGCGACGTCATCCGGCTCACGCTCGGCCTGCCCGGCGCAGATGGCGAGCTCTCCACACTGCCGGTCTGGTGCTCGCAGACGGACATCGCCAAGGCACTACCCACCTCGCAGGCGACCGTCTCGCGGAGCCATGTGGCTGCGATCCAGTCCTGGGCGGCAGATCCTGTGCTGGCGACGCTGCGGGAGGAAATCGTCGTCTTCGTCACCGGGGCAGGGCGCGTTGTCACCGCGCAGGAAGTGGCAACCGACCTGCGGATCCGCAAGGGTGTGCGGGAAGAGGACCCACAGCGTGCGGAGGTGCTCGCGCTCGCCGTGGTCCGCGCGGCTGTCGAGGCAGAAGCCTGGCCGCAGGACAAGGACGATGACGGACAGCCGCGGCTCGCGGTGCTTCGGCGCAGCGGCCGGGTCTTCATCGCGTGCGAATCCCTGGCGGGGACCAACGACCCCAGCGCGCCTGAACTCGCCGACTACGCTCGGTCGCTCGGACAGCAGGCGGACCGGCTCGCGCTGACCGAGCCGCTGCCGGACCGTGCCGTCGTGATTCGCGACCTGCGATCCGTGCCGGTGCCGTCGGGCATGACCCCCCTGTCGGACGGTCGCATGGTGGCGCTCGCGTCGGCCGCCGCTCAGGACGCCCTGTACTCCCCGCGCCTGGAGCTCTACCCGAGGGGCCTGGGCCTCGGGTCGGCGATCCGAATCTCGCAGGCCGCCGCCGGCGTCCGGCGCGACCGGGGCGCGACCGCGGAGGAACTCCTCGCCAAGGTGCGGCTTCGCTTCCCCGATCTGGATCTGGGCGAGCCGACGGCGGTCGAGCTGGAAGAGGCCCTGAAGGAGGCACTCCAGAACGCCGGATTCGTCCTCGAATACGACAGGGAGACCAAGCGCTTCCGCGCCCCGGTTCCGGAGGGCGTTCGCTCAATGACCGCCTCGGCGACCGCGACCACACTGTTCCCGGGCGCGGCAGGCGTGGCTGCAGCATCGGCGGCGGCCGGACGAGACCCGAAGCTACTCCTCGGAGCCAAGCTGGAGGACGCCCTGCGCCGCGGAGGCTTCCTTGCCCTGACCCTTCGAGGCAAGCACCTTCCCGGGGCAGCAGACCTCATTGCCCAGACATTTGGCGTGGAGCCGGTCTCGCTGGGCGGGCTCTTCCTTCGGGAATTCCGCGCCCTCGCGGCCCAGCACGGCACCGAGTGGGAACGAGTCCTGACCATCGACACCAAGTTCACCGAGTCCGGAGAACTGCCGCGAGGGCTCGCGTCGTACGTCAAGGGCGCATGGTCCCGAGTGGGTGAGCACCTGCGTGAGCGAGTCGAGACAGCTGGGTCGACGAACGTGCTCTTCCTCCACGACGCGGGTCTGGTTGCCCGATACCAGGACGCCGGCGGGCGGGAATTGCTGGTCACCCTGCAGAACGCGGCCCGCCGGGAGGCAGACGCCCCGCACGGGCTGTGGCTGCTCTGCCCGCAGGAGGCGCCGCACGAGACCCCGCAGCTGGACGGCATGATCGTCGAGGTACTTGGCGAGGCCGAGCGAGCAGTTCTGATCAAGGACTTCCTGGATGAGCTCCGAGCGCGGAGTGCTGCCGCCTGACGATATGCGCCTCCTCCGGACCCGACCTTCGGAACGGCCGATCGTTCGGGTGCGCTGAAATGGCAAAATGGGGAACCGCACGGTCCGCCTGGACCGACGGATGGACGGACAAGGGACGGGCGCTGTGACGGGTCGGGGAGTGGACCAGAACGAGCTGCTGAAGGACCTGCGTAAGCAGGTGGCGGCTCTGGAGGACGACCTGCGAGAGCGCAGCCAGGACGTACCCGAGTTCGCGGCGACGCTGGACGATGAGTACCAGCGTGCCCGGGCGGCTGAGCGCACGGCCGCGACGTACGAGAGCTGGCGCGAGGAGCGGATCACGCAGGCTGCCGTCGCCTGGGTGCTCGGCACGGTCTTCGTCCGCTTCTGTGAGGACAACGGGCTGATCGAATGGCCCTGGATCGCTGGCCCCGGGGAGCGGCTGGCGATCGCGGAGGAACGCCACGAGGCGTACTTCCGGGAGAACCCGGAACAGAACGACCGCGACTGGCTCGTCGCGGCGTTCGATCACCTCGCGGCGGCGAACGAGACGGCAGGAGGGCTCTTCGACCGCAACCACAACCCGCTGTGGGGGCTCACACCGAGCTATGAGGCGGCGCGGGCCCTGCTGGCGTTCTGGCGGCGCAGAGGCGACGACGGGGAGGCGGTCCACCTCTTCGAGAATGAGGACTGGGACACCAGGTTCCTGGGCGACCTGTACCAGAACCTCAGCGAGCACGCGCGGAAGACCTATGCGCTGCTGCAGACCCCTGAGTTCGTGGAGGAGTTCATCCTCGACCTCACGCTCGAGCCAGCGGTAGAGGAGTTCGGGCTCTGGCCCGAGCTGACCATCCGCGAGAGCGAGTCGCGCGTCGTTGAGCGGCGGGGACTGCGGACGATCGACCCGGCGTGTGGCAGCGGGCACTTCCTGCTGGGCATGTTCCAGCGGCTGCTGGCGAAGTATCGGGAAGAAGCCGGCCCCGGCATCGACGACTGGGCGAACGTGCGGGCCGCACTTGAAGCGGTGCACGGTTGTGACAAGAACCCGTTCGCGGTCAGCATCGCCCGGTTCCGGTTGCTGGTTGCGGCGCTGAAGGAGGCCGGTGTCCAGCGGCTGGATCAGGCACCGAAGTTCCCGATCAACGTTGCGGTAGGCGACTCACTGCTGCATGGACGAGGCGTCGGCAGGCGCAAGCAGAAGGGGAAGTCGGAGGACGACCTGTTCTCTGCCATGGGGGTGGCCGACGACGAAGGCGACGATTCGGAGGGGGCGTTCGCCTACTCGACCGAGGACGTGGCCGAATTCGTCCGCAGCTGTGATTTGTTGGGTCGGCACTCGTACCACGTGGTTGTGGGAAATCCCCCATACATCACGGTCAAGGATAAGCAAGAAAACGAGACCTATCGAGGAATCTACGACGCTTGCGCCGGGACGTATGCGCTGTCCGTGCCGTTTGCGCAACGAATCTTCGAGTTGGCCACGCGGGATGGTCGGGGATTCACTGGCCAGATCACTGCAAACTCCTTCATGAAGCGCGAGTTCGGGAAAAGACTCATTGAGGAATTCTTCCGCACAGTGAAGCTCACGCATGTGATTGACACGTCGGGCGCATTCATCCCTGGCCATGGAACCCCGACCGTGATCCTTATTGGCCGCAATACGGATCGGGGTTGGATAGACCCTGTTCGATCAGTGATGGGCGTACGCGGGGAACCTGGGCAGCCTACGGTTGCTTCGGACGGCTTTGTTTGGCGTGCGATTTCAGAGCATACTCAAGGGCCGCCAATCGAAACAGATTGGGTAATCGCTGAGGATGTCTCGAGGGGTCGGTTTACTGTGCACCCCTGGACGCTCGGCGGCGGGGTCGCAGCTGACGTTATGAAGAGCGTCGGGCGGTCGAGTGAAACCCTCTTTAAGGTGATTAATCCACCTATTGGGCGTGCAGTTCGGATCGGCTCCGACGAGGCATTTAGTCGGCCGAATAGGTCGGTGGTTGGCGTACGGGCTCCGCTTGAGGCGCTGCGACCGATTGTGCGTGGCGAGAACGTTCGAGACTGGAATGTATCCGGTCTCGGGTTGATCTGGTATCCGTACCTCGCAGACGGTTCAGTTCGCGAGGATCTTAGGGACGAGCTCTGGCCGCTACGGGCGCACTTGGCTGCGCGTAGGACTTTCCAGGGAGTCATGGAAGACGCTGGCCGTGCTTGGTGGGAGTATATGCAGCACACTCGATCGGCCTACGCAACCCCGCTCTCCATCGTATTCTCGAATGTGGCCACTCACCTGCACTTTTCTCTTGACCGGGGCGGTAAGGTTTTCGACGCCCACGCGCCGGTGATCAAACTTCCCGAGGGGGCAGCGGAGGAGGCCCATCTGGCGCTTCTTGGATTGCTAAATTCATCGACGGCCTGCTTCTGGCTGAAGCAGGTGTGTCACGATAAGGGTAGTCAGTCGGGGACTGGCGGCTTCATGCATGACGAGTGGGAGCGCTTTTACGAATTCACGGGGGCCAAGCTCCAGGAATTCCCCATTCCGGCCGCAGCTGACGGTCCATTTGGCGCTAAGCTTGACTCGCTCGGGCGGGCTCTCGCGGCACTTGAGCCTGCTGCTTTGATTAATGCCTCAGCTGCAACCGAACGAATTAATCTCGATGCAGCTCGGGATGCCTATCTCTCGATGCGACACCGCATGATTGCGTTGCAGGAAGAGCTGGACTGGCATGTTTACGGCTCGTACAGCCTCCTCGCCGATGCTGAGGTTGCGTCTCTAACCACCCCTGACCTTGATGAGGTCCCTGAAGTGGCTCTTGGCGAGCGGTCTTTTGAGATCGTGCTCGCGCGCAGGGTGGCTGCTGGCGAGGCCCAGACCGTTTGGTTCAACCGGCACAACTCCACCCCCATTACGGAAATTCCTTACCGCTGGCCTGAGTGGTATCGCGCGATCGTGCAGCGCCGAATCGACATTATCGAGAAGCGTCGCGACATTGCGCTGATCGAGCGTCCGGAATACAAGCGTCGCTGGTCGTCGCAAACCTGGGAAAAGAAGGAGGCCGAGGCCCTCCAGGCGTGGTTGCTGGATCGTTGTGAGCGCGAGGATCTGTGGTTCCACAATCGCGACGGAATGCGCCAGCCGCGTACGCTTACCCCGGCTCAGCTGGCGGATCTGCTCGCCAACGATGCCGACATTCATGCTGTTGCTGAACTCTATGCTTCGGATCACCTCGGTAAGCCAGACCTTCGGCTTGCTGATGTGCTGCGCGAGATCGTTACCGACGAGCACGTGCCCTACCTTGGCGCCCTTCGGTATAAGGACCCCGGTCTCCGTAAGCGTGAGCAATGGGAGAAGGTCTGGGATCAGCAGCGTGAAGAGGATCGGACCGGGGAACGGTTGGATATCACTGCCCCTCCGAAGTACTCAGGTGCGGACTTCCGGAAGCAGTCGTACTGGTCGAACCGGGGCAAGCTCGATGTGCCGAAGGAGCGGTTCATCTCCTACCCGGATGCTGGACCGGAGGCCGACCCCAAGCTGGTTCTCGGCTGGGCCGGTTGGGACCATCGGGACCAGGCGCAGGCCATCATCAACCTGGCTACCGACCGGGTGGAGCGGGACAACTGGCAGGGTGAGCAGCTGACTCCGCTTCTCGCTGGGATGTTGGAGCTGCTGCCTTGGTTGAAGCAGTGGCACGGTGAGTTCGATCCCGAGTGGGAGGGGGTTCCCGCGACCGACTGCCAGGAGTGGCTGGAGGCCCAGCAGCGTGAGCACGGCGTCACGACGGATGCGTTGCTCTCTTGGCGTCCGTCTGCGCCCAAACGCGGCAGGGCCGCGGCCAAGTAACGTGCAGCCATTGCACGATCGCACACCGACATGAATTCCACGACGAAGGGACCGCGACCCGCGATGTCCAGCACTGAGCTCTTCCTCCGGGACGTCCTGGACATCCCCGACGCGGTCCTCGCCGGCAAGTTCAAGGTCGAGCTGTCCGGCGGGTTCGAGGAGACCCAGCGTCTGGTCGACGAGTACGTCGTCACCGATCAGCTGAAGGAAGCCTTCGGCAAGGCGCTCACTCTCGTCCGCAGCTCGGTTCGCGACGGTTCGTCGAACGCCGCGTACCTGCACGGCTCGTTCGGCTCGGGTAAGAGCCACTTCATGTCGGTGCTCCACGCGGTGCTCAACAACGAGCCGGCTGCCCGTTCCAAGCCGCGTCTGCAGGAGGTCATCGCCGAGCACGACGACTGGTTGCGCGACCGCCGGTTCCTCATGGTGCCGTACCACCTCGTCGGCGCCGCTGACCTGGACTCCGCGCTGCTCGGCGGCTACGTCCGGGCGATCCGCCGCATAGACCCGAATGCGCCGACGCCGCCGGTCTATCGGGCCGACGCGATGCTGGACGACGCCCGCTACAACCGCAGCATTGAGGGCGACGACCTGTTCATCCGCAAGCTCGGGGACCGCGCTGTCAGCGGCGGCACGTGCCAGCCCAGCGCCGCGGACGAGGACGACCTGGTCCCGCTGGAGGAAGCCGGGGCCCCCTCCACCGGCTGGACCAGCGCGGACCTGGACCGCGCGTTTGCGGCTCCGCCCGGCGACCCGCTGCGCGAGGCGCTCGTCTCCGCGTTGCTCAGCGGACCGATGAAGTCCTACGCTCGCGGCGCCAGCGGTGACGCGAACGCCTTCATCCCTCTCGAGGACGGCCTGTCCGTCATCAGCCGGCACGCCAAGTCGCTCGGGTACGACGGCATCGTGCTGTTCCTGGACGAGCTGGTCCTCTGGCTCCAGGCCAGGATGAGCGACCAGGACTTCGTGAAGACCGAGGTCGGCAAGCTCGTCAAGATCATCGAGTCGGGGGTGGCGGACCGGCCGGTGCCGATCGTCTCCTTCGTCTCGCGGCAGAGGAATCTGTCCCAGCTCGTCGGTGAGGACGTCACCGGCGCCGAGGTGAAGAACCTGGAGTCCCAGGTCGGCTACCTCGCCCAGCGTTTCGACGTGATCAACTTGGAGGACCGGAACCTCCCGGCGATCATCAAGGAGCGCGTGCTCAAGCCCCGCTCCCCGGAGGCACGGGACGCCCTGGACACGGCCTTTGCCGACTTCGAACAGGCGAACGCACGGGTCAAGGACGCTCTGCTCGACTCGCAGGGTGCGACTCAGGCGGACTGGTCGGACTTCCGCGACGTGTACCCGCTGACGCCGGCCCTGCTGAACGTCCTGGTCGCGCTGTCAGGTGCGCTCCAGCGCGAGCGGACCGGTCTGAAGCTGCTCCAGGACCTGCTGTGGCGGCGACGCGAGGACATGAAGGTCGGCCAGATCATCCCGCTGGGAGATTTGTGGGATGTCCTGGCCGGCGGCATGGGCGATGCGTTCACCGAGAAGCTCCGCAAGGAGGGCGGGCAGGCCAACCGGTTCTACGACAAGGTCCGCGCCTGGATGGTGGAGCGCTACCAGGGGGAGGAGAGCGCGGACTTCCGAGCCACCGACCGGCTGGTCAAGACGCTCCTGCTGGCCTACCTGACTCCCGAGGTTCCGGCTCTGGCCCGGTTGACCGCGCGTCGTCTCGCGGACCTCAACCACGGTTCCGTCAAGCGCACGCGGACGATCACCGACGACAAGGTGGCCCTGGCGCGCCTGGAGGAGCTGCAGGGCGAGTTCGGCGGGGAGCTGCGTTCGGACGGCGGCAACGACCCGGTCTTTGCGCTGCATCTGTCCGACCTTGACGTCGAGCCGCTGCTGGACGCCGTCGGCGAGGTCGACCGGGTGAGCGCACGGCGCGTCTGGATCAAGGAGACCCTCTGGAACGCGCTGGAAATCAAGGACACCGAGGGGTTCGTCTGCGAGCACGAGATCGTGTGGCGCGGCACCAAGCGCACCGCCGAGTTCGTCTTCGGCAACGTCCGTGACGCCCAGGAGATCCCGGACGACCACTTCATCCCCTCGGTGGACGGGCGGGTGCGCTTCGTCATCGACTACCCGTTCGACGTCGCCGGCCAGTACCCGAGCAACGACGCCGCGCGGGTCCGTCAGCTGCTGCGGGACGAGCGGCACCGCCAGCCCACCGTGGTGTGGCTTCCGGCGCACCTCTCGCGTCAGCGTGCCGGCCAGCTCGGGCGACTCCTGAAGATCAACTACGTGCTGGAGCGGGAGCGCCTCGACGACCTTGCGGTCAACTACTCCGCCGAGGACCGCATCCGCATGCGCCACCAGCTCCAGGCGCAGCGGGACAACCTCACCTCCCAGCTCACCGTCACGCTGGGCCAGCTGTACGGCATCAGCCGCCTGGACGAGGCCAACGCCGGAGCACCGGTGGGGGAGGACGGCCACCTGCTGTCGATGCTGCCTGGCCACCGGCCCCGGCTGGAAGCCGCCGCCGGCTTCAAGGGCAACATGCTCCGGATCGCCGACGGTGTCTTCCAGGAGCTGTATCCCAAGCATCCCAACTTCGACCCGTCCGGCAACCGCAAGGCGATCACTCCGGCCGAGCTGAAGGCCGTGCTCGGCTGGATCACCAAGGCCATGGAGGACGGCTCCGGGCGTGTGGAGCTTGACCGCGGGCAGATGGCCGTCGTCAAGAAGATCGTGCACCCGCTGGAGCTAGGGGAGGTCCACGATGGTCCGCTGACCCTGAGCACTGAGTGGCGTCGGCGGATCGACCAGTACGCCGCCCAGCAGCAGATCACGGGCGAGTACAAGGTGGAGGACATCCGCCAGTGGATCGCCAAGCTCGGCTGGACCGGGTTGGACAAGCAGGTGAGCAGTCTGCTGATCGCCACCTACGCGCTGCTGGCCGACCGTTCCTGGGTCTACAACGGCAAGCCCGAGCCGGTGGCGCCGCCCCTGCAGTCGATCGGGGCTGGCCATGTCCTGCGGGCCCAGGAGAAGCCCACCGAGGCCGAGTTCGCCACCGCGCGGGACCGTGCGGCGGCGCTGTTCGGCGTCTCCGGGGTGCCGCCGGTGCTGTTCGCCCGCAACGTCGCGAAGCTCGCGGCAGCGGTGCGTGCGAAGGCCGAGGCAGTGGAGCCGGCCGTCGAAGGGGTGCGCAGCTCCCTCGGCAAGCCGCAGCACGCCACCGCGCTGGGCCTTGGCGATTCGCGTGCGCCCCGTCTGCTGGCGGCTCGGCATGCCGCGGACCTTGTTCAGCGGCTGACGCGGCACCAGGACGACACCCCGCTGGTCAAGGAACTCGCCGCAGTCGCGTACGACATCACCGATCAGGAGCTGGGCGCCGCTGTCGGCTCGGCGGAGACCGTTCTCAAGGCGCTCGACCGTACGCAGTGGGATCTGCTGGAGAGCGTGCGCGAGTACACCGGACGGACCGACGGGATCGGCGACCGCGCGCAGCGACTGATCGCCGAGGTGGAACGTGCCGCTCACGAGGACGAGTTCGCCCGTCAGCTCGCGCCGGTCCTGGACAAGATCCAGCCGCAGTCCCTGGCGCTGATCCGGGATGCGGCCCGGCTGGCCGCTGTCGCCGCACCGGTGGCACCGCCCGCAGCGCCGGTGCCGTCGCCGACGCAGGAGGAGCCGCCGACCGAGGCCGGCCAGGTCAGCCTGACCTTCCACGGCCAGCCGCCCCTGCCCACCTCGCCCGGCGAGCCGAGCACGCCCGTTGTTCCCGCCGACACCACCGCTGCGGCTGGTCCTGCAGCAGCTGTGCCGCGCCGCTCCACTCGCAGGGTGGCAGCCCGGGCCGGGGAGACCGCGTTCGAACGAGCCCTGGCGGATCTGCTGGGCGAGATCCGGGAGTTCGCCGCCACCAACCCCGATACGGAGATCGAGATCGGGTGGAAGCCCGCGGATGAGCCCGGAGCGGGCGGTACCGTGCGCGAAGGGACGGCGCAGTGATGTCGGCCCAGCCACCCCTGGTGAACCGCCGGGTCATCGAGGCACTTCTGCGTCTGGAGCTTCCCAACGAGCCGGACCGCCGGCTCGTCCTGGTCCACGGCCGGTACGAGACCGGCGCGGCTGCCGAGTTCACCGCCTCGCTGGCTGAGGACAAGCGCCGGATCGAGGTCGTGGAGCAGCACTCCGTCCTCGGTATCTCCGACGCCTGGCACCGTCACCAGGAAGATGCCACGGGCCCGGGTTCGGTGCTTGTGGTCACCACCACGGTCGAGGACGAGCAGCTCGGCTGGGACGTGCTCGGCCACGCCCTGCGCCGCCAGGTCCTCAGCGTCGACCGGGCGGAGATCGTCCGGCTGCGATTCGGCGCCACCGGTCTTGACCCGCGCATCCGCGCGGAATCCTGGCTGGTGAACGCCCTTGTCGAAGCAGAGCCCCACGGTGGTTGGCCGCGGCTCGGCTCCGTGCTCACGTTGGATGCGGCGATGCGCGCACTCGTCGAGGCCAGGCTTTCGATCAGCCAGGCATCCCCCGACGCGGCCGGCACCCGGGGAGATGGTCGTCGCGACACCCCGCTGGACGCCGACACCCTGCTGGCCTGGTCCCGCAGTCCCTTCGGGCCCGCCGCCTATGCGGCACTGGCCAAGGACGAGCAGCAGGGGATCCGGGACTGGCTGACCAAGGTCGCCGGCAACGCGGCGTCGCTGCTGCTGGACCTGTGCGCCGCCGGCCGCGGACAGGAAGCCATGGCCCTCGGGGTCGTCGGCTCCGTGGTGGCAGGCCCTGCCCCATCAGCGGAGACCGGCCTCGCGCTCGGCGGGCTGTTCGGAACCATCCGGCCCAAGCCCGCCGATCTGCGTCCCTTCACCCTCGCGGTCGAGGGAACCCTGATCCGCTGGCTGCTGCAGGCCGAGCAGGCGGGACCGGAGCAGTACGCGGCTCACAACCGGGGCCGGGAAGTTCTCGATCAGGCGGACCGGCTGGCCCAGGAAGCCGGCCTGACCGAAGCCCTCGCGGGCAACGCGTACCTGCCCTCCGGGTTCCAGGCCCGCCTCAACGCACTCGCTGCTGTCCTCGACACCTCCGGCCCCCGCACACGCGACCTCGCCGCAGCTGAGGCCGCCCTTGAGGAACTGCGCCGCCACCACCTCGCGGGCCTGCTGCGCCCGCGTGTCCGTACGGCCGAAGCTGCGGTGCGCTTGGCTCGCTGGCTGGCCGGCTCGCAGTCGACCATCACGTCCGTGGCGGACGCGGTCGAGCAGCACCTCGCCGACTGGGGCTGGGTGGATGCCGCCCTGACCGTCTTGTGGGCCGGCGATGCCGATGCCCAGGAACCGGTCAGTGCCGCCTACCACAGCGTCTACCACGCTGCTCGTGGGCGGCGCGCGGTGATCGACGAGGTATTCGCCCGGTACCTGCGTGAATGGACGCGCACCGCGACCGGCCAGACGCCGGCCGGGGCGCTTCCGGTCGAGAACGTGCTCGACACCATCGCTGTCAAGCTCGCCGGAAAGTCGGGCCGGGCACCGCTGATCCTGCTGGTCGACGGGATGAGCAGCGAGGTCGCGGTCGGCTTCGGCGAAGAACTCGCCCGTCGCGGCTGGCTGGAGACCGGCCCCAGACGGGGCCGCCGCACGGCCGCAGTCGCCGCGATCCCCTCACTCACCCGCATCAGCCGGGCCTCACTCCTCACCGGCAGCCTCACCCAGGGCGGCCAGTCCGTGGAGAAGCCCGGCTTCGAAGCGTTCTGGGCCCGGCAGCGCCGGTCAGGTGTGCTCTTCCACAAGGCGGACATAGGAGGTGCGGCCGGCCGGCGGCTCTCCGACACGCTGCAGCGCGAGCTGGCCGGCGAAGCGGTCGTCGGCGTCGTGCTGAACACCGTCGACGACTCACTCGATCACGCGGCCCAGGGCGACCGCACACGGTGGCGCCTCGCCGACGTGACTTACCTGGACGAGCTCCTCGCCGCTGCACGGCTCTACAGCCGACCCGTCGTCATCGTCGCCGACCACGGCCACGTCCTCGAGCGGGGCGAAGGACTCGACGCCCCGGCAGCCGCCGGGAACGTGAGCGCCGCGCGCTGGCGCCTCGGCGAACCGGGATCCGGCGAAGTCCTGCTCACCGGACCGCGCGTCCTCGAAGGCGATGGCCGCATCGTCGCGCCATGGCGCGAGGACATCCGCTACACGCCCCGCAAGGCGGGCTACCACGGCGGAGCCTCCCTCGCCGAGATGACCGTTCCGGTCCTGACGCTGCTGCCCGTGGACGCGGACCCGCCCAAGGACTGGCACCTCCTCGCACCGGAGGACGTCACCCCGTCCTGGTGGAACGCTGGCGGCCCTACCCGCGATGCGGCACGCGTCGCCGAGCAGACAGACACGTCGTCGACCCCGGCCAAGCCCACGGATGGCCAGGAACTCGTGGAGGAGACGCGCGAAGCCGCAGTGACGAGCACCCCGGCACACGGCCCTTCCTTCGGGACGAAGCTGGTGGCGTCCGAGACCTTCCGTTTCCAGCGGAAGTTCGTCCGCAGGTCGCTCGAGCCCGCGGTCATGGCCGCCGTCGTCGACGCCCTTGTGGCAGCGGACGGCGTCCTGTCCCTGACCGCGGTGGCGGCGGCAGCGGGCAAGGCCGGCCGAAACGCAGACGGCTTCGCCGCCACACTGCAACGACTCATGAACGTAGAGGGCTACCCCGTGCTGGAATTCAGCGACAACGGAACCAGGCTGCGGCTCAACGTGCCGCTCGCCGCTGAGCAGTTCCAGGTGGACAGCTGATGAGCACTGACCAGTCCGCATCCATGGGACACGCGGCTTCGGTGAGCGCGGCCCGCCGCCGCGATGTGATCGATGCCCTGCGCCGCGGCACCGTGCCCCAGTTCGGGCTCGACCTCTTCGCCGTCGGCCTCGACCGCTTCGAACGCGCCCTCGACGACGACCTGACCGTCGTCACCCGAGGCGGCGCCGCCTTCCACGCCGTCCGCGGCGACTACGGCTCCGGCAAGACCTTCTTTGCCCGCTGGCTCGCCGAGCGGGCCAAGCGCATGGGCCTGGCCACCGCCGAGATCCAGATCTCCGAGACTGAGACCCCGCTCCACCGGCTGGAGACGGTCTACCGACGCCTGACCGAACGCCTGTCCACCGCGAGCCACGCCCCGAGCGCCCTGCGCGCCATCGTCGACTCCTGGTTCTACACGCTCGAAGAGGAAGTCCTCGACGCCGGAGACGTACCCGAGGACGACACCGAAGCCCTCGGCAAGGCCGTCGACGCGCTCATGGAGTCCCGCCTCGCCGACGTCGCCCGTACTACCCCCGCGTTCGCAGCAGCCCTGCGCGGCTACCGCCACGCCAAGGCCGCAGGCGACGCCGCAACGGCCGAGGCGCTCATCGCCTGGCTCGGAGGCCAAAAGTCCGTGGCCGCCAGCGCCCGCCGGACCGCCGGCGTCCGCGGAGACCTCGACCACTTCGCCGCCCTCGGCTTCCTCCAGGGCCTGCTGACCGTCCTGCGCGACTGCGGACACCCCGGCCTGCTGCTCGTCCTCGACGAGATCGAGACCCTCCAGCGCGTACGAGGCGACGTCCGGGAGAAGGGCCTCAACGCCCTTCGGCAGCTCCTGGACGAGATCGACGCCGGCCGCTTCCCCGGCCTGTTCCTGATGATCACCGGCACGCCCGCGTTCTACGACGGACAGCAGGGCGTGCAGAGGCTTCCGCCGCTGGCACAGCGCCTGGCCACCGACTTCACGACCGACCCGCGCTTCGACTCGCCCCGCGCGGTCCAACTGCGCCTCGCCGGCTTCGACCTGGAGCGCCTCGGTGAACTCGGCCGCAGCGTGCGGGACCTCTACGCCGGAGCTGCCCGCAACCCGGACCGGGTCGCCGAACTCGTAGATAACGCCTACATCGCCGAACTCGCCACCGCCGTCACCGGAGGGCTCGGCGGCCAGGTCGGCATCGCCCCGCGCGTCTTCCTGCGCAAACTCGTCGCCGACGTCCTCGACCGGGTCGACGAGTTCGACGACTTCGACCCGCGCCGGCACTACGCCCTCACCCTCTCCTCGGCGGAGCTGAGCGAAGCCGAACGCAGCGCTGCCTCCGCGGGCGACATCGAGCTCGACCTATGAGCGACGCCCACACACCTTCCGGCTCAGGGGCCGGGACGGCCGCCCTGTCCCGGCTCCAGCCCGCTCTCGTCCACCACATCGTCAACTCCCTCGGCTGGCGCGAACTCCGTCCCCTCCAGCAGGAGGCCATCGCCCCGCTACTCGACGGATCGGACGCGGTCCTGCTCGCCCCCACCGCCGGCGGCAAGACCGAAGCAGCCTCGTTCCCCCTGCTGTCCGCCATGGAACAGCAACGCTGGACCGGCCTGTCGGTGCTGTACGTGTGCCCGCTCAAGGCCCTGCTGAACAACCTCCTGCCCCGCCTCGAAACGTACGCCGGATGGCTCGGACGGCGTGCGGCACTCTGGCACGGCGACATCCCCCAGACCGCGCGCCGGCGCATCCTCACCGACCCGCCGGACATCCTGCTCACCACGCCCGAGTCGATCGAGGCCATGCTGGTGAGCACCAAGGTCGACCAACACCGCCTCTTCGCCGACCTCCGGACCATCGTCGTCGACGAGGTCCACGCGTTCGCCGGCGACGACCGCGGCTGGCACCTGCTCGCCGTCCTCGAACGTCTCCAGCACCTGGCCGGACGGCCCATCCAACGCGTCGGCCTGTCCGCCACGGTCGGCAACCCCAGCGACCTCCTCCACTGGCTGCAAGGCTCGGGCCGCGGCCAGCGCCCCGCCCAGGTCGTCGCCCCCGGCGTCGATCTCGCCCCACGGGCCGTCGCCGACGCCACTACGGTCACGCCACCGGGAGACATCGAACTCGACTACGTCGGATCAACCGCCAACGCGGCCAAGGTCATCGCCGCCCTCCACCGAGGCGAGAAGCGGCTGGTCTTCTGCGACTCCCGGCAGCTCGTCGAAGAACTCGGCGCTGCACTCCGAGCCGCAGGCGTCACCACCTTCCTCTCCCACGCCTCCCTCTCCCTCGACGAACGACGCCGCGCCGAAGCCGCCTTCGCCGAGGCCCGCGACTGCGTCATCGTCTCCACCAGCACCCTCGAACTCGGCATCGACGTCGGAGACCTCGACCGCGTCATCCAGATCGACGCCCCCACCACCGTCGCCTCCTTCCTCCAGCGCATCGGCCGCACCGGACGCCGCACAGGCTCCAACCGCAACTGCCTCTTCCTCGCCCGCAGCCGCGAGGCACTCCTGAGCGCCTCGGCACTGCTCGTCCTGTGGGGCCGCGGCTACATCGAACCGGTCACCGCCCCGCCCGAGCCCCGACACATCGTCGGCCAGCAACTCCTGGCCCTCAGCCTGCAAGAGCACAAGATCGCCCAAGGACTCTGGAACCAGAGTTGGAACGGCCTCCCGCCGTTCGACCGCAGCGCCGAACCCATCCTGCGGCACCTGGTGAACGACGGCTTCCTCGACCAGGACGGCGAGCTGCTGTTCATCGGCCCGGCCGCCGAGGAGAAGTTCGGCCGCCGCCACTTCATGGGCATCACCGCCGTCTTCACCGCACCACCCGAATTCACCGTCCTCGCCGGCCGCCAGGAGATCGGCCGCACCGACCCCATGCTCCTCACCGAGAAGATCGACGGCCCCAGAGTCCTGCTGCTCGGCGGCCGGAGCTGGAAGGTCACCTGGATCGACTGGACCAGACGCCGCTGCTACGTCGAACCCTCGGACCTCGCCGGCCGCGCCCGCTGGTTCGGCACCGGCTACAGCGGCACCTCCTACGCTCTCAACCAGTCCGCCCGCGACGTGCTGCTCGGAGCCGACCCGCCGGTCAAACTCACCCGCCGAGCCACCCAGCAACTCGCGCACGTCCGCGAGCAGAACGTCGACACCGTCCACCCCGGCGGCACCGTCATCACCCGAGCCGGCGACGACATCCGCTGGTGGACCTGGGCCGGCTACCGTGCCAACGCCACCCTCACCGCCACTCTGGCCGGCCTCACCGACGAACGCCAGCGCTTCTCCGACGAATACCTGCGCCTACGTACCGACCTCACCCCGCAGATGTGGAAGGCCGGAGCGGCGGACGCCGCCTCACGCCTGTGCCTGCCCGACATCGACGTGAAAGCCATGCGCGGCCTGAAATTCCACGAGGCACTCCCGGAGCGCTTGGCCATGGCCACCCTCGCCACAAGGCTCGCAGACCTTGATTCGGCAACGATCGTTCTGTCCGAGCCAGTCAGGTTCACGATCAGAGCAGAGTGAGAACCATCGACCTGTGCGACTGAGCCAGTCACCGGACACACCCGCGAAACGCCTACGGGAGATCCACTTCTTCCTCGGCGTCGCCATCACCGGGGTCATGGCTGTTGAAGTCTGGGTGGTCCTGATCGGCCTTGTAAGCGAGATGGAGCGGAGCGGCGCGCAGGGTGCGGTGGTCCCAGGCGATGGCCTGGTCGCACAGGCGCGCGATGAAGGCCATGAGGTCACCGGGTTCCCAGCTGCCGGGGCTCGGGACCGTGATCTCGATGCGGCTGGTGGCGTGGAGGTCCTTGTTCATCGGGTTGGAGGGCAAGGTGTGGAAGTCCTCGCGGGTTCGCCGGTTGCCCTCGCGCAGCATGGGCGAGTTGCCCGCTTGCTGATGCGACTGCTGGGTGAGCATCCAGACAGTCTCGTGGGGGTGGCGCTTCTCGAAGATGAGCGTCCGACGGTAGCTGGGCGTCATGGTTTCGAGATTGTCGGTGCTGTCCCGGTAGACGGTCGCCGGCCGCGCCGCGTGCTGGCCGAAGGCGAGTCGTACGACGGCTACGTCGACGCCGTCCTGGGCTAGGCCGCGGCCCGGCAGCTGGCCGCCCGAGAACGGGTTGTCACCGACGCCGGAGTAGATGCTGCGGCTGCCTTCCTTGTCGAGGACGACCACGACTCGGTTGCCGCCGTTAGGGATGATCAGGCCGTCAAGGGCGGTCTCGATGTGGTCGCGAACCGCCTGGGCCCCATCGGCGGCCCGGCCCCAGTTCTCGTTTCCGATGTCCGCACCGTGGTAGGCGGCGCGTCCCTCGGCGAGGCGTAGCCACTGGCCGTTTTGGTACATCTCGGTGTACGGCGGGGTCTCGGCGTCCGGTGTGAAGTGCATCGCGACCAGGCAGGCGACGAGTTTGGGCCGGCGGGGAGCCTGGCCTCGTACGCGCTGGTAGTTGTGGCGACGCAGGTGGAAACCGACGACGGTGACCGGTTCCGTGAGGGGTGCTTCGATGCGGACGTCGGGCGAGGCGCACGTTGCCCGCGCGAGACGGTCGTCGATGATGCCGGCATCCTGGAAGACGTGGCGCAGGGCTGCGCTGGCAGGGAAGTCGGTCTCCTCGTCCGTTGCCGGGACGGCTGCTTCGACGAGGAACTGGCTGACGATCCTGGCCGCGCCGAGTGCCTTCCGGGTGAGAGGCTTGCCGTCGTTGGGGACAGGTTTGCCGTCCCAGGTGGTCTCGCAGATGGCGGCGATGAGCTGGTCGGGGTCTTCACTGTGAAGAGGGCCGCACAGTCGGATGACCTCGGCACGGTCATGGCCGCCGTGCATGACGAGTTCGGGGATCTTCCGGAACTCAAGGGTGATCGTCGGCGCGATCTCCACGCGCGCTCCGTCGAACGCCGCGGACGGCGCCGTGAGTGCGGCGGGGATCGGGACTCCGTAATCGGCGCGCAGTTGGCGCAGGATGCGGCGGGGCGTCGTGGCCGCTGAGTAGATCACCAGCAGGCGCATGGACTTCCAGTCGGCGGCTTCCAGCGCCTGGGGCAGTTTCTTGGCGGGGATGGGGCCGCTGGTGAGGCTCTTCTGCGGGATGGTGTAGCGGGACTTGTCGTAGACGATCGGTTGAACGCCGAGGACTCCGGCGATGTGGGTAGCCATGCGCAGGGTGAAGTACGCGCCTACACCTTTGCCCACGGGGTGCTTGCCCTTGTTGCGGAAGACGGCGCGGACATGGTCGAGGCCTCCGTCCGCCTCGTTGGGCAGTGTGACGGGGTTGAGGCCGCATGCCTGGACGATGGCGGCGGTATGGCCGCGGAATTTCGTCTTCCAGACGGGGTAGCCGTTCTTGTCCTGGAGCTTCTTGCCGTCGGGGCCGACTTCGGGGACGTGGCGGACCGGCACGCGCAGCAGGGTGTCGAACTGCGGATGGTTGATGTGGACGGTCTTGACGTTGCGCCAGTGCTCGGCGACCCGGGTGACGTGGCAGTCGAAGCGGAGAACCGGGTCGGGCAGGCCGCGCTGGGTCTCTCCGGCGACGGAGACGTAGGCCATCGCCCAGCCGGTTCGCTCGTTCGGCCTTCCTTCGTAGAGGGTTCGGTAGTAGGGATAGTCCCAGGCCAGGAGCTTTTTGGCATCGTGGGCGAGCCCTACCCGGAAGTTCGTGGCGCGCTGTGCGGGATGTGCTTTGTCGATCATGGGCTGGGAGGCGAGGCGCTGGATGACCGACCATCCGGCGGCGTCCTTCCACCACCACGGTCCGGTGATGTATCCGGCGTCGTCCCGCTCGAGGACGTCTGCGAGGCGCAGGCATTCCACGCCGTCGAAGTCGATCGATTGGCTGAGGAGTTGGCCGTTGGCTCGGGTGCGGAAATGCAGCTTCTGCCAGGTGTCGAAGCACCGGGTGGTGAGCTTCGGATCGAGGGGGCCGTCGGCGACGATCATGCTCCGCTTCTGGCCGGACCGGGCGTCGCGGCGCCGGGCGACGGTGAAGACGATCATGCGGCCGGTGACCGTGCCCAGGGCGACGCGGAGGGCTCCGTGGGGGGTGCGGAAGCCCTCTTCGGGATCCCACTGCCGTTCGCAGATCTCCCAGAGGTCCTCGAACTCCGGTGTGAGCGGGTAGAACCAGACCTGTCCCATCAGTTCGGGGCTGAGGGGGAAGTCGACGGTGTAGAGGCGGGTGGGGCCGGCGGCCATCAGTTGCTGGTCCTTTCGTCGGCGAAGTCGAAGATCGCCCGGAGGGTGCTGCCGTAGATGTTCTGGAGGAGTTCGAGCTGCCCGGCCCGTGCCCAGCCGTCGCGCAGTTCGCGGATCAGGCGGGGCAGGTCGCTGCCGCTGGTGGTGTTATGGAAGGCGTGGTCGGCGAGGTAGAGGACGCCTTGGTCCCCGCCGCGTCGTACTCGGCCGCCGAGCTGGATGATGCCGATGAGCATCTCGGCGACGATCGACAGCCGTACCTTGCTAGGCAGCGACTGGAAGAAGTGGTGGCTGCGGAACAGCTCCTCATGGACGGCGCTGGACGCGGTGGAGAGCTCGCGGAGCATCCCGGCAGGATCATCTGAGCGGTTTACGCTGCTGTAGGCGCGGCTGGAGATGAGGGCGAGGAGCTGGGCTGGCTCGTCCATCAGCGGGATCGGGCGGACTGCGAGGATGACCTCTCCTACGAGGGAGCGTCCGCTGTTGTCGACCATGTTCAGGCCGCGCTCGGCGATGGCGAGCGGTGCGATGAGGACCTTGGCGGTCTGGTGGTGGGGAAAACGTTCCAGGGCGTCCGACGGGATCGCGTACCAGGCCGGGCGGCGACGGTAATGGGCCGGCACCGTGCTTTCGTCGCTCGCGCGGGTGGCGACCGCGATGCTCTCGGGATCCGCGCCGGCGGAGATCATTCCTTCAGCGAGCTGAGCGGCGCCGAGGTAGGAGGTACAGGCTACGAGGATGCGGGCGCGGTGTGCGGTGGCCGGCCGGCTGGCCAGCTTTTTCAGCCGCTGGACGATCTGGGACCACAGTGCACGCCCCATCTGCTGGTGGGCCTGGTCCCGGTGGATGTCCGAGGTGCCGGAAATTCGGATGGGGTTGTTCCGGTCGTCCACGAGGCGGAGCGGCCGTAGGACGAGCGATCCGGTGATGTCGTCGGGGACGTACCAGGTCGGGGGCGTGATGAGGTGGTGCATGGTGCCGCCGGGCATGTGGGCGGTGGCGGACAGCCCGATCACGATGCGGCGCTGGCCGCACAGTGCCAGCGCGGTGGTGTCGCCCAGTTGCGCGGTGTAGGCGTGCGGGTCCCCAGTGAAGGAGGTCAGGGCCAGCTCGGTGCGGTACTTGTCCTCGACGTCGTGGATGGCCGTGAAGCCGAAGACCGGTGCTCCCAGCGGGCCGTAGGGAGCGGCGTGCCACTGCTTGTTGTCCTCCAGCATCTCGGTCAGCTCGTTGGCCGCGTTGATGCCGGAGGCTTTCAGCGAGGTGCCGAGCCTGGTCACGTACTCGATCTGCGCGCGGATCTGCTCGAGGTACGCCCGCCGTACCAGGAGGTCGACGAGGAGTTCGCGGTCGTCCTCGGAGAGCGCTGGGTCCCGGAGGGGCTGCACAACGGCGGCGATCCTCGCGTGCACGTTGTTGTAGACCGGATCGGTGCCCTCGCGCAGAGCGGTGGCATCGAGCAGCTCGGCGCGCAGCAGGGCCAGGTGCTTGCTACTGCTGTTGCCGATGCCGGGAATGGCCGGGACGGTCGTCTCTTCGAGCTGTGCTTCCTCCTTCGGGTTGAAGAGCTTTCGGAAGGTGTCGATCTGCTCTCGGGTGGGCGAGGTACCGTCAGCTGTTCGCCACAGGCGGGCGGTGCACCAGGCGTCCCAGCGGCGCGGGATGATCAGGCGACGGCGGGCCAGTTGCTGGCGGTTGCGCTCGTTCGGTCCCCGCTGGGCGATCCGGCCGTGTGCGGCGTTGCTGACGTAGCTCTCGGAGAGGAACCGCGCCTGCGTGATCTTGGGGTGGATGTAGCGCTCGAGCTCGTACATCAGTGCCCCGGCCCGGACGCTGAACTGATCGTGGAGCTCTTGCAGGGCGCTGGGCTGTCGGCTTCCGTACCGGGCGAGCGTGACGTGGTGGGCACTCTTGGCGAACCCGGTGGCCTGGAAGGCGTCCGCCTCGTCGATGAGCAGAACGTGGGTGAGCCGGAGGAGGGCTTCCTCGACTGTCATGTAGTTGCGTACCTGGCCGTCGGCCAGAACCGGGACGTGCAGGCGGCCGGACATCAGGTTGATGTGGCTGGTGACGATGACGTTGGCGGTGTCGATCGCCATCTGGTGGCGGTGCTTGCCGCAGTGGGCGAACCACGCGCAGCGGTAGCGACGCATCTCGCCGGACTCGGGGTCGGTGCCCTCGAAGTCCGCGCACCGCTCCTGGCCGGGCTGCCAGAGGTCGACGTCCTGCTTGTTGGTGGACTTCGCCTGCATCGCGCATCCGTAGGAGAATTCGTCGTACGCCTCGTCTGCTTCTTCGGTTCGCCCTTCCTCGGTAAGGCTGCGGGCGGTCTTCTCGGCTTCGTCCTGCATGCTGTTCGGCGAGATCAGCGGCACGACCGCGTTCGGAAGACCGAGAACAGCCAACTCCTCACGGAGCGCGCGGGTGAAGGAGAACACTGCGTCGTTGCGTGGAACGACAATCCCGGTGACCAGGTTGTTCTTGACGCCCCATTCGGCGAGCAGTTTGGCCAGGACGCTCTTGCCCGATCCGGTGCACGCGCTCAGCACGCGGATCAGGCCGGCATCGAGAGTCAGGAAGCCGTCCGTGAGCAAGGAGCCGTCGGCCCGGCGGATGTGCTTGAAGAGCCGGTCCAGGCTCTTGCGACGGTGGCCCTGCCCGAACCTCCCGTCCACGGCGTCGGCGATCGCGCGCAACTCGTCGATTGGCACGCGGAGCGTGAGGCACTCCTTGGGCTTGCCGAAGTCCGGCAGCGGTGTCTGGATCTCAGGCAGGTCGAGGACATAGTGGGCCTGAATCACGCCGTTGCCGGGGCGGCTCGGATCCGGGATCTGAGTGCCCATCCTGAAGTGGCCTCGCAGGGCCAGGTCGCGACTGCGTCCTTCATCAGCCGCTGCCCTGCGGTCGTCGAGGGTCTCCAACGTCTCGTCCACCAGCGATGCCAGGCGCTGCTGGAGAGGCCCGGTCACGACGTAGAGCTCGTCGTCGAGGGGTGCGAACCCCTCGGGCAGCTCGGGTGAGTCGAACAGCTCTTGCACGGCGCGGCGGAACGCCGCGTAGATGGCCAGGCGCCCCGGCCGGTGCAGCAGGAGCCGGGTGACCCTCCGGGTGTCCTCGGGGGACAGATCTGGAAAGCGGTCCCACAGGTGGGTGTGTCCGGAGACGAGGAAATGCGCGTCACGGATCGCCGAAGCGTGGCGGAAGGGCTCCTCCGCACGGTTCGGAAACAGGCGCGCCGCCAGGGCCAGCGCGGCCACCGTGCTCAGACGCTGGGCTCTCGCCGCGGTCAGGGGGCGGCCGGTCATCTCCCCTCCTTCAGCGCGTTTCGGACCGCGGTCTTGAACGCGCGCACCGTACGCACCTCGTACTGGCCCGGCGGCAATGACCGCCGCAGCTGGGCGACCTGCCAGGCCCGGTAGTCCGGTACGACGACGTGTCGGGCCCTGGGCGGCCTCGCGGCGACCTGCGACGGGGACCTGGTGTCCTTCAGATCGATCTCGAAGATGTCGGCGCCGGCTCGGACGGTGATGTCCCATCGGTCCTTGTGTGGCCACTTCGTCACCGCGTCGGTGCCGATTCCGGGCTGCTCCGCCAGCCAGGTCATCAGCTCGACCTCGGTGACCCCGGGGATCGTGATATAGCGCCAAACCGCCTCGTGGACGCACACCACCTCTGCCGCGCTCAGCGCGCGCACTGGCCTTGGCCCACGGACTCGCGGCGCCCCGGTGTCGTCGACTTCGTCCGTCACCTTGAACAGGCCGGAGTGCTGGGGGTAGCGGCAGGCCAGCTCCGCGCCCTGGACGTGCATGGGCCAGCTACACACCGGACACGGCACATACCAGGAGTCGCGGCCGACAACGAACCGTCGGTCCGGTGGCAGCGGCTCGTACGCCTCGGTGTGCAGCGCGCCGCGCTCGTGCAGCGCGTCGCTGACGAACTCCGCTGTGCCTGCCGGTACCTCGATCAGCATCTGCCGTGTGGCGACGTACTCCTCTTGCCCGGCCGACGAGAGCACTGTGTAGATGGAGCGCTCCACCTTCTCGAAGGTCTGCTGCGCCCAGCGGGGTACCCAGTCGATGCCGGCCCCATGGTTCTCAAAGAGGGCCTCGCTGTAGTCGGAGCCGTATTCGATGGCGTCCCCGGTCAGCAGGCCGTCCTCGCCCAGAATCGTGAAGGATCCGAGCTCGTCCGGCAAGTCGCCCCAAGTCAGAGGCACCCACTGCCTCATGGGGCGGTGCAGGGCCTTGATCATGTCACTTGGTGTCGTGGGACCGGATCCAGGCGGCAGCAGGCTGAGGAACGCCCCGTGCATCCGAGACACCTCTCGCCATGCCTCAGGCTGCTCCCGTCGAGAAGACCACGCCCTGGCGGCCCGCAACCCCGTGGTCGTCAAGTTGCCGACTAGTTTCGCCGTCCGTGTGCTGTCTGCTCTACGCAGCCCGGCGTTGTCCTGTGTTTCACGCGCCATGGCTGTCCAGGGTGAGCCCTCGCACGAGCGCCCACCGTTGCAGCCGGTGACTTTCGGCCAACCTAGGCCAGCCCAGACTCCCGAAGGCCGGGGCCTGGGGCGTACACAACAGCCATTTGGTCATGCCAACGGGCATCAGAGACTGGCGCGAACCGGTGGTCGACGAGGTTCCGCTGTCAGCCATGCCCGGTAATAGGGGCCGGCACCATGGGCAGCGACTTTCAGCTCCGAGCCCTTACCGACGCACACCTCCGCATCATCGGCACCAGCACCGTTGCGCCCGTCCGTCAGGATGTGCTCCACCCTGTGTGGCTGGGACTGCTGGCCCACGCCGAGGACCTGGACCTCGAACCGTTCAAGGCCCCCGACGCCGACCCGTGGCGCAGCGGCGGCAGCGGCATCCCGCTCGGCGTCCTCGCCGACGTACAGGTCTACACCACCAACGCCGACCCCCGGATCCAGGGCAAGGGCCACTCGCCGTTCTGCGCCCACTCCCGCGAACGCGGCGTCGTCGCCGGAGACGACGTGCTGACCGTCGCCGACCTACTCGACGACGACGGCTACGACTGGTGCAGCAAGTGCCAGGGCTACGCCGTCCGCCGCCTGACCGACACCCAGCTGTCCCCCTACCGCGCCGCCCACCGGCTCCACGACATCGCGCAGACACTCGACCCCGGGCGAGGCGGCCACGACCGCCTCGACACCGAAACGATGACCCAACAGCTCCGTGAACTCGCCGACTGGCGACCTGCCGGCGAAGACCACTGGTACACCAGCGGAGCGCGGCGCTGGCGGCGCATCGTCGGCGAGCTGCGGGTGAAGACGGAAGCAGCCGGACGCGACACCCTATGACCCAACCACGCAAGCCCGCACGCCAACGCACTGAACAGGCCACCCCTGACCAGCACAGCGCACGACACCCTGTCGCCGCACGCCACCGGCCCCAGGCTGCTCGCCCCGGCTCACCGCACCGCTGAGGCGGGCGGGCTGGGCAGAGAGCGAGATCCGGTGCGAGAGCGACGACGCCGACGAAATCCCAGAGATCCTGCCGGCCACGATGGAGCTGTCCCGCTCGAACTTCCACCTCAGCGTCCACTGGGACCCCGAAACGGCCCAACTCACCGTGGGCGATCCCACCGACGGGTGGGGCTGGGACGGAGACGAGAGCCTGCCACCCCTGTTCCCGCTCGATGACGACCTCGTCATCGACCTCAGCGGGCACCCGACCCAGGCCGCGAAGTCGGAAGCCGCACGTCGGGCCTTCGTCGAGGCGGGACTCCTCGACGCCACCCGCATCCACCTGCCCGACAACGCCAAGGGCCTGCGCCACGACCTGGTCATGCTGCTGTGGGCCGACCACATCAACGACGCGATCAGCCGCCACCGCGGCGCGGACGACGGATCCGAGGCGATCGCGGCACTCGGGGAGGACTTCTCCTGGCGGGCGGCCGCCGGACTGCGCGCCTACCCGCTGATCGTCCCCGACACCGTCCCCTCTGCCGCCGCCCGCGGCATCGCCGAATGGTGCTGGCGCCGCGAGAGCGACGTCGAGGAATGGCACTTCAAGATCGGCGACATCGCGATGGCCCGCGCCAACATCGGCGCCACCTGCGCCGTCCTGCCCCACGTCCACCCCGAAGGCGTCGACTGGCCGGCCGTACGCCTCGCCCTCACCGCACCCGCCCGCAGACTTGCCGACGGCCGCGCGCTCAGCGACATCTTCGAAGAAGGCTGGGCACCGATCCTCGCCTCCATCCACCGCCAGATCGACCTCTGGCAGACCGCCGACGAAACCCTCGGACCAGAAGCCGTCCTGCGACTGCTCACCCTCCACGGCTCCCGTACCGAGTCCGTCGGCGAATGGTGGGGATCCGGCTGGTACGAGACCACGGCCCGCCGCGCCGTCGCCCGCGCCGCAGGCAACGGCATCCTCCCGGCCGTCTTCCCCGACGCTGAGCGGCTCGCGGACACCGCCGCCTGCCACCCCGACCTGCTCGACGACGACACGTTCGCCTGGCTTACCGAGGCCGTCTTCGAGGAGGAATCCCTCCGCCATGATGCCTTGCTGCCGGTCCCCGCCGCGGTCACCCTTCCGGACTGGGCAGCGCAGGACTTGCTTGACCTCCTCCAACCGGAAACCGGCGAAGGGGCCTGACGCCGGCCCGCTCACGCTGCCTTGCCGAAGCCATGGCGGGCAGCGGGACCGGCCTGGCCGGCCATCTCGGCGTCCGCCCGGTCGAGCGCGGAGGCGAGTGCCTTGACGGCATCGTCGACGGAGTCCTTGAGGAGATGGCCGTAGAGATCGACGGTGCTGGCGAGATTGGAGTGGCGCAGGGCCTTTGAGACGATGGCCAGCGGGATGTTGGCGGCGATCATGATGCTGGCCGCGGTGTGCCTGAGGTCGTGCAGGCCGATCTTCGGAAGGTCGAGTTCGGCGGTGCGTTTGCGGAGCTGGTCGAGGACCCACTGCGGGCGGAGGGGCTCGCCGTCCGGGCGGGCGAACACCAGCCCCTCCAGCCTGCCTTCCGGGTGGGCCGCCATCTGGAGGGCGGCCTGGCGGTGGAGGGTGGCCATGGCTCTGGGGAGAGGCTGATCCAGGCGCGGCCGGCCTCGGTCTTGGGCTCGCTGAGGTGGATCTTCCCGTTGTTCACGGCGGTCAGGGTCCAGCGGACGTAGAGCTGGCGGTCCATGAGGTGCACGTCGGACCAGTGCAGGGCGAGGATCTCGCCGCGGCGCATTCCGGTGCCGAGCATGACCTCGAACAAGTCGGTGAGCCGGTCGGCGTAGTGCTCGGTGTTGTGCCGCAGGAACGCCGCGGCCTGGTCAGGGGTCCAGCAGACGCGTACGGCGGCGCGGGGCTTGGCGGGGACGGAGTGTTTGGCCGGGTTGTAGCGCAGCCGCCATGTGCGCACCGCGTGGTTCAGGGTGTTGCGCAGTATGGCCACCGTGTGGTGGACGGTGGTGCGCCCGCGGCCGGCGGTGAGTTGTGCGCTGACCCAGGCGTCGATGTTCTTGGGCCGCAGGTCGACGAGCAGCATGCCGCCGAACGCGGGCACGAGGTCGCGCTCGATGCACGCCCGGTAGCCCGTCCAGGTGTTGGGGGCCAGCGCCGCATGCTTTGACTTCAGCCACTCGTGCAGGAACAACCCCACCCGCAGCGTCCGGTCCTCGTACACACCCCGATACTCGGCATCCAGCACCCGCGCCATCTCATGCGCCGCCTCCGCCCAAGTAGCGAACCCGCCCCTCCGCCGAGTACGGCGCCTGCCGTCCTCCGGGACCAGGTCCACCGCGTACGTCCACCGACCGTGCGCGGCATCGGCGGCCAGCCGCGGACACCACGAACCCAACTGCTTCCCGCTGATGCCGTCCTTGCACCCGCACCTGCGGTACACCCTGCCCCGCTTGGGACGCTGCGCCATGTGCTCCTCCTCGAACCCAGTGGTGATGGCGTGTTCAGAGTTGCGGAAGTGGTGGGTGTGGCGGCAGAGCGTGCGGGTCGGGGCATGGAGCACGGGTAAGGCCGACGGGCCGGGACACGCGCTGACGACACGCCGCGACGGTGATCACGCTGTGCGGCTGGTGGGTAGGGCAACTTGATCGCACGCATTGGGGCTTCCCGGGTTCATCATCGGAAAGGGTGGCTGCCGACCGGACCCAGGAGACCGGCCTGCTGGCCGTGGGTTGTCGGGCTCGTGCAACCCGGACCACGCGCGGTGCGTGGCGCCGAGCCTCGGAGCGGTCTTCGGAGGGAGCGTTGGCGGGCGCCGGAAATTCCTGCGAGGCCACACGGAATTGGCGATAGTGGGATTTCTGGTGACCATTCTCTGGCTGGAGTTCGGCCTGGCCGGATTGATTTCTGCCGGCACTCCTTGGCTTCTGTCCGGTGGCTCTTTGGGCGATCCGCCGGAATCACTGGATTGACGGCCGGAGTGGCGTTACCCTGGAGGCATGAACGCCACCCGGACCCTCCGTCAAGCCCCTGGCCTGGGGACCAGCTGGGGACCACACGTCATGCGCGCTGCCGCGCGAGGTGCGCGAAACATGCTCGTCGGCACGCGCACGACGTGTGCGTGGGCGCATTTTGAGGGGTAATAGGCTGGGGGTCAAGGGGCCGCAGGTTCAAATCCTGTCGTCCCGACTTGCAAAACTGCAGGTCGTAGGCCGTTTCCGCCTGATGGCGGGAGCGGCCTTGACGCGTTTTCGGAGCCTTGTGAGTGCATTGTGATATCGGTGATCTGAGACGGATCGTTTCGACCTCCGAGTGTGAGCGTCAACTCGCCTTATGTATCTGGTTCTTGGCCGTGGCGGTTTGCCTAGGGCTTCGGGGTGTGTGAGTTCCCGGTGTTCTCGGGTGGGGGAGCCGGGTGGGGGCGGGAACGGGCTGGTCGGCGGTGGTGAGGGCGTGGTCGATGGTGTCGACGGCGTCGCGGGCGGCCTGGGTAGTGAGGTGGCCGTAGATGTTGGCGGTGGTGGACAGGGTGGCGTGCCGGAGGGTCTTGGAAACGACAGTGAGGGGGACGCCGGCGGTGATGGAGATCGTGGCCGCGAGGTGGCGAAGGTTGCCCGCGGACGATACGCCCGCGCGATCACCGGCCGCCGGGAACTGCATCCGGTCGGCCTAAAGAGGCGACGCACCTGGGCGCGCCGGGTGCGGGGGCAGCTGCCGCTTGGGTTCGCTGGCCCCCTCTCCGGCTGCCGTGGTGCTTGCGCCGCGGACCGTGCGGACGCCAGATTCAGGTCCCCGTTCATAACCAACTGGGGATCTTGTAGCGAAGGTCACGGGGGCCAGCGGCCCGGCGTGGCCGCCGAATTCCTCCCGCCTTCAGATCGCCCACGCGGTGTCGCCGAACGGCGGGTCAGGTGGACTCCTCGTGGCGGTGTGCGGCGACACCAGGCCGGGGGGTGCGGGCGCGCCGTTCCCCGAGTGCCCGCGGATCGATGCCATCAACATCAGCGAGCGCCAACTCGACTACCGCGCCGAAGTCCTGGCGGACCACGAGCTGCTGGACCGGGTGAACCTGTATCTGTGTGACGGCCACGACGCCGGCCTCCTCCCCGACCCGCGTCAGCCGTACGACCTGGTCATCGTCCGCGGCGTCTACACCCACTTCTCCAACGAGGTCTTCGAGAACACGATGTGCGCTGGCACGGGGGGCAGAGAGCGTCATCGTCTCGGACACGTTCCACCACAGGGACCTCGGCAGTTACTCCTCCGAAGTGCCCGATCCCGTCGACCGGGTGGCCTGCGCGAACCGCAAGACACTGGAGCCCCCGGCACGACCGCTCGCCGAGCCGTTCGTCTCCGTGTCCCGGCTGCACGAACGGTTCGGCATTCCCGCGGACGTGATGCCCGAACACGATTTTCTGTCCGCAGGCCCGCGCATATTGGATCGCGAACTTGTACCGGGCCCCGCCGATGCCGGCCGCCCGCAACGCCCTGTGCCGCCTGGATCGCCAGGGCCCGGTCGCCGGCGCGAGCGCCAACGACGGCCAGGTGATCCGCGCCTGGCTCACGGCCAGCGGCCTCGCGCAGCTCGTCGATGTCGTGGTCGTTCGGGAGGACGTTCACGGGTTCAAGCCAGATCCTGAGGTCTGCCCGCTGGCCGCCTCGGCCGACCGGTGACCGACTTCCTGGCGTTCGAGAACGCCGACGAGGGACCGACGGCGGCGAAGGCGGCCGGGATCGACGTCATCGACCGCGGAATGCGGGTGGGTGGCGTGGGGGAGTGGGTGGAAGACCTGGCGTGAGGCTGTATGTCTATCCGCCCGCGGACCTCGCCATCCCGGCGTACATGGACAGGGACTCCTGCTGACCCTCCGCCTGGAACCGGCTGATCGGGGCGCCGCCTGAAGAGGCGGCGCCCCGGTCGGTTCGTTTTGGCCTCTACGGGCGGGCTCTGGCTGGAAGGTGGTCGCGCAGCGGGCCGACCACCAGTCCTTCTCGGGCGCAGTGCTCCAGGAGCCGGGGCAGTGCGCCGAGGGCGGCCCGCCAGGAGCCGGGAGCGGAGGTGACGTCGGAGTCGTGCAAGAGGACGGTACCGCCATCCATTGGGGATCGAGTGACGGTCCGTAGCACGGTTTCGGGGGTGGCACTGGCAGTCCAGTCGCGACCCCAGTGGCTCCAGAGGACGGGAGACAGCCCCAACCGTCGGGCGGCTGAGAGTGCGGAGAGACTGAACACACCGTACGGCGGGCGGTACCAGCGTGGTGCGGTCCCGGTCAGGTCGGCGACGAGGTCTCGGGCGCGGCGGACGTCGTCCCAGGCGCAGTGCGGGGAGCGGAGCAGCATCGGACGATGCCAGTAGCCGTGGACGGCGACCTCGTGGCCGGCCTCGACGAGGTCGCGACCGAGCGATGGGGCCCGGAGGAGCATCCGGCCGAGTAGGAAGAACGTCGCCTGGACGCCTGCGCGCTCCAGCTCTGCCAGGAAGAGTGGTGTGGAGCGGGGATCCGGGCCGTCGTCGAAGGTGAGGGCCACATGACCTGGCTGGCCCAGGCCGCTGAGGCGGGGGGCGAGGTACGGGCGCAGCGGGCCCACCGCAGTGAGGGCGGGCAGGCTGTGTGCCGCGATGGCGCTGGCGACCACGGTGGCGGAGACGGTCAGGGCACGGCCGGCGGTGGTGGGCGGGCGGTTCACGAGGCGGCGTTCAGGCTGAGTGTCGGCGGCTCCGGTGCGAACGGAACGAGCTGAGCCGGCCGGCCAGGGCCGGGGTGCCCGGGAACGGGGCACGGGTTCACGAGCCGTGCGATGGCGTGGTCGGGTGTCGGCCAGGCGGAGAACGCCTTTAGGGGGCCGGTCGCCCACCGGCCGGGAGCTTCGAGCACGGCCCGCAAGGTGGGGGCGAGCGCGGTCTGGTCGCGGATCCACACCGCGAGCCCGGCCTCGTCGAGCGCGGCCGCGTTGCTGACTCCGTGACCGGGCAGGCATCGGTAACTCACCACGGGGACACCGCTGGCCATAGCCTCCAGGGATGTGAGGCCACCGGCGTTCTGGATGACGACATCGGTGCTGCGCAGCAACGCGGGCATGTCGTTGACCCAGCCGAGCGGCACACCGACACCGTTCTCGAGCAGGTGGTCGCGCAGGGCGGAGTTGCTACCGCAGGCGATGACGGGTATGGCAAGGCGGGTGGCGGCAATCTCCCGAGCCGTCTTCTCCACCTCTCCCACGCCCCATGAACCGGCTACCACCAGGGCCAGTTGAGGGCCTATCGGCAGTCCGAGGCGGGCACGCTCGCTGCGGCGCTCCTCCTCACTCGAGGACGGGCGGAAGGCGGGCGCCACGAGTGGTCCGGAGACAACGACTTCCGCCGCTCCGCGATGGCCGGCCTCGGAGGACGCGACGGGGTGCAGGGCGAGGTGGAGGTCGACTCCGTCGGCGACCCAGAGCGGGTGGACGGACATGTCGGTGAGGAAGGTGGCCACCGGGGCGGTCAGTCGCCCGGTGCGGCGCAGTCTTCCGAGCGCCTGGCTGGCCAACGGGTAGGTGGAGACCACTGCCGCAGTGCCCGGACCGGTCACCGCGGTGGTGCGGCGGGCGGCCAGCCGCGCGAACATCCCGCCGACGGCACGTCCGAGGCGGCCGTGCCGTTCCAGGGCGCTCAACATCCGCCCCCATGCCCATGGGGCGGCGTGCAGTTCGAAGGCATAGGCGTTGCGGAGCACTCGGCCGAGGCGCGGTGGCAGCAGATTGAGGAAGTCATGGCGATCGACCTCGTAGCCGGCATCCATCAGGCGGCGGGACAGCTCGTCGGCCGCCCCGTCGTGACCGGCTCCGATCTCGGCCGAGATCACGACGATCCGCCTCGGTGGTGATGCCATCTGAGTCCTTTCGGCGCGGCTGAGCGCGTCAATGTGAAGCGGCGCGGCAATGCGCCAGGGCGCATTGCCGTCCGGCGAGGGGGACGTCTCCCCAGGGCACGTCGTCCTGGCGGGTGGGGCGTCAGTGGATGTGGATGCCGCCGCTGGCGGTGGTGACGGTCAAGGAATGAGCGGCGTTGTGGTCGCTGGGCACATCGACCTGCGGTGTCGTACCCGTGGTGTGGGTGGTGACGTCGTAGCCTGCGCCCGAGGGTGCGGAGAGGTCCACCGCGCCGTCCTTGGCAGTCACGTTCACGGCGGCGGGAGCAACTGCGAAGGTGGCGTCGACCGCGCCGTTCTCGGTGGTGATGTCGGTTTTCCGGGAGGCGGCGTCGCGACGGTGATGCCGACGTATCGACGGTGGAGGACAACTGACGTAGCGATGACGGAACTCCTTGCTGCCGGGAAGAGCGTTTTGCCTCCCCAATTCCCTTGGTGACGCCAGGGCTTGGAATATCCGAGCCCACCGCTGAAACCTCTGGATTCACGCTATTCGCCGCTTGGCCGACGCTGCCACGAGGCCAGCCCACGTAATGACGGTAGGGATAACCCATCTACGGCAGCGCCACGACGGCGGCGGCGTACGAGAGGCCGGCGCCGTAGCCCAGGAGGAGCGCCAGCCCGCCCGAGCGGACCGAGCCGGCGTTCAGTAGCGCCTCCATGGCGAGGGGGATCGACGCCCCCGAGGTGTTTCCGGTGGTGACGACGTCTCTGGCGACCACGACGTGGTCCGGCAGGCCGCTGCCCCGCGCCAGCCCGTCGATGATCCGCAGGTTGGCCTGGTGCGGGACGAAGGCCTCGAGGTCGGCGGCCCGGACTCCTGCGGCGTCCAGGGCCTGCTGGGCGACCTCGGCCATCTTGTAGACCGCCCAGCGGAAGACCTTCTGGCCGTCCTGCCTGAGCGCGGGCCACCGCAGGTGGGGGTCGTCCCTGAGTGCGTCCCAGGGGACGGTTTGGGAGATTGCGTCGGCCTGGGAGCCGTCCGCGCCCCAGACCACCGGGCCGACGCCGGACATGGTCGCGGGCCCGAGGATCACCACGCCTGCGCCGTCCCCGAAGATGAAGGCGGTGGACCTGTCCTCGTGGTCCAGCAGGTCCGTCATCCGCTCGGCCCCGACCACCAGGACGTGCCCGCCGCGGCCGCGGACCATGTCCGCGGCCAGGGAAAGGGCGTGAACGAAGCCCGCGCACCGTGCGGAGATGCCGAAGGCGGCCGCCCCGGTGGCGCCGATGCGGTGGGCGACCTCGGTCCCGACGGCGGGGGTCTGTTTCAGGTGGGTGAAGGTTGCGACGATGACGCAGTCGAGGGCTGCGGGCCTGATGTCGGCGGACGCGAGGGCCTTGTCCGCCGTGATCTCCGCCATGTCGGCGAGGGATTCGTCGGAGCCGGCCCACCGTCTCGTGGCGATGCCGGAGCGGGACCGGATTGACCACGACCTCCAGGCCGTCGCCCTCCGCGCCCACCAGTGCCGCCGACGGCACCTCCGCCCCGGAGAACGCCACACCGCTGATGTCAGCGCCGTGGATCCCGTGCAGCCGGGCCGCCGGGAGCGTGCGGAACTGCGCCGGGTCGAGCCTGCGCTTGTCGACCAGCAGCACGCTGAAGCCGCGCGCTGCCTTCCGGCGCGGTCCGGGCCAGGACGCACAGGAGGTCGCCCCGGGTGGCATTGTTGATCAGCCGCTTCTCGCCCGACAGCGTGTATCCGTCGCCGCGCGGCTCGGCGAGGACCTCGCCCGCGAGCAGGTCGCCGCTGGTGAAGCCCATCTCCGCACGGACGGCCGAGAACATCCGCCGGACGTTGGCGTGGGTGAGCAGGACGCCTTTGGGCTTGCCGGTGGAGCCGGAGGTGCAGATGACGTACATGAGGTCGTCGGGCGTGCCGACGGGCTCCGGGTCGGTCCCCGGCCGGGCGGCGATCGCGTCGCGGTCGTCGGCTTCCTGGGTGTAGACGTGTTCGACGAGTTGGCGCCAGGTGCCTGTGGGGCGGGATCCCGGGCGCCAGCCTCGCCTGGATCGAGGACGGGCGGACCGTCGCGGTGCGCGGCTTCGGCTCGGTCGACGCGGCGGGCCCCGAACCGGTCACCCCGGAGACGGCCTTCCTGGCCGGCTCGATCAGCAAGCACGTGACCACGGTGGCGGCGCTGCGGCTGGCCTCCGACGGGCTGCTCGACCTGGACCGGGACGTCAACGGCTACCTGTCCGAGTGGCGGATGCCCACCGAGCCCGGCCACCCCGCCACGGCCCGGATGCTGCTGTCGAACCTGGGCGGCCTCGCCGACCGTCCGCAGCTGTCCGACGGCTACCACCGGCACGACGTGGTGCCGAGCCTGCTCGACGTGCTGCACGGCCGGTCTCCGGCCCGGACGCCCGCGGTGGAGCTGGCGCAGCAGCCGGGCACCGAGTTCCGGCAGAACTCGCTAAACTTCTCGGTCCTCCAGCAGGCGATGACCGAGCTGACCGGCGAGTCCTACCCGGAGCTGACCCGCCGGCTGGTGTTCGAGCCGCTGGGCATGACCGGTTCGAGCTTCGACCCGTGCTGGCCCGACACCGAGGGGCGGCCGTTCGCGCACGGCCACGACGCCGACGGTCGGCAGGTCCCGGCCGGCTACTACGCCAACCCGGAGCCGGCCGCCGGCGGCCTCTGGACCACGGCCGCCGACCTGGCCGCCCTGGCCGCCGAGCTGCGGCGGTGCTACCTGGGCCGGGAGCGCGGGCTGGTGGCGACCGAGCTGGTGCGGGAGATGCTCACCCCGCAGTCGGGCCGCGCCTACGGCTGGAGCACCATCCTCGACACCACCGGTGGCGACCTGGAGTTCGGCCACGGCGGCCAGGCGTACGGCTACCAGGCGATGACCTGGATGCGGGTGCACTCCGGGCGCGGCCTGGTGATGCTGAGCAACGCGGTGACCGGCCGGGAGCTGATCAGGCACCTGATCGCCACCGAGCTGTCCGGGCGGATCCGGCTGACCGGTGAGTGGCAGCGGGCTATCGAGGAGGCCGTGGGCCGGGAGCGGGGTGGGGCCGCGTAGCCGCCTCCGGTGCCGTCCGTCCGGGGCGGTCGTGACCGAGCACTCGGTCGCGGCGGCCCCGCCGTGCGTCAGGGATACGCGCGGAGGGGCGGCCGCAGCCCGGCCGCCCGTGGCCCGTTACGAGCGGCGCGGGGTCCGGGCGCTCTGTGACAGCGACACGCAGATGACGGAGGTGGCGGCCCACACCGGGGGGACTGTCCACGGGCTCCACCACATGAGCGCCAGCGAGACGGCCGCGGCCGCCAGCAGCGCGACGGTGACCGGCAGCACCACGTCGCGCCGGTACCGCCTCAGCTGCTCGCCGAGGACCTCTTCGACGATCTCGGCGACCCGGTCGTCGATGGTGTCCCCGTAGTGCACGAGGAACTGCTCGATGTCGTCGGTCCTGCCGGCCGGGCAGGGGCGGCCGGCGGCGTTCGAGTGTCGATCGGTCATGTCCCCACGATGTCGCACCGAGCGGCGCCGGGTCGGCAGCGTGAACCCACCGGCCGGACGGGGGGTAAACCCTACCCCCCGCTGGTGGGCTCTCCTCGCTGTCGACGGGTGGTCGGGTTGGGTACCGTCCCCTTGTTGAATCGAGGCGCGGACGGTGACCTGGTCGCCGCCCGCACTGCCCACGAGAGCGGGTCCGAAGCAGTTGACCGAGAACATCGCCGGCCGTGCCACCGGCAAAGCCTGGAGGGACGCTCGGCCACCCCGCGAGGTGGTGCCGGGCAATCCGCTGCGCGCGCTGGCCTCCCCCGTGCTGTTGCGGGCGTCGATCCACCTGGCACTTGACGGTCTGGTGGCGCTGGCGGGACTGGCCGTGCTGGTCGTGCTGGTCGTCGCCGTCTGCCTGGCGCCGGCCGGCCTGATGGGTCTGCCGCTCACGGTGGCGGCGGGGTGGGCGCTGTTCCGGCTGGCCGCCGTCGAGCGCGCCCGGTTCGCCGTGACCTGCGGGCTGGAGCTCGACGAGCTGCCGGCGCCGGTCTGTTCGTGGCGGTTGGCCAAGTCGCTGCAGTCGCTCGTCCACAACCTCTGCACCTGGCGGCTGATCGGCTACTTCGTACTGCTGATGCCGGTGGCGGTGGTGACCGTGGTCGGGGTGGCGCTGATCTGGGCCGTGCCGCTGACCCTGGTGCTGCTTCCGGCCTACTACCGGGGCCTGCCCGGCGGGCAGGCCCAGCTCGGGCCGTTCGTGGTGGATTCCCTGCCCCGGGCGCTGCTGGTCGCGGCGGTGGCGCTGCTGGTCGGCGCGGTCCTCTCCCCGCTGATCGTCAAACTCCTGCTGGCGCTGAACACCGCGCTGGCCGTCGCGCTGCTCTCCCGGCCCCGCGGCATGGAACTGGAGCAGCGGGTCATCGATCTGACGGAGAGCCGAGCCCGGGTGGTGGACGCCGCCGAGGCGGAGCGCAAACGGATCGAGCGGGACCTGCACGACGGTGCCCAGCAACGGCTGGTGGCGATGTCGATCACCCTGGGCCGGGCCAGCTCACGCTTGAAGAAGTCCGGAGACCACGAGACCAACAAGCTCGTCGAGGACGCCCGGCAGGAAACCCTCAGCACCATCACCGAGTTGCGCAACCTGGCCCGTGGCCTGCACCCGCCGGTGCTGACCGACCGCGGCCTGGAGGCGTCGCTCTCCGCCGTCGCCGCGCTGGCTCCGGTGCCGGTGCGCCTTGACGTCCTGGTGGAGCCGCGCCCCTCCTCCACCATCGAGGCGGTCGCCTACTTCACGGTGACCGAGGCGCTCACCAATGTGGCCAAACATGCTCATGCCACCCGCGCCTGGGTGGAGATCCGGCGGGAGGGCGCCCGGTTAAACGTTAAGGTCGGCGATGACGGGCATGGCGGAGCCGACCTCGCGGCCGGCACGGGTCTGACTGGTCTGGCGGACCGGGTGTCCGGGGTGGACGGGCGGTTCCGGCTCAGCAGTCCGCTGGGTGGACCGACCGTGATCGAGGTGGAATTGCCATGCGGGTAGTGCTGGCCGAGGACTCCGCGCTGCTGCGCCAGGGCATCGAACTGCTGCTCAGCGAACAGGGGATCGAGGTGGTCGCCGCGGTCGGCGACGGGGAGCAACTCCTGCGCGCGGTGGCCGAACACCGGCCGGACGCCTGTGTGACGGACGTCCGGATGCCGCCCACCTTCCTGGACGAGGGCCTGCGCGCCGCACTGGCGGTACGCGCCCGCTGGCCGGAGACCGGCGTCCTGGTGCTCTCCAACTACGTCGAGGAGCGCTACGCCATCGACCTGGTCAACACCAATGACAACGGGGTCGGTTACCTGCTCAAGGACCGGGTGTCGGACGCCGAGGAGTTCGTGGACGCGCTGCGCCGGGTCGCCGCGGGCGAGACGGTCCTCGACCCGGAGGTGGTCAAGCAGTTGCTGGCCGGCAGCCGGCAGCGGGATCCGCTGTCCACCTTGACGCCGCGCGAACGGGAGGTCCTCACGTCCATGGCGGGGGGCCGTTCCAACGCCGGGATCGCGGCCGATCTGGTGATCGGCACGGCGGCGGTGGAGAAGTACATCCGCAGCATCTTCGTGAAATTCGATCTGCAGCAGGAAGCGGGAGACCACCGCCGCGTGCTCGCCGTTTTGCGCTACCTGGGAGCTTGAGATCAGTACCACACCGATGAAGCGCCGCGGATGCCTCCTCATAGGGCTGGCCGTCCTCGCCGCGGTGGTCGCCATGGCCGCCAGTTGGATCGTGATCGACTTGCTTCCGGCGCACCACCGGTACAGCGGCAACTGGCAGCAGGACGCGGCCGGCGCCAGCCAGGTGACGGTCCAGGCCGACGAACTCGGCGTGACGCTGAGTCAGGACGGCTCCTCGCAGGTCACGGTGGCCATGAGCGGCAGCTACACGGGCCATGTCCCGCAGGTCTCCGTCACCCGGTCCGGGTCGGACGTCACGGTCACCGCCGGCTGCTCCAACGACTGCTCGGGGCACCTGCAGATCACGGTGCCGGCCGGCCTGGCCGCGCAGGTGAGCACCGGGGGCGCCGGGATCCAGGCGAAGGGCCTGACCGGCCGGCTGGATCTGACCACCGGGCGGGGCGGGGTCGAGGTGGACCAGTCGTCCGGCCCGCTGACCGTGCGGAGCACGGACGGCGCGGTGACCCTCGCCAACAGCAGCGCCCCGAACGCCGAGGTGACCACCGACGGCGCGGTCAGCGCCTCCTTCACGGCAGCACCCGCCTCCCTGAAGGTCACCACGGGCTGGGGCGGGGTCGACCTCAAGGTGCCTCACGACGCCACCTACCACGTCGACGCGCAGAGCTCCTGGTCGTCGCCGAGCGTCTCGCTGCCGAACACCGCCACGGACGCGCCGCACAGAGTGGTGGTGAAGACCACGCGCGGCGACATCATGGTCCACTGAGCACGCCCGTGCCGCTGAGCACGCCCGTGCCGCGAACGACGGTGGCGTCCCCGGGAGATCCCGGGGACGCCACCGTCGTTCGGACGATCAGCCGGCGACCAGCGAGGGGTCGACGACGATCTTCGCGTGCCGCTCCGGCTCGCCGAGTTCGGTGATCGCCCCGGCCAGTCCGTCCGGGCCGGTGACGCTGGTGGTGACGGCACCGGCGCCGATCCGGCCCTCGGCGATGTCCCGCAGCGTCTGGCGGTACTCACCCGGGCTGCCGCCGAACGACCCGCGGATGTCCAGCTCCTTGCCAGCCACCCACGGCCTGCAGCACGTCTTCGCCGATCGCCAGGGCGACACCGTGTTCGCCGCCGTCCTCTTCGTCTCCCATGCCCGGCTGCGTGACGCCGAGGCGGCCACACTCGCCGTCGGCACCGCCTACCAGCGCACGGGCGGAGGACGGTTGAGTCATCTCGCCGCCACCCCGGTGCCGGGGTTCGACGACCTCCTGCTCTCCGGCGACCAGCCGGACGACCAGAACTGACCGCCACGCGCCGGCGGCTCGAGGACGCCCCGGGGCTCCGGCACGGCAACACCCTGCCATGGCAACAGCATGGCGCCGGTATTCGCTCACGTGTCCTCAACAGCCTGTCACCACGGAATCGCAGGCCGATCAAGGCCTGGGAACCAGGACCGAGACACTCGCACACCACGGCCCGCGGATCACTCTCGACACACGATCCGGGGGACCAGCGGCATGAACACCCACGCACGACGGGCCAACCTCGCGGCCGCGGCCGCCGCCGCACTGGCGGCGATCACCCTCACCCTCGTCGCGCCCGCCATCGCATCCGGAGTCAGCGCCGCCGCGCAGCCGCGGGCCGCTGCCGCCCCGGCCGACACCACCGGCACCACCACCCCGCCCGACAACAACGGCTGGGACTGACAGGTGGGTTATCCCTACCCCGGTTCGGTGGGCTGGCAACGTGTCCGGCCCGGCCGAACTGCTGTTGGCTGGAGGGCAGATGGTCAGTGCAGGGCGGCGCAGGTGCGCCGCCCCGCAGCGCCACCGCGAACCACCGGTGAAGGCCACTGGCCAACGGCGGCATCCACATCCACTGAGCGGGCACCGCCGCCCCACGCCGACGACCAACGTTGGAGAAGAACCATGCGCCACCCCTCCTCACCCCTGCGCGTCCCGTTCGGCAAGGCCGGCATCTGGGCCCTTGCGGGCGCCTCGGTCGCGGCCGCGGCCACCGCCTGGTGGGTGACCGACTCCGCGCCGTACCCCTACGCGCAGCACCGACTGCTCGACCTGCCACTGCCGTTCCTGTCCTGGGAGCGGTTGGCCGAGCAGCTCCAGCCGCTGCCGGGCGAGCGGATGCTGGAGATCGGTCCCGGCACCGGGCTGCAGTCGCTCCAGGTGGCGCCCCGGCTCGGCGCCGACGGCCGGCTGGACATCGTCGACATCCAGCAGGAGATGCTCGACCACGTGATGCGCCGGGCCGCCGGATCCGGCCTCGACACCATCGTCCCCACCCTGGCCGACGCGCGCGAACTCCCCTTCGACGACGCCACGTTCGACGCCGCCTACCTGGTCACCGCGCTGGGCGAGATCCCGGACGTCCCCGCCGCCCTGAGCGAGCTGCGCCGGGTCCTCAAGCCGACCGGTCGCCTGGTCGTCGGCGAGTTCTTCGACCGCCACCAGATCCGCCCGGCGACCCTGGCCCGGCACGCCAACGCCGTCGGCCTGCACGTCATCCGGCAGTCCGGACCGGCCCTGGCCTACTTCGCGCTGCTGCGGCCGTGCACCTCGGGCTCCGATGGCCGGCCGCACGCCGGTGCCGCGGACCGGCGTGCGGCCACCATCGGCTCCTGATCGGGACCGGAGGACCGTCGTGAACAATCCCGGTATCCGGCGCGCGGCCGAGAGCGAGTGGGGCCTGCTCTACCGCCGGGCGCGCGCCCGGCTGCGGGCCAGGGGCGCCGCCGCACTGACCCTCACCGTGGTCTCCAGCTGCCTGGTGCTGCTGTTCGCGGCGGTCGACGAGTTCCCGAGCGGGGCGGCCTTCGTCTCCCGGATAGGCGTGGTCCGGGCGACCGAGCCGTGGGACGTCGCGCTGCTGCGCTTCCCGGTCTCGATATTCGTGCCGGCCCTGGACCTGCCGGTCTGGGGGGCGCTGGCCCAGGTGTTCGTGGTCTTCGCGATCGCCGAGCTGACCCTCGGCCCGTGGCGCACGCTCGCCGTCGGGTACACCTGCTCGCTGGTGGGCACCTGCTACGCGCGCTTCGGGGTGTCCCGGCCGCCCGGCCACCTGCTCCACCTGCCCGCCGCATTCGCCCACGTCCGGGACACCGGGCCGTCGGCGGCCGTGATCGGACTGGGCCTGCTGGTCGCCTGGCGGTTCGGGGCACGCTGGACCGCGCTGGGCGTGGTGCTGCTGACGGCCGCGATCACGGCGGTGGACCCGGAGTTGGCGGGTTACGAACACATGGCCGCGCTGGTGACCGCCGCCTTGCTGCTGCTCGCGGACGGGGTCGCCCGCAGGCTGGCCGCCCGCGGTGCACACGGCTCCGCCGCCGTGGCACCCCAGCCGCGGTGACCTGACCGGCGACCGGGGCGGCGACGCTCACGCCCGGCCGGCCCGCTCGCCCCGACCGCGCAGGCACCACTCGATCGAGCACCGCCATGGCGCTGTGCAGCTTGTGACCGGCCTGCCAGAACGCGATGCTGGACGGGCCGTCGAGCACATCGGCGGTGACCTCCTCGCCGCGGTGGGCGGGCAGGTCGTGCATGAAAACCGCCGCCGGGTAGCGGGCCATCAGCGCGGCGTCGACCTGGAAGGGCGCGAAGACCTCCCGCCAGTTCGGGGCGGGCTTGCTGGTGCCGGTGGTCTGCCAGCGGGTGGTGTAGACGACGTCGACCTGGTCGGGCAGGTGGGCCAGGTCGTGCCGCTCGGTGACCAACGCACCGTTTCCGGCGGCGAGTTCGCCGGCCCGGTCCAGGTAGTCCGTCGGGAGCCCGTAGCCGGCGGGGGTGCGCAGGTGCAGCTCGGTGCCGGGGAAGCGGCTGAGCGCGAGGGAGAGCGCGGTGGCGGTGTTGTTGCCCTCGCCCAGGTAGAGCACCCGCCATTTGCTGACGCTGCGAGGTCGGCAGAGCGTCAGGCTCCCGTTCGACTATCTCGGTGCAGATACGACTGCCGGACCCACTACACGGGGCAGCCCGCAGTGGTGTCCTACTACGGCTGAGCCAACTCCACTGCCGCGCACATCTCCTCGGCCCAGATACGCCGTGGATCGAGGTGCAGTTCGTTCTGCATGAGGCAGTCCGCCACGAGCGTGCCCACCGGATTGCCGCACGCGCACAGCTGGTTCGGGCCGTACATGCCGCTCGGTCCGCAGCAGCCGATCCATGGCTCCCGTTCGGGGGAGTCGTGGAGTGCGACGGCGTCGTCAGGGTGGAGGACCACCGTGTCCCTCGGGCCTGCCGACTTGAGTGGGCGTTTAGGGATGGTTTACGGTGATAAGTCGCCTCGATAGCCAACATCTTCGACATGATTCGCACCTTACGTTCACCTTCGCCGCCTTCCGGGCGCCAACCTGCGTGACCGTTTGATCCGCTTCTCGACGCTGGATCCCGTCTGGTTTAGCAATAGAGGGAAATGTTCCTTCCAGTGCGGAGCTTCCGGACATTTCGCGCCATGCACCTTGGCGACGAATGCGACAAAGCCGATCAAAATACTCGTCGCAAACCATCCCTAAACGCCCACTCGGAGAGTGCTGGCGCATGTCGCTGAACGGCTGAGAGGACGGATGATCAGGCGTACTGGTGAACAGGTGACCTTCAGAGGTCGGGCCATCGGTACCAGGTGCCCCGCGCGAACGGGCGGTGGGCCCAGCGGCGCGGTTGCGGGTGGCGGTCGGTGCGCCGATCGCCCGGCAGTCCGTGGGTTGGCGGCCGGATCGGGCCCTGCCGACGCCATGGCCTGCGGCCGGTGCGGAACCCTTGGTGGTGGGGTGCCGGCCTCGCCGGGCTCACCCCGCCGCGGGAACGGCCTGGCCGATCGTGTCGGGCGACTGGTCGGCCGCGCCGGTCTGGACGGTGATCTTGCGGCGCCGGGAGGCCGAGGCGATGGGGACGGTGACAGTCAGGACGCCGTCCTGCAGGTGGGCCGCGATGCGGCCCGGGTCGAGGCTGTCGGCCAGCTGGATGCGGCGCTCGAAGACCCCGTGGGCCCGTTCGGCGTGCTGGGTGCGCACGCCCTCGCCGCGCGGGGTGGACCGGCGTTCGGCCTTCACGGTGACCATCCGGCCCAGTGCTTGGACCTCGATCCCCTCCAGCGGGATGCCGGGCAGGTCGAGCGCGATCACGAAGCGGTCGTCCTCGCGCCAGGCGTCCATCGGGATCGGGGCCGGCTGGGACCAGGGCCTGGGGGGCGCCTGGTGGGTCACCGCAGTGCGCACGGACATCGTCGGACACCTCCGGTCCAGAAGGGCTTCGGGTGGTTCGCACCGGTGCGGCGCGACACGACCCGTTGTAGCATGTCATCCAGACGATGACAAACACCCAGTCAGCGAAAGAGTGACGACATGGAGACGCAGGACACCGGCGCAGCCGGGGTGGGGCCGCCCTCGTTCCTGGCCGCCGCCGCCGCGCTGGGCATGATGGACGCCGCCGCCCGCACCGCCCGCCACGCACCCCAGGACGACGCAGGCCAGGCCGATCCGCAACAGGCCCTTTCCGCACTCCTGCTGCTGCGCCACCTGCGCGAGGAACTCGCCGGCTGGGAGACCGGCCTGATCGAGACCGCACGCGATGCCGGCGCCACCTGGGCCGACCTCGCAGAACCGCTGGGAGTCCAGAGCCGCCAGGCCGCCGAGCGCCGCTATCTGCGTCTGCGTCCCAACGCGGACGCAGGCACCGGGGCGGGCAGCACCGGCGAGCAACGCGTCCAGGCCACGCGCGACCAGCGCGCCGCCGACCGCGCGGTGACCACCTGGGCCCGCGACAACGCCGCCGACCTGCGCCGCCTCGCCGGCCAGATCGGCGCCCTGGACGGCCTCAGCACGCAAGCGGCCCCCGCCATAGAACGCCTCCTGGACGCGCTCGGCAACAACGACCCCGCCCGTCTACTCGCCCCGCTCGCCGAGACCCGGCCCCTCCTGGAGTCGGACCACCCGAAGATCGCAGACCGCCTCGATCGGCTCACCGCCCGGGCCGACCAGCTGCGCGCCGACAGCGACCGGCAGCGCCGCACACCCCCAGCCGGCCCGTGACCAACCCGAGTCACGCCCCTGCCGGTCCGCGACCCGCACGCTGTGGACCGGTTTACCGCCGTAAGCCCGCACGAGGCGCCTGCCCCGGCACGCGGGGCGCGAGTTGACGCCTGACGGTTCTCGGCGTGCAGACCGCCCGTATCTTCCGGACCGTGACGGCCGCGCCGTCCCCGACCCCAGCCGACTCCCATGACTCCAGCCGACCTGCAGCAGCTGCTCATCGAGCGTGCCCTGGGCGTACCGGGCATTGCCGGTGCCGGCAAGCATGACGACGACAGCCCCTACGGACTGACCGTGGCCCTGGAGGGCGGCGGACAGGTGTGGTGGACCATCACCGGCACCAGCAGCCCCGCCCCCACCATCACCACCGGAGAGGCTGACGGCGCCGAGAGCGTGGAGGCGCCGGACCTGATGGGCTCGCCGGTTCCGGTGGCCCTCGTCGAGCAGGCCCTGGTCGCCGCCGCCATCGCGGCCGACGACCCGGCCGGCGGGATCGTGCGCGTCGACCGGTACAGCACGCTCCCGGACCCGCCCGCCGTCCGCTACGGTGCGACGCTGGAGTGCCGCGACGGCTGGAAGCTCTTCCTGTCCTGCTACGGCACCGCCCGCCCCGGCCACACCCGCCCCGAGCAGCCCTACCAGCCCCTCAGCCACATCTGAACACCCCCGGGGCCGGCCACGCAGCACACCGGCCGGCCCCGGCAGCTTGACCGGATACGAACCCTTTCCACCACTCGAAGGAGACGCCTCCCGTGGCCAGCCCGACCCAGACGCTGGAGTTCCAGGCGGAGACCCGCCAGCTGCTGCAGCTGGTGATCCACTCGATCTACTCGAACAAGGACATCTTCCTGCGCGAGCTGATCTCCAACGCCTCCGACGCCCTCGACAAGCTCCGCCTGGAATCCCTCACCGACACCGACCTCGCGGCCGACACCTCCGACCTGCACATCACCCTGGAAGTCGACCGGCAGGCCCGCACCCTGACGGTGCGGGACAACGGCATCGGCATGACCCGCGAGGACGTCGTCGACCTGATCGGCACCATCGCCAAGTCCGGCACCGCCAGCCTGCTGGCCAAGATCAAGGAGGCCAAGGACGCGGACGCGGCGCAGAGCCTGATCGGTCAGTTCGGGGTCGGCTTCTACTCGGCGTTCATGGTCGCCGACAAGGTCGCCCTGCGCACCCGCCGCGCCGGCACCGAGCAGGGCACCGTGTGGGAGTCCGACGGTGAGGGCACCTACACGATCGCGGAGGCCGGCGATCTGCCGATGGGCACGTCGGTCACGCTGCACCTCAAGCCGGCGGACGGCGAGGACGGGCTCGGCGACTACCTCGCCGGGTGGAAGATCCGCCAGATCGTCAAGCAGTACTCGGACTTCATCCGCTGGCCCATCCGCATGGCCGCCGAACCCGTCAGCGCGGACGCCGAATCCGGTGCCGTGGACGAGGCCGTGGACGGGGCCGCAGGCGCTCCGGAGACGCTGAACTCGATGAAGGCGCTGTGGGCCCGCCCGCGCCGCGAGGTGACCGAGGTCGAGTACAACGAGTTCTACCGGCAGATCAGCCACGACTGGCAGGACCCGGCCGAGACGATCCACATGCGCGCCGAGGGCACCTTCGAGTACGAGGCGCTGCTGTTCATCCCCGCCCACGCCCCGTTCGACCTGTTCTCCCGCGACACCAAGCGGGGCGTGCAGCTGTACGTCAAGCGTGTGTTCATCATGGACGACTGCGACGCGCTGATGCCGAACTACCTGCGGTTCGTCAAGGGTGTCGTGGACGCCCACGACCTGTCGTTGAACGTCTCCCGCGAGATCCTGCAGCACGACCGCCAGATCACCGCGGTACGCCGGCGCCTCGTCAAGAAGGTCCTCGGCGCACTCAAGAGCACGCAGGCCACCAACACCGAGGCCTACCTCAAGCTGTGGGAGCAGTTCGGCCGGGTCCTCAAGGAGGGCCTGATCGAGGACCGCGACAACACCGAGGCGCTGTTGGAACTGGTCAGCGCCGCCTCGACCAACGATGCGGAGAAGCCGACCACGCTGCGCGAGTACGTGGAGCGGATGAAGGACGGCCAGGACACCATCTACTACCTGACCGGCGAGAACCGCCAGATGGTGGAGAACTCCCCGCACATGGAGGCCTTCACCGCCAAGGGCTACGAGGTCCTGATCCTCACCGACCCCGTCGACGAGGTCTGGACCGACCAGATCCCCACCTTCGACGGCCACCGCTTCCAGTCCATCGCCAAGGGCCAGGTCGACCTCGACCACGACGCCGACGGCGACGTCAGCGACGAGGCGAAAGCGGAGAAGGCCCGGCGCGAACAGGACTTCGCCGACCTCCTGGCCTGGCTTGAGACCACCCTGGCCGAGCACGTCAAGCAGGTCCGCCTCTCCACCCGCCTGACCACCTCGGCGGCGTGCCTGGTCGGTGACGCCCACGACCTGACCCCCACCCTGGAGAAGATGTACCGGGCCATGGGCCAGGACCTCCCCTCGGTCAAGCGCATCCTCGAACTCAACCCCACCCACCCGCTCATCAGCGCCCTCCACCAGGCCCACCAGGCAAAGCCCGACGACCCGGCCTTGGCCGACATCGCCGAACTCGTCCACGGCAGCGCCCTGCTCGCCGAAGGCGGTGACCTGCCCGACCCGGCCCGCTTCACCCGCCTCCTGACCGACCACCTCACCCACACCCTGTAACCCCCGCCGGGGTGCGGCCCGCCGGACGCCCGACCAGCCCGGCCGGCCGCACCCCGCATCGTGTTCGGCCGTCCCCGCCCGGCGCACGCCGCAGGGAAGGGTCTGAGGCGCTGCACACGAGTCGCATCGAACCGGGCGTCCCGCCAGAGCCGAGCCCGGCCCCGGCTGGACGCGCGTGCAGCGCCCGCCTCGGCATCCACGCCCCTGTTGCACCGCCGCCATCACCCGCTTCGGCCGCCAGACGCGGAAGCCGGCCACCCGAGAGACAGAAGCGTGTACCAGTACACCGACCGCAAGAACCGCACCCTGGCCGACCGCGTCAACGCCGTCGCCGAGCGCCGCCCGGACGAGGGCACCGAGCAGGACCGCGCCGCCGCGACCGCGCTGCTCGCCGACATCCTCCACGCCGCGGCGAAGCACGGCGTCACCCTCGACACCTTCGACTGGGTCACCGACTTGCCCGGAAATTGCTACGCCGCCGTCGTCTCCCCTCTGCACGCGCGAACCACCCAGTGGGCCACGGCCAGCTGAACTCGACGAGCCGGGCTACGCCTCACCGTCCCCTTTCGCCGACGCTTCGCGCACGATCCTCACCCGGTGCGGACGGTGCGCCCCGGGGGCCCGCCTATCTGCGTGCGCCTCGCCCGCGGCCCAGGCGCACGCCGCCGAGCACCAGGGCTGCGACGAACAGCACGGCACCGATGACGAGCAGCCACAGCAGGCCCTTCACGAGAGCGCCGAGGAAGCCGAACACCACGGCGATGAGCAGGATGAACAGGAACAGGGCCATGCCGCTGCCTCCCTTGGTCAGTCGTTGCGCTTCAGGGCGCCTTTCACCCGGTCCGCGGCGCCTTGTGCGGCGTCCCTGACGTCGTCCGCGGCCTGCCTGAGCTTCGACCCGACCTGGTCGGCCTGGCCCTCGCCCTTGAGTTCCTCGTCACCGGTCAGGTCACCGGCCTTCTCCTTCGCCTTGCCGGCCAGTTCCTGCGCCGTGTTCGGCAGGTCGCTCATCGGTTCCTCCAGTCGTCCGCCAGGCGGCGCAGCCGCACCGCCCCTTCGCCACCCGTTTTACCGATATTCGCCCTTTCATGCGCGCGGAACGGGATCAGCGGCCGTCCTGGCCGGTGCGGGGTCAGGCGGGGGGCTGTTCAGCCAGCGGTGCGTCCGGGACGTTCGGTACTGCCGGTGGCCAGCCGTTGCGGGCAGGCTCTCAGGCGGGCTCGCGCCGGTTGCGGCGGGATGGCCGGAGGGCCTGCGGGCGCGGGGAAGGCCTGCGGGGCCATGTCGTGGCGGAGGGCGTCGACTCTGGCCAGGCAGGCGTCGATGGTGGCGATGGCGTCGCTGCTGTGCTCGCGGATGCGGCGTTCGATGGCGGCGAGCCCGTCCTCGATGTGCTGCCGGCGCTCCTCGGCGGTGGCGTCAGGTGCGTCGTTGGTCGCTGTCATGGCGGAGGCGGTCGGTGTGGTGGGTGAGGTCGTCGAGGCGGGCGGCGAGCGCGGCGGCGGCGAGGAAGGACGCCGGTCCTGTGGGCGGGCTGCCTCCGGTGGCCGGCGGGTCGGGCCGTCTGCCCATTGGTGTCACTTCTTTGGTGACTCAGGGATTTGTCATCGGATAGATGACATGCTAGAACAGTTTCAGGTGAAGCGCACTGGCTCCCATCGATCAGTGGAGGTGTTTCGCGATGCTGATGCGCACTGACCCGTTCCGCGAACTGGACCGGTTGACCCAGCAGTTCCTGGGCACGAACGGCACCTGGTCCCGGCCGGCCCCGATGCCGCTGGACGCCTGCCGTGTCGGCGACGAGTACGTGATCTGCTTCGACCTGCCCGGGGTGGACCCGCAGGCGATCGACATCGACGTCGAACGGAACATGCTGACCGTCAAGGCCGAACGCCGCCCCCGCCACGAGGGCGACAATGTGAAGTGGGAGCTGTCCGAGCGCCCGCTCGGCGTGTTCTCCCGCCAGGTCATGCTCTCCGACACCCTCGACCCCGCCGGGATCAGCGCCGACTACGACGCCGGCGTACTGACCCTGAAGATCCCGGTCGCCGAAAAGGCCAAGCCCCGCAAGATCGCCATCAGCCACAGCGGCGACCGCAAGCAGATCCAGGCCTGACCGGCCCCACGGACCGCCGTCCCGCACCGCCAACCCCCGGGCCCTGCGGGACGGCCACCCCAGCCGGACGACCCGCCCGGCCCCGCGGTCCCCGGCACACCACGGGTCGACAGCGAGAGACCACCATGCGCGATCAGGTCCAGGTGCCCTTCGTGGTGAGGGCCGGCGGCGAGATCGACCTCGACACCGCCCCCTCACTGCGCCGTGCTCTGCACGCCGCGCTCGAGTCGCACCGGGAGGTGGTGCTCGACCTGTCGGAGGTGACGTTCATGGACTGCGCGGGCCTGAGCGCCCTCGTCCAGGCCCTCAACCAGGCCGACCGCTTCGGCGCCCGTCTGGTCCTGCGCGGGGCGGGGGAGTGCGTGGTCCGGCTGCTCAAACTCACCGGCCTGCACCGGCGCCTGACCGTCGAGCCCTGACCGGGCACCGTTCGCACCGGCTCCTCGGGATGGAGGGAGAACCGCGGTGACTCTTCGATGGGAGGCGTTCCTGGAGGAGGTCCGGGAGCGCGGCGAATACGACACACCCCAGGAGGCCGAGCTGGCGGCGCGGGTCGTCCTGGCCCTGCTCGGCGCCCACCTGGTCGGCGACGTGCGCGCCGAACTGGCCGCCCGCCTGCCCGAGACCCTCGCCCTGATCCTGCTCAACCCGCTGCAGGCCGCCGAGCCGCTCAGCCCCGAGCGGTTCGTGCGCGCGACCGCGGCCTGGATCGAGGGCGCCACCGAGACCACCGCCCTGTGGGACATCGGCGCCGTCCTGTCCACCGTGGCCGACGCGGCCGGCGACGACCTCACCGAGCGCGTCCTGCTCCAGCTGCCGCCCGGCTACGACCTCCTGTTCGGCCGGCCCCAGCCCGGCCGCCGCCCCTGAACCCGTCCGCGCCACCGCCCCCGCCTGGCCGGCCCCGCCCCGGAAGGCCACCGCCATGACCCGGTACCGCCTCCTTCTCCAGCACGTCCGCACCCTCGGACGCTGCACCTGTGACGAGGAAGCCGAACGCGTCCTGCACGCCGTCCTGGCCGTCCTCGGCAGCCAGCTCACCGGCGAGGAACGCTGCGACCTCGCCGCGGCCCTGCCCGAACGTGCCCGCGCCGTCTTCGCCTCGCAGATCCCGCTGCCCCAGCCCGTTGCCGCCCCGGCCTTCGTCGAAGCCGTCGCCCGCGCCCTGAACACCAGCCTCACCAGCGCACGCTGGGACGCCTCCTCCGTCCTGGCCGCCCTCGCCGACCCGGCCGGCGACCGGCTCACCGACCGAATCCTCGCCCACCTGCCCCGCGGCTACGCGCTTCTGTTCGGCCGCGCCGACCTCACCGCCGCGGCTTGACCAGGGCGGCACCACCGTCGTCGGCCTCTGCGCGCAGGCCGACGACGCAGGACCGCTACCGCCCCTGCCGAGTACCCGGTTCAAGTCCGGCGCCACAGTGGTGCGCTGCGACATCCGCCTCGGCAGGTGCGCTCCGTCCAGCCGTACCGGGCACTGGCGGGCACCGGCACGGTGCTGGAGTTCGCCTACTGGACGGGCATCGGCTCCCCTCGCCCCGACCACTCAGGGCGAGCGCGCTGCGCACCACGACGCCAGGCGCAAGATCGATCTGAACGCCCTGGTCGGGCAGGTCCGCTAGTGCGTTCCGGCAGGAGTCACCTCTACCCGTGGGCACCAGGTGGGCGGGCGGTGTCGAGGGCGTCGCGCAAGGCGTACAGGTCGGTGATGGTGGCTAGTTCGGCGAAGCGGGCCAGCAGCCGGCGGACAGTTCGGTTGTCGCCGTCGCGCACGGCCTCGGTGATCGCTTCGATCAGATCCGCCTGTCCGTTGCGGGCTGTCTCTGGTGCTGTGGGCACCAGGTGTTCCACTGCCGCCTCCATGCGGGGTGTCGCTCGTTTCTTCGGGCGCGCGGCGGCGGCTCGGGGGGTTGCCGCCGCCGCGCAGCGGAAGGCTACCTCACTCGCGGGCGCCGCAAAATCTATGCGCGCTGGAGTAGACATTGCCCATGGGTGGGTCTAACGTTTCTCTCGTAGACAGCAGTCGGCGATACCGGCCAGACACGAACTGGCCGGGATTGTTGGACAGAAGTTCGCGGTTCGGTCCGGCAGTGGAGTTCCGAAGCCAGGCAGGTGCAGGACGGCGACGGGGCTGGCTGCCGGACCGGGTGGGCCGTCACGGCCACCGACCAGCAGTACGCAGTTCAGTGAGTGCGGTACCAGCAGTACGCAAGTGACAGTTCAGTACAGAGGATGAACGGAGGGCGCAAGCGCCATCAGGATCGCCCGGCCCGTGAACACTCGTCCGGGCGGACACCGCAGACCCCAAGGCAAGGACGGTGGTTTCCGGTCACGCATACGCGATCCCCGCACACCCCTCCCCCGGGGCAGTGCGGCAGTAACAGGACCGGCCCAGGCCGGTAGATGGTGTTGTTCCCCTTCGGGGCCCCGGGCCGACACGGCCCCGGGGCCCCTCGACGCGTTCTCCTCGAGAACCAGAGAGGTGCAGTGACTACAACGGCCAGCCCCGACACACCCGACAAGCTCGACGACGACGACTACCCCGCCTACACCATGGGCCGCGCCGCCGAGATGACCGGCACCACCCCCGGCTTCCTACGAGCCCTCGGCGAACACCGCCTCATCACCCCGCTACGCTCCGACGGCGGCCACCGCCGCTACTCCCGCTACCAACTACGCATCGCCATGCGCGCCCGCGACCTCGTCAACCAGGGCACCCCCATCGAAGCGGCTTGCCGCATCGTCATCCTCGAAGACCAACTCGAAGAAGCCCTGCGCCTCAACGAACAACTCCGCCGCGCCCAGCACGACCAGGAGCCCACCGCGGACACCTGACCGGACCGGCAACCTGGCCCACAGCTCCTTCCAGCCGTACGGCCGCCCGCCGCAGAGGCCAGATAGGGGGACGGCCTCGCGCTGCACGCTCTGGCCGTCGCCTCGTACGGCAACACCGCAGCGCGGCACAAGACGTGGCGGCTGGAGGGCGCGGCCGGGCTGGACCCCGTCGGCCAGGTGCTCGGGATGGTCCGCTCAGAGAGGGCGGCACCGCCCGGGGCGCCGGTGCCTTCGGCTCGCCCGCGGTGCCCTTCGTCTCTGCGGCCGGGGCCGTCAGCGGTCGCACCCCGACACCCGGACCAGCCGTCACGGCACCCGCTCAAGGCTCAGCGACTCCTTGGTGCGGGGACGTAGGGCGCCAAGCCGGGCGGCCTCTTGGCCTGCCGTGGTGGTCAGGAATCGAAGTAGCTGAGGTCCCCGACCGTCCAGCTGCTGACGTCCTCGATGGCGATGCGGTACATGCCGCCGGTGTGGGGAAGCCCGAAGTCGCCCTGAAGGATCTTCGCCCGGTGGAGATGCAGATGGGTGGGCCGTGCGGGCGGGCCGTCGGCGGGCGGGGCGAAGAGAGCGGCGAACGGCTTCAGGTGCTCCGAGGCCTGGAGGACCTCCGCGACCCGCTCCAACCACAGGGTCACCGGCGCGAGCCTGCCGGTGATCACGGCGCCGGGGACCACCACGGTCAGGGACATCTGATTGCTGTGCTCGGACTCGACCATCGCGGCGATGTCGACGAGCAGCCCGTCAGGGTTCGACATGCCCCCCAGAATAGGACACGGCCTTTGCGGCGCCCACGGGCCCGGGGCAGCGGCCATGGCGGCCACGGGCCTTGCGCCTGCTGCACGGCCGGGCGCTACGCGACGGCGACCTGACACGCCGATCGGCTGCGCCGCGGTGCAGGGCAGGTGGCGGCGGCCGTGAGGGCCGGGGCATCGCCCGGATCGCGCGGGCCGGCGGTGACGAGCAGGTCGGCTCCGAGGGTGGTGACGGTGAAGCCCGCGGAGCCGAGGACCTCCGCCAGGGCCAGCATCAGCGCGCCGCGGATGCCGCGGAACTCGGTGCGACCGGCGGCGTCGGCGGGATGCGGGCAGGCGTGGAGGGTCGGTCCGATCAGGTCCTGGCCCGGGCTCCACCCCAGCACCAGGCCGCCCCCCGGACGCTGCCGGGCGAAGAGCCCGGCCGCCTGCGACGGTGTCGGCTCGAACCCCCGGTGGGAGAGCACCGCACAGACGGACTCAAACAGATGTTTGTCATCCACGCGCAGAGTTTATCGCCTGCCCAGCCCGCACCCGCCCATCGGTGACGACTCGTCACATTCCCTTCCGGCCATTGCCGGTGAGGCTACGGGGCCGGAGCGTCGGGTTCCCGTTCGACCCGGTCGGGGTGCGCACTCTCTGGACGGTGCGCCGACGCGACGGGCCGGGGGTCTACCGCAGGGTCCGCGCCATGCGCGGCGCACTCGGCGGAGAATCGCGTGCGTCCTGGGTCAGAGTTTGAACATCGCGGTGTAGGGCTGGGTGATGCGTTCCCGCCGCGATCCGAAGTCGACGAGTACCGCGATGTCGCTGTCGCCTTCGACGCCGATGGCCCGGCCGAGGCCGTAGGTGTCGTGGGTGACGCGGTCGCCGACGGCGAAGTGCTTGCGCGGTGCTTCGGCCGGGGGCTTGAAGGGGCTGGTGGGCAGGACGCGGCGGACTGCTGCAGATTTCGTCATTCCCTGCAGTATGCGCCGAAAATCGCGGGAGCGGGTTTTCTCGGTGCACTCGATTTCGGAGCTGCGACAGGAATTTCGCGCAAGCCGTCCAGTGCGCCCCCGGATGGCGCCGGTGGGCGTGGTGCGTTGCTTTCGCGGGTCTGTCGCGGCGGGGGCGGGTGCTCGGCTCCCGCGCGACTCGCCCTCCTGGGGGAGCGAGTGGTCGGCGCCCAGGAGGCGGGATCCATGCCCAACCGGGCTGCCATGCATGCGTGTTGACGGGCCTGTCGCCCCGCACCCGGCGACCCCGGGGGAAGGGGCCTGCAGGACCGGGGGTGGGATATCCGCCCGCGGCGGGCCTGGGCCTGCTAGAGTCGTTTTAGTTGCAGTAGTGGTTCCCATGAACTTTGTGTGCGCCTGCTGGTGTTTCGCAGGCGCATTTTTGTTTCCCGGCTCTTCCCCGGGTGGGTGCTCATCGCGGCGACTCGAAGCGCGCGCTGTGTGTGCTTCGGACAGCCCCTTGAAGGAGATTTCTTTATGGCTAATGGCACTGTGAAGTGGTTCAACGCGGAAAAGGGCTTCGGCTTCATCGAGCAGGACGGTGGCGGCGCTGACGTCTTCGCCCACTACTCGAACATCAACGCCAACGGCTTCCGTGAGCTGCTCGAGGGCCAGAAGGTCGAGTTCGACGTCACGCAGGGCCAGAAGGGCCCGCAGGCCGAGAACATTCGTCCGCTGTAGTTTTCTGCCACGGCACCCGCCTGGTAGCGAGGGGCCCGCACCGCGTACACGATGCCCGGTGCGGGCCCCTCGGCATTGCGCCACGACGCGCTTCCCCGGCTGTTTCTGGCCCCCTGGCTCCGCCACCGGCGGCCATCCCCACGCGAGACGCACAGCGCCGCGTCCGGATCGCCGCCCTGCCGTGACAGCTCACGGTTCGAGGTTCTCCGCTCCCGCCCTCCGCGGTGAGCGCCGACCGTAGGTGACGTGCCGCACGGTTCCACCGTCCACGCCCCGCTCCCCACGCTTTCGGCCCGTTCCTTGCGACCTCCTGCCGGCGCCTCGCGCTGCGGAGCTTCCTCGCGACGTGCCACCCCAGGAAGGTCTCACATGAACCGCTCCAGTCGCTCCTCGTACCAGAACGCCAACTCCCGCTCCTCGGCCTCCTCCCGCTCCGGCGGCACCCACGGGTCCCGCTCCGGCGGCAGCTCCTTCTACGGCGACCGGCCCGCCCGCGGCCGTAGCGCCCGCCAGAGTTCTTCTCCGCAGGGCGAGTTCGCGATGCCGGTGAGCACCACCCCGGCGCTCCCGGCCGTCGAAGCGTTCGACGAACTGGACATGCCCAAGGCCCTGCTCTCCACCCTGACCCGCCAGGGCGTCACCACGCCGTTCCCGATCCAGGCCGCGACGCTCCCGAACTCGCTGGCCGGCCGGGACGTCCTCGGTCGGGGCCGGACCGGTTCCGGCAAGACCATCGCGTTCGGCCTCGCCGTGCTGGCCCGCACCGCCGGCCGGCGCGCCGAGCCGCGCCGCCCGCTGGCCCTCGTCCTGGTCCCCACCCGCGAGCTCGCGCAGCAGGTGACCGACGCCCTCACCCCGTTCGCCCACGCGGTGCGGCTGCGGATGGCGGCCGTGGTGGGCGGGATGTCGATCGGACGCCAGGCCCAGGCGCTCAACCGCGGGGCGGAGGTCGTGGTGGCCACCCCTGGCCGGCTCAAGGACCTGATCCAGCGCGGCGACTGCCAGCTGGACGGCGTCGGCATCACCGTCCTCGACGAGGCCGACCAGATGGCCGACATGGGCTTCCTGCCGCAGGTCACCGAACTTCTCGACCAGGTCGCCGAGGGCTGCCAGACGATGCTGTTCTCCGCCACCCTGGACCGCAACGTCGACCGCCTGGTGCGGCGCTTCCTCAAGGACCCGGTCACGCACTCCGTGGACCCGTCCGCGGGAGCGGTCAGCACCATGGAGCACCACGTGCTGCACGTGCAGAACTACGACAAGAACGCCACGATCGCCCACATCGCCTCCCGTGACGGCGGGGTGATCATGTTCACCGACACCAAGCACGGCGCGGACCGCCTGGTGGAGGACCTGCTCGCCAACGGGGTGAAGGCCGCCGCCCTGCACGGAGGCAAGTCCCAGCCGCAGCGCACCCGCACCCTGGAGCAGTTCCGCACCGGACAGGTCACCGCGCTGATCGCCACCAACGTCGCCGCCCGGGGCATCCACGTCGACGGGCTCGACCTGGTCGTCAACCTGGACCCGCCGGCAGACCACAAGGACTACCTGCACCGCGGCGGGCGCACCGCCCGGGCCGGCGAGTCCGGCACCGTCGTCACGCTCGTCCTGCCCAACCAGCGCCGCGAGATGGCCCGCCTGATGAACATGGCCGCCATCACCCCCGTCACCACCAGGGTCACTGCCGGCGACGAGGACCTGGCCCGCATCACCGGTGCCCGCGTCCCCACCGGTATCCCCACCGTGATCGCCGCCCCCGCCGTCGAACGCCCCCGCCGCAGCCCGTCCACGAGCCGTAACCGCCGCAGCCGCCCCGCCCACGCGGCCGGTGACACCCGCGCGACCGTCGCAGGCCGCGACAACCAGGGCTCCTCCGGCCGCCGCCGGGCACCGAGGCGCGTCGCCCTCGCCGCCTAGCAGGCAGGTGTGGGCCTGGACCGCCGCTGCGGTCCAGGCCCACACGACTCACCAGCGCGAAGCAGGAGTCCCTGCCCGCTCCGGCGGACCCCGCCGGCCATCCCACCGCCGGTGCCCCGACCACCGCCGGCCCCGGCGGAACCGACACCAAGGAGTCCGCCCATGACCGTCACCCTCGAACACCCCGCGACCACCGCCACGGTCGGCGACCTCATGAGACACCCCGAGCTGCAGATCAGCGACGACGTCATGGTCGACATGGCGATCGACATCCTGCACAGCTCCGGCGCCGACCACCTCCTGGTCCGCGACGGCGACGGCCGCTGCGCGGGTCTGCTCACCCGCCTGCACCTCGCCCCGTTCCAGACCCGCACCTGGTCCACCGAGCGCACCCCGGTGCGCGACATCGTCCTCGACCAGGCCCCGTTCGCCATCGCCGACATGCCCGCCACCACCGCAGCCGCCGCCATGCGCGCCCGCGGCCTGGACACGTGGCCGGTGGTCGACCCCGACGGCCACGCCATCGGCCTGCTCAGCTTCTAGGCCAGCTCTGCCGGCACCGACGCGCCGACAGTCGCGCGTCCAGGGCGCTGTCCACGGCGGCGTTCAGCATTGGGCCGCTGTCCTGGTCCGGGTCGCTCATCGGGTCGAGCACCAGGTCGCCGGTTCCCGGTCGCAGGCGGATGTCGAGGGCAGGGGGTCGGACTCCGCGGGGACGGCCACCGAGTACTCCTCGCGGCCCCGGTCTCGGGCGGGCCGTAGTGCGCCCGCAAAGCGGGCGACTTGCCTGACGGCCCGCAGGTGGCAGCGCAACCCCACCGTAGCGGCCGGGCGGCCGCGCGGACCGCCCGCTCAGCGCAGGCGAACCGTCAGCGGCAGGCGCGGCCAAGGACCAGGCAAGGAAGCACAGTTGTGCACTGAGCGTGGCCTGAACGATCCGGTCCCGAGGGGGCCGGTGCATCCGACGAGCGGGCCGTGCGGAAGTGGCGTCGGCGTCCCTTCCTCGGTCACCACTCGCGCGGCGCGGGCGGTCGCGGAGTGGTCATCGGGGATGCGACCGAGGCGGTGGGAGCGCGGGCTCGGTCCGGTCAACGGGAAGCAGGCCGGGCCCGGGCTCACGCTGCGGGGCACGCGTCATGACCCGGGCAGAACGGTAGTGGACGAACGCCCCGGGTGTGTACTTCAACGGGCGGCGTGCCGTCGTACCGGGCGGCCTGGAACCGGTCCGCGCCAGTGAGGCAGGGTGTCGGGCGGCCTGGCCGGTGGAGAACGGTCGGCCGGCGATCGGGGGCTGAGGGGTAATCGTGTCCGGGGCGGCCTGCGGTGAGCGCCCGTCGCTCACCGCGGACCGGTCTCGGCGGCCTGGCAGGTGGGTCAGGTGTCGGCGGCGGACTCCTGGCCGCGCGGGGAACCGCGGAGCTCTTCGTTGATACGCAGGGCTTCTTCGAGTTGGTCTTCGAGGATGACGATGCGGCAGGCGGCCTCGATGGGGGTGCCCTGGTCGACGAGGTCGCGGGCGCGCATGGCGATGCGTAGTTGGTAGCGGGAGTAGCGGCGGTGGCCGCCGTCGGAACGCAGGGGGGTGATGAGGCGGTGTTCGCCGAGGGAGCGTAGGAAGCCGGGGGTGGTGCCGGTCATCTCGGCGGCGCGGCCCATGGTGTAGGCGGGGTAGTCGTCGTCGAGGGAGTCGGGGGTATGCGGTCGGATGGTTGCCGTGGTCACTGCACCTCTTCTTGATGTGTCCGGGGACGCGCTGAGGGGCCCCGGGGCCATTGCGGCTCCCGGGGCCCCGAAGGGTTTTACACCATCTGCCGGCCTTGTGGCCGGCTTCCTTGTATCCGCACTGCCCCGGGGGAGGGGGCGTGCAGGGATCGCGTATGCGTGACCGGAAACCACCGTCCTTGCCTTGGGGTCTTCGGATTCCGCCCGGGCGACTTCCTCACGGGCCGGGCGATCCTGATGGCGCTCTGTCCCCTCCGTTCATCCTCTGTACTGGCCTGGTACTGCGAACTGCTTGGTACCGCTCACACGGGTACTGCTCGGCACTGCGGAACTGCTTGTACTTCGAACTGCGTGGTAGTGCCAACCACTCGGTACTGCTGTGGCGGTCCTTGCGGTCCACCGGGTCCGGCAGCCAGCCCCGTCGCCCGTCCTGCTTAGCCACTCGGCTTGGAACCCCACTGCCGGACTCCCAGCGCGCGCGCCCGCAGTCTGGGCGCCTTCACCGGGATACCGCGTACTTCGACTGCTGGTACTGCCCAACTCAACTTCACACTGCTGGTACTGCGCCTACCGAACTGCGGTACCGCTCGGTGGCGACCCCTGATACCTGCGGGCCGCCCGGCCCGGCCGCCAGTCCCGTCGCCGTCCTGCACCTGCTGTGGCTCCGGGACTCCGCTACCGCGCCGCTGTTGCGCCACTACTTCACGCCCACCTGCCCGGCGTGTCCTGCATCCTGCTCACCTACGGGTACTGCTCCTGCTGAACTGCGGTACCGCTGTGCGACGGCCCCTGATACCTGCGGGCCGCCCGGTCCGGCCGCCGGTCCTGTCGCCTTACTGCTACATCCCTGGCTTCAGGACCCTGCAACCGTACCGACCTGCGAACTCCTGTACTGCTGCCCGCCAGTTCGTGTCTGGCGGGTACCGCTGATCTCGTCTACGAGAGAAACACTAACCACGGTGTGCGGCAATGTCTACTTTGGCGGGAATAGATTTTTCGGTGCCGGTTGGGGAGGTAGTCTTCGCCCCGCACGGGGTGGGGCGGCCGGTCGCCGCAGCCGCACCCAGGGCGGAGGACGCCGCGTCCCGCGGCCAGGACCACGAGTGAAGCGCAGGAAGCGGGCCGCCTGCTCCTCGGTCCACAGGTGCCGTTCGGCTGCGGCGGGCCTGGAGATCAGCGGGGGCTTGGCGGGGTTGCGGGCGAGGCGTTCGCCTGTGACGGCGGAGCTGAGGGCGCTGGAGAGTGTGGCCATGATTCGGTGGACGGTGACTCTGCCGCGGCCGTGTTGCAGCTGGCCGGTGACGAAGGCGCTGAGGTGCTGGCGGGTGAGGTCGTCGAGGGGGATCGTGCCGAGGGCGGGGATCAGGTCCTGTTCGACGTAGGGGCGGTAGCGGGCGATGGTGGTGGGCTTGAGGTGGAGTTCCTTCTCGGCGAGCCAGGCGGTGAGGTAGTCGGCGGTGCTCTGGCGCGGGTCGATGATCACGCAGGCGGGCAGGGACTCGCTGAGGCGCCGCAGGGCGATGCGGGCGTCGAGTTCGTCGGGGAAGCCGGATCGGCGGATGGTGCGGCGGTGGCCGTCGCCGGAGGGGGCGTCGACGGCGACGGCCCATGTGCCGTGGTGGGGATCGGCGGCGAGGTGGGGGCAGCGGGTGCCGAGCTGGCGGTGGTGGTCGTCGCGGCAGCCGCAGCGCCGGTAGACACGTCCTCGGCCTTTCTTGGGGGTGGGTGAGCAGCGCATGGTGATCGCCTCGAAGGGTCGAGCGCGCGGGATCTCTCTCCCAGTCTGCGATCGCGGGGCGATCACCGCGCGACCACGGGCTCATGAAAAGGGCTGCTGACCTGGGTATCTCCCTTGACCAATGGTCAAGGGAGATCCGCAGGTCGTTGGGCATCGAGTTGCTGCCGCCCGGGCAGGCGGTCAGATGAGCCGGTCGCGGTGAGCCGCGGCTTCGCGGACGAGCTGGGCGAAGCGCTCGCGGCTTCGCCACTGGTGCTGTTCGGCCTGCTCGTCGGTCCAGTCCTGCGCGTCAGCGTCGATGTCGTCCTCGTCATCGAGGTCGTCGTACTCGCTGTGGAGGAGCCAGCAGCCGTGGATGCCGGTGAGGAGGTCTTCGAGGAGGGCGCTTGGGGTCGAGCGGGGTCAGGCGCAGCTCCACGTCGGCGAGGTCGGGTCCGTCGTCGCCGCCGTACTCGGCGAGGGTCTCCTTCAGCTCGTCGAGCTGCTCGCGGAAGGCGTCGGGGTCGGGCAGGAGACCGTCGGTGATGTGTAGGGCGTGGCGCACGAGGCCGGTGACGGCCTCGCGGGGGGCGTCGATGAGGCCGAGGACGAGGGTGGGGGTCTCGTGGGGGAGGGCTTCGATGTTGTCGGCCTCCTGGACGACGTGGACGGGGTCGTGGCCGGAGGCGTCGGCGGTGACCTCGGCCGCAGCGGCGAGCCAGTGGGCGGCGGCGACGGCGGCGGCGGGGTCGATGCCGGAGAAGAGTTCGGCCGGGCCGAAGGGGTCCTGCTCCAGGATGCGGTCGGCGGCGGCGACCTGGACGGGGGAGGCATCCTCGCGGCTGAGCAGGACGGCCTGCTGCGCGCGGCCGGTCAGATTGCCGAGTTCGGCGTTCTCCACGGCGGCGAGCTCCGTGGTGGCCTCGGCGAGCACGGCTTCCGTCAGCTCGGGGTCGTCGAGTTCGTGGAGGGCACGGCCGATACGGTTCGCGGATTCGATCAGGCGGCTGTAGGAGACGACCATCGAGCCGCCGCTGGGAAGGTTCGGTTTGGCGATGGCGTCCGCGACCTCGGAGAAGTGCTTGCGTTCCTCCTCGCGGCGCCAGCCCTCGGAGTTGGGCTCCATGGAGGAGGCGGCGCTGGCGGGGTGGGTGTAGGTGCGCCAGGTGGCTTCCGACAGTTGGGTGAGGGCGCGGGCCAGGCCCAGGAGCGCGGAGGTGCCGGCGTCGGCGGGCAGTGAGGCGATGCAGGTGGCGAGGTCGCCCTCGCCGGTTCCCCAGGTGGCGATGAGTGCGCGCTGGTCGGGGTCGACGCTGTAGCGGGTCATGAAGGCATATCTCAGGATCTGTCGGCCTTGTCGCCGGGACTGCCGTTCTGATGCAGCGCCAGGGCGGTTGAGGACGGGCAGGGGATGGCTGGGGCCGTGGGGTGTGTCCCTGAGCGCTGGGAGATGAGGTCGGGCTTGCAGGCTCAGGGACTGCCGGCAGGCAGCGCGGTGGGCTTTCGTGTTGGGGCTGGTACTGGGGCTGACAACCGGGATCGAGCACTCTGGTCACGATCACCCCTCCAGGCGCCGTCATACCCGCCTCTTCGTGGGCTGCTGCTGACGCGGATGTCGTTCGTGGGCGGGCCCGGGAGGTCAGTAATTCCTCCGACATCACCACCGCGGTGCTGCTGCTGGCGGTCGGGCTCGCGGTCTCCCAGCTGGCGGCGCGCGCCCGGCGGTTGGAGGTCCTCGCCGTCACCGGAGCGGCACGGCGAGCTGCGCGGCCGCCGCCCGCAGCACGGCGGCGAGGGTCAGGCCTTGAGCCGTGGGCCTCGACCGCGCTCGTGGCTGGTTCCCGGCACGGGCGCGGCTGCCGCGGCGGGTGGGGCCCCGGAGGAGGGTGCTGCTGTGGCTGGCACGGGGGCGACGGCGGTTGGCAGGGCGCTCGCCGGGGGATCCTGCGGTTCCCTGCACGGCGCGCGGGCGCGGATGGCATGATGTGCCCGCCATGTCTGCCTTCGTCCCCGGGGCGTCGCCCGCCCCGGCACCTCCCGCCTCGACCGGATTCCGCCTCCTGCGGGCCGTGCCGTTCGCGACGCTCTGCGTCGTGCTGGCCGCGGCCGGCCACGTGCTGGCTTCCGGTGCCGCGGTGTCGACCGGGATGGTGTTCCTGGGCTGGGTCCTGGCCCTGGGCGGGGCGGTCCTCGGGGCGCGGCGGGAGCGGTCGCTGGCCGCGATCACCGGTGGGCTGGCCGTCGGCCAGCTGGGCCTGCACCTCCTCTTCCATGCCGCGCAGACACCGTCGCGGGTCCCGGCGATGCCGAAGGCGGCAGGCATGGCCGAGATGATGGACATGCCGGGTATGCCCGGCATGGGGATGGTCGGCGGTGCTCACTCCCGGGCGGCGGCTGCGCAGCTCGCCGCGCCGCTCGCCGGCGGTTCCCACGCCTCCGCGGTGGCCGCGCCGCACGTCGCGTTGTGGTGCCATGCCTGGCTGCTCGGGCTGAGTCCCGCGATGTTCATCGGGCACCTCGCCGCCACGCTGGTGGCGGCATGGTGGTTGCGGCGGGGCGAGGCGGCCGTGTGGCGGTTGGTCCGCACTGCCGCCGAGGCGGTCTCGGCCGTGGCGCAGGCATGTGCCGCGAAGCTGCGTGAGGCCGTCGCACGGCTCGGCGGCGCACTGTCCGGCGGCATAGGAGACGGGCGGCGCCTGCTCTGCGCGTGGTTCGTGGGAGCGGGTGGCCGGTGGCGGCTCCCGGTGCCGGTCCTGCTGCGGCACTGCGTGATCAGGAGAGGTCCACCGGCGGTACGCACTGCCTGACCCGACGATCGAGCGCATTCGGCGCCCTCCGGCCGGGCGGCAGCTTCGCGCCCCTGATCACCTCGGCACACACGCCGTCACCGTCGGCGGACGATGGCTCCTGCCCGCGAGCAGGCCCTTTCGGCCCGGCCGTGCGCGTGCGTGCACGCTCCCACACGGAGAACACACAGCCATGAGACCGTCCTTCAAGAACCGCTTCGCCGCCGCCAGCGCCCTGGGCGCCGCCGCCGTGCTGCTGGTCGCCGGACCGGCGTCCGCGCACGTCACCGTGCAGCCGTCCAGCGTGCCGAAGAACGCGACCGACCAGACCTTCGCGTTCCGGGTGCCGAACGAGAACGACAAGGCCAGCACGGTGAAGGTCGAGGTCGACTTCCCCGCCGACCACCCGATCCCCTCCGCCATGGTCGCCGCGGTGCCGGGCTGGACCGACCAGGTGCAGACCACCAAGCTCGCCACCCCGATCCACACCGACGACGGCGACATCACCGACGTGGTCTCGCAGATCGTCTGGACGGGCGGACAGATCGCCCCCGGCCACTACCAGGACTTCACCGTCGACCTCGGTGCGCTGCCCGACGGTACGGACAAGGTCGTCTTCAAGGCCCTCCAGACGTACAGCGACGGGAACATCGTGCGCTGGATCGAGGAGCCCCAGGACGGCCAGAAGGAGCCCGAGCACCCGGCCCCTGTGCTCAAGCTGACCGCCGCCACCGCCGCCACCGGCGGCGACGCCCCCGCTGCCGCGCCGAGCGCGAAGGCCGGCCCGGCCGAGCAGAGCACCGCGACGGCGAAGAACGGCGACAGCGACTCCACCGCCCGCGGCCTCGGTATCGCGGGCATCGTCGTCGGCGTCCTCGGCGCCGTCGCGGGCCTGGTGCTCGGCCGCCGCCGGGGTACCGGCAGCACCGGCACGTCGGCGTAGCGGCCAGGGCCGGTGCGGGATGTGCATGCGTCTCGCACCGGCCCCACCCGGCCATGGCACGTGGGCCGTCTCCTGCCATCGGCCCGGAACCGGGCAGCTGATGCTACGTTCGGTCGGAACGGGCTTGGCCTGCGGCCGTGTTCGGCTCGCGACGCCACGACTGCGGTGATGCCGCCGGGCGGTAGCACGATGGCGAGTCCGCGCCGCGACATGGTGCTTGGTGAGGCCGGTGATCGACGGCCTGGCTGCGGCGGCCTGTGCCGTGCCCCGGACTCGGGTCGCCGTGAACGGAGGGCTGTCAGGCAGCCGGGGCGGCCAGGGCGTCCAGAGCACCGCTCTTGGCCTGGGCGACGAGGTCGCGGAACTGCTCCTCGCTCATCTGCACCTGCTGCCCGAAGTCGTCGGTGATCCGCACACGCTTCTCCGCCGGAGCGGCTGGGTCCACAAACAGCTGCGGGCAGCCGCAGTTGCAGTTTCCGCAGAAGGTCGCGATCGGTCCGTACTGGTGCCGTGCATCTGTGCCACCTCGGTCGCCTCTGGCGTGGGCGTACTTCTCCACCCCGGCGATGCCCGCAAGCGGAGTGTCCAAACCAACTCCCGGGCGCCGCAGGACCTGTGGGGTGGTGAGCCGTCGGTGCCTCTCGTTGGCGATCCGCCCGCGAACCGGGTGGCGTCGGACGCATGCGCCGACGAGGCGATCGCACTGACCCGATGCCTGAAACCGACGGCTGGGATCGTCCCGAGGCCGAGGACCAACCCTGGGATCCCGCCGAGACCGTGAGGGCCATGCCGGCAGAGGAAGCCGTCGGCCGGGATGCGACCGACCTTCGCACCTGACGCGTCCGCGCGGCGTACCTGTCCCGCAGGCCCTCGAGCATGCCGGGGATGCCCGGAATGATGGCGACCGGTGAGGGTTGATAGCGGTCAGGCGGCCGGAATTCCCCAGCGGCGGCCGGTCACGAGTCCCTGCCGGCGGCCACGTGGATCCGCATGGTCACCGTTCCGGTTGTTTGCGTGGCCGGGCTCATGCGCAGCAGGCGCATCCGGGGGTGCATCTGCAAGTGTCGGTGGCGTCGGTTGGGGTCGCGCAGCAGCCCTTTCCCTGCCAGGTGTCGCGGCCTTCCTTGACCGCCACGGCGGCGATGACCAGGGCGCTGAGGGGGTCGGCCCAGGACCAGCCCAGGGCGGCGTTGGCGAGCAGTCCGGCCAGCAGCACCGCGGACAGGTAGGTGCACAGCAGAGTCTGCTTGGAGTCCGCGACCGCCGAGGCCGAGCCCAGTTCCCGCCCGGCCTTGCGCTGGGCGGCTGACAGAACGGGCATCACGAGCAGGGACATGGCGGCCAGCGCGATGCCGGGGATCGAGCGTTCTGCTTCCCCGGTGCCGGCCATGGTGCGGGCGGCGTCGACGGTGACGAGGCCGCCGAGCACGGTGACGGGCAGCCGGCGCGGCCTGCCCTGCGCGGTCATCTCTCACTCCTCCCGGATGTGCCGATTGAGTTGGTGCGAGGTCAGCTCGCCGTGCCGGGCCTGGTGCCGGCGAGTCCGTAGCGGCGCTGGAAGCGCTCGACTCGGCCGGCGGTGTCCAGGACGCGGGCGGTGCCGGTGTAGAAGGGGTGGCTGGCGGAGGAGATCTCGACGTCGATGACGGGGTAGGTGTTGCCGTCCTCCCAGCCGACGGTGTGGTTGCTGGTGGCGGTGGAGCGGGTGAGGAAGGCGAGGCCGCCGGCCTTGTCGCGGAAGACGACGGGGCGGTACTCGGGGTGGATGCCGGACTTCATGGTGATCTCCGGAGGGGTTGTGGGGAGGGGTCAGCGTTCTTCGCGGAACGGCACGTGCGTGCCGGCGACGGGGTCGTACTTGCGCAGGACCAGCCGGTCGGGGTCGTTGCGGCGGTTCTTGCGGGTGACGTAGGTGTAGCCGGTTCCTGCGGTGGAGCGGAGCTTGATGATCGGGCGCAGTTCGTTGCGGGCCATCGGTGTCCTTTCGGGCGTGTCGTGACGAGGCGGGTCTCACCCTAGCGTAATGGTTTTCGTTTTCATCTACTGTTAGTGTCGGGCCAACGTTCGCGGCGGGTTCGGCATTCCCGTCCGCCGCCGTCCTGACCGACACGGAGTCGCCATGTCCGCCCACTGTCAGCTCACCGGCCGAAAGCCCGGGTTCGGCAACGCCATCTCCCATTCGCACCGCCGTACCAGCCGCCGCTTCGGCCCCAACATCCAGGCCAAGCGCTACTGGCTGCCGAGCGAGAACCGGTTCGTCCGGCTGACGCTCAGCGCCAAGGGCATCAAGACCGTCGACAAGCTCGGCATTGAGAAGGCCGTCACCCGGCTGCGCGCCCGTGGGGAGAAGGTCTGATGGCCAAGCGCAGCAAGATCGCCAAGAACGAGCAGCGCCGCGTGATCGTCGCCCGCCATGCCGAGCGCCGCGCCGAGCTCAAGCGCCTGATCGCCGCCCCGGCGACCTCGCCCGAGGACCGCCTCGCCGCCCAGGCCGAGCTGCAGCGCCAGCCGCGCGACGCCAGCGCCACCCGGGTCCGCAACCGCGACGCGGTCGACGGCCGCCCCCGCGGCTACCTCCGCGCCTTCGGCCTCTCCCGGATCGGTCTGCGCGAGCAGGCACACGCCGGATTCCTCCCCGGAGTCCGCAAGGCCAGCTGGTAACACCCCACCCACAAGCCGGTCGCGTCCCGTGCCGCGCGATCTCTCCCGGGCCGCGTGGCCCGGGGCGTGACCCCCAAACTGTTCCACCGGCTCACGCCGGTGCGGTGTCCTCAGGAAGGAAGAACCGGTGTCCCAACCCAGCCTGCTGCCAGTGGTGGTGGTCGGAGGGCTCCACGAGGCCGAGCGCCGCCAGGCCGTCCTGGAGCTCCTCGCCGACCACGAGGGCGCCGTGGTCCTGCACCACGACCTCACCCGTGCGGGCGAGGGCCGCGTGTACCGGGGAGTCTGGGACACGTCCGGTCCACTCGGCGGGGCGGACCTTCCGCTCACCAACGACTGCCCGTGCTGCGCGCTGCGCGAGGACCTGCTGCCCGAACTGCTGCGGATCGCCGAAGCCGGACGCCACCGCCTTGCGGTGGTGGAGCTGTGGGGCGGCAGCGACCCGAACCCGCTGGTCGAGGTCATCGCGGGCGGTGAGGTCGGCGACTGCTGCATGCACGAGGTGGTGGAGGTCGTCGGCGTGGTCACCGCCGTGGACCCGCTCAGGGCCGTCCCGGAACTCTCGGTCTCGGACGAACTCTCCGAGCACCACCTGCACACCTGCGCCGACGACGACCGCACGGTCGCCGAGGCGCTCGCCCACCAGATCGAGTACGCCGACGTGTTGGCCGTCTCCCACGCCGACCAGGCCGGCGGGACGCCCGAGTTGCACGCCGGCATCGCGATGCTGCGCCAGCTCCACCCGACCGCCCGCGCCGTACGGCTGGGCACCGGCGCACTCGTCCGCGCGGCGCTCGCGGGCTTCGACGTGGCAGCCGCGCGTGACCGGGTCAACCCGGCGCTGGCCCTGCTGCCGCAGGAGGCCGACGAAGCCGGGGTGGCCACGCTGGTGTGGGAGCGGCGCCGGCCGCTGCATCCGGCCCGGTTGCACGAGGCGCTGGAGCAGCTCGTCCCGGCCGCGCAGCGCAGCCGGGGCAGGTTCTGGCTCGCCAACCGCCCTGACCTGATGCTCGCCTGGGACGCGGCCGGGGCCAACCTCGCGGTGGAGGAATGCGGGCCGTGGCTGGTCTCGCTGCCGGATGCGGTGTGGGAGCTCTACCCGCCCGCGCGCCGGGCCGCCGCCGCCCTCGACTGGGACTCCGTCCACGGCGACCGGATCCAGCAACTGAGCTTCACCGCTGAGGGGTTGGACGTGGACGGGATCACCGGACTGCTCGACTCCTGCCTGCTCACCGATGCCGAACTCGCGGCCGGAGAGCCCGGTTGGAAAGCCATGCCGGACGCCTTCGAGGACCTGCTCGACCCGGTCGCCTGAACCTTCCGACCTGCACTGACCTGACGGAGAGAACCCGCCGTGGCCAAGATCGCTGCCGCCCGCAAGGACCGCAGGCCTCGCCCCAACCCGCTGCACGAGGCCCGCATCACCTACATCGACTACAAGGACACCAATCTGCTGCGGAAGTTCATCTCCGACCGCGGAAAAATCCGCAGCCGCCGCGTCACCCGCCTCACCGTTCAGCAGCAGCGAGCGATGGCCAGGGCCATCAAGAACGCCCGCGAGATGGCGCTGCTCCCGTACGGCTCCGGCTCGCAGCAGGCCGCACGATGACCGAGCAGCTGCTGTCAGACCCGGCCGAGGTCCCCACCGAGATCCCGACCGACGTCAGGCTCCCCGTCACCGTTCTGTCCGGGTTCCTCGGTGCGGGCAAGACCACCCTGCTCAACCACCTCCTGAACAACCGGGAGGGCCTGCGGGTCGCGGTCATCGTCAACGACATGAGCGAGATCAACATCGACGCCGCGCTGGTTCGGGAGGGCGGAGGGGCCCTCTCCAGGACCGAGGAGCGCCTCGTCGAGATGACCAACGGCTGCATCTGCTGCACCCTGCGCGACGACCTGCTGGAGGAGGTCGACTGTCTGGCCCGGGCCGGACGCTTCGACTACCTGCTGATCGAGTCCAGCGGCATCTCCGAGCCGATGCCGGTCGCGGCCACCTTCGCCTTCTCCCGCGACGACGGCGCCACCCTCGGCGACGTCGCCCGCCTGGACACCATGGTCACCGTCGTCGACGCCGCGGGCTTCCTGCCCGAACTGCGCGGCGGCGACGAACTGACCGCACGCGGCCTGGACCAGTACGAGGACGACGAACGCACCGTCAGCGACCTGCTGATGGACCAGGTGGAGTTCGCCGACGTCCTCGTCCTCAACAAGACCGACCTGGTCGCCCTCGACGAAACCGACCGCCTCGCCGCCGCGCTCAGCCGCCTCAACCCCGCCGCCCGTATCGTGCGCGCGACCGGCGGCCGCGTCCCGCCCGCCGAACTCCTCGGCACCGGCCTCTTCGACCTCGCCAAGGCCCAGGAGGCCCCCGGCTGGGTTGCCGAACTCAACGGCGACCACGTGCCGGAGACCGAGGAGTACGGCATCACCAGCCTGGTCTTCCGCGCCGAACGCCCCTTCCACCCCGGCCGGCTCTGGGAGCTGGTGAGCGAGCGCCTCGACACGGGCGAGTTCGGCACGGTACTGCGCTCCAAGGGCTTCTTCTGGCTCGCCTCCCGGCTGGCCGTCACCGGTCTGTGGTCCCAGGCAGGCTCCGTCGCCCGCTTCGAACCCTCCGGCATGCGCTCAGCCGCGACCGGCCGGACCGGCCTCACCACGCTGACCGGACTGACCGACGAACAGGCGCACAGCGGCCAGGAACTCGTCTTCATCGGCACCGGGCTCCGCAAGGACGAACTGCGCGCCGCGCTCACCCACTGTCTCCTGGACGACGCCGAGCACACGGCCGGACCGCGCGCCTGGACGGCCTTCGAGGACCCGTTCTCGGAGTGGGACGAGTACGCCCTCCAGGACGATCACGACCACCAGCACCTCAACTAGCCACCACCACAACACAGGAGGAAGCCCTCATGGCCGTACCCAAGCGGAAGATGTCCCGCAGCAACACCCGCCACCGCCGAGCCCAGTGGAAGGCGACCACGCCCCAGCTGGTACCGATCACCGTCGACGGCCGCGAGCACCTGGTACCGCGCAACCTGGTCCGCGCCTACGAGCGCGGATTGCTGACATTCAAGTCCTGAAACCCGCCAGGCGGTTGTCGGGCCGCCCCGTGGAAGGCGCGGCGGGCCGGCCGCACGTGGGCTCGGTCCGGCTCCTCGTCCGGGTGTCCGGATCCGGTGGGGCATCCCGGTAGGGGTTCTTCGGCTGGGGGATGACCGTCAGGCCGGTGGCGTCGAGCGCGGGCACCCGTGTTCCGGCGGCGGGCCGCCACACGCCGGTCACCGTGACCCAGGTGTTCGCCTGTGGGGTGCCGACGCCGTGGATCTCCACGTCCACCACCCGGGCGTCGGCGGCACAGCAACTGACGATGACCCGGCTGAGCTGCCACATTCCGCCGGGCTTGGGCGTGACGAATCCTTCGAGCCGGACGGTGCGGCCCTTGAGGGACTCCTTGTCGTCCCAGACGGCGCGGGTGGTGAAGTCGGTCAGCGAGAGGGCGAGGGTGCCCTGCGGGGGAAGCGGGGGGAAGTCGGCCCGCCTGGCGATCGCGCCGGACCCGTCGCGGGCGACGGTGTAGGAGCCGAGCGCCGGAGGGGCCGCGACGAGCAGCAGCACTGCGGGTACCGTCAGCAGCCAGGCGGTCCTCAGGCCCGAGCCGGCGTGCGCGTGTCCGTGTCCGTGTCCGTGGTCGTGGGGGTGGCCGTGGTCGTCGTCCTTGTCGTGTCCTGGGTGTCCGGTGTCGGCCTCGGCGGCGGTGCCGCGCAGACGGAGGAGGGCGTCGGCCACGCCCAGCAGGACGAGGACGGCGCCGCAGATGACGAGGAACGGCCGGAGCCCTTCCTTGACGTACCGGGCGATCAGCTTGAGGTCGACCATCGGCCCGACCACCATGAAGGCGAGCCGGGCGGTGGAGGAGAACCCGGCGAGCGAGGCCGCCACGAACGCGTCCGCCTCGGAGCAGATCGAGAGGATCACCGCCAGTCCGCCGAGCAGTGCCACCGACAGCCACGGGGAGCCCGCGAACGCGTGGAGGACCGAGGGCGGCATCGCGACGTTGAAGGTCGCCGCGGCCGCCGCGCCGAGGACCAGGAACCCGCCGGCGTGCAGGAAGTCGTGCTGCAGTCCGTGCCGGAAGGCGTCCACACGGTTGCCGCCTCCTTCGTGGTCCGCAGTGGCGGGTGGCAGTCGCAGCCACTCGGGGCGGCCCGCCCGGATCCACAGTCAGCCCATCATCATCGACGTGGCGAGGGAGGCGAGCAGCCGCGCGAGCACCATCTCCGGCCGGCCCGGGAAGGCGATCGAGGTCGCGACCAGCACGACCGGGTTGACGGCGGGTGCCGACAGCAGGAATGCCAGTGCTGCCGCGGGCGCCACGCCGCGCCGCATCAGACTGGCGGCGACCGGTACGGAGGCACACTCGCATCCCGGCAGGATCGCCCCCGCCACGCCCGCGACCGGCACGGCGAGCGCGGGGTTGCCCGGCAGCAGCCGGGAGAGGACCCGGGCCGGGACGAAGGCGCCGATCGCAGCCGACACCACCGTTCCGAGCAGCAGGAACGGCATCCCCTGGAGCGCCACGGCGACCAGCACGGTGCGCCAGGCCTGGAAGGCGGGGGCGTCGAGGAGGTCGGGCACCACCACGAGTGCCGCCATGCCGATGATCGGGAGGCAGAAGCCGGCCACGACCAGGCCGACCACGATGCGCGCCAGCAGGCCCAGCCATCGGCCAGGGCCTGTCCGTTCGGGTTCATGGTCGTACCCGGGTGAGGCGGCGGCCGGCCGCTCGGCGGTGGTGGTCTCTTCGGTCACGGCTCTCGGGCTCCGGGGGCCAGTTGCTGCTCGGCGGGGGTGGGGCGGAAGCGTACCGGAGGTGGCTGGTGGCATGGCTCGCTCTTTGCCTGGCCGCGTACGGAGTCAAAGTTCGGTAATGATTTTCATCTCAACGCCGATCGGTCTTGATGTTGAAAATCATTTCCGACTAGCGTTTCTCCTGTCCAGCAGAGCCGGGCCCTTCGCGGGGTCCGCAGGTTGTTGAGGAGTACCCACGCCATGCGCGCCGTCCAGCCCCGCCCCGTCCGCAGACCCTCCGTCCGGCTCGTCCTGAGCGCGGCCGCCGTCGCCGCGCTCGCGGCCACCAGCGCCTGCTCCACCTCCTCGACCGCGAAGACCAGCAGCTCGGACACCTCGGCGGGCGGCGGGAGCAGCAAGGTCGTCCAGGTAGTGGCGGCGGAGAACTTCTGGGGCAGCATCGCCACCCAGCTCGGCGGTGACCACGTCAAGGTGACCAGCATCATCACCAACCCGGACACCGACCCGCACTCCTACGAGCCCACCGCTGCCGACGGCCGTACCGTGGCGGGCGCCGACTACGTGGTCACCAACGGGATCGGCTACGACGCCTGGTCGGACAAGCTGCTGGCCGCCAACCCGGCGAGCAGCCGCACCGCGCTCAAGGTTGGCGACCTGCTGGGCAAGAAGGAGGGCGACAATCCGCACCAGTGGTACTCGGCGGAGAGCGTGAACAAGGTGATCGACCAGATCACCGCCGACTACAAGAAGATAGACCCGGCCGACGCGGCCTACTTCGACCAGCAGAAGACGACGTTCGCCACGAAGACGCTGGCGCAGTACAACCAGCTGGAAGCCGACATCAAGGCGAAGTACGCGGGCACCCCGATCGGCGCCTCCGAGTCGATCGTCACGCCGCTCTCCGAGAGCCTGGGGCTGAAGATGCTCACCCCGGAGACCTTCCTGGACGCGATGAGCGAGGGCACCGACCCGAGCGCGGCCGACAAGGCGACCATCGACCAGCAGATCAGCGGCAAGCAGATCAAGGTCTACGTCTACAACTCCCAGAACTCCACCCCCGACGTGGCCGCGCAGGTCGACGCGGCCGAGAAGCAGGGCATCCCGGTCGCGACCGTGACCGAGACCCTCGTCCCCGCGAACGCCACCTTCCAGGACTGGCAGACCCAGCAGCTGCAGGGCATCGCGGACGCGCTGAAGGCGGCGACGGGCAAGTGAGCATCCACCCGACCGAGAAGGTCCGATCGGACGCGGGCCACGTGGCCCCGGTCCCCGAGTCGTCACCGGTCGCAGAGCCGGTGCTGTCGCTGCGCGGGGCGGCCGTGCGGGTGGGCGGGCGGACCCTGTGGTCGGGTGTTGATCTGACCGTTGGGGCAGGGGAGTTCACCGCTGTCCTCGGCCCCAACGGGGTCGGTAAGTCGACCCTGGTGAAGGTGCTGCTCGGGGTCCTGCCGGCGGCGGCCGGGGAGGTGCGGGTGCTCGGCGGGGCGCCGGGCGCGCACAACGGGGCCGTGGGGTATCTGCCGCAGCGGCGCAGCTTCGACGCGAGTGTGCGCATCCGCGGGGTCGATGTGGTGCGGCTGGGTCTGGACGGGGATCGGTGGGGGATCCCCGTCCCGGGCCTGGGCCGCGCGAAGCGGCGGGCGGCCCGTGAACGGGTCGCGGAGGTGGTCGAGTTGGTGGGCGCGTCCGGGTACGCGCACCGGCCGATCGGCCAGTGCTCGGGTGGTGAGCAGCAGCGCCTGTTGATCGCCCAAGCGCTGATACGGCGTCCGCAGGTCCTGTTGCTGGACGAGCCCCTGGACAGTCTCGACCTGCCCAACCAGAGCGCGATCACCGCGCTGCTGGGCCGGATCTGTCACCAGGAGGGAGTGTCGGTGGTGATGGTCGCCCACGACGTGAACCCGATACTCCACCACCTCGACCGGGTGGTCTACATCGCCGAGGGCGGCGCCCTTGCCGGGACACCGGCCGAGGTGATCACCTCCGAGACGCTGACCCGCCTGTACCGCACGCCCGTCGAGGTGCTGCGCACCAGCGGCGGTCGGCTGGTCGTGGTCGGCCAGCCCGAGGCTCCCGCGCTGCACAGCGACCGGCACGCCGACCACGGGACGGGAGGCGGCCATGCAACTGGCCTCTGACGCCGCGTCGCCGGTTTTCTCCTGGAACCTGCTGAACGACTTCCAGGACATGTGGTCCTACCTGTCCATGGTGAACGCCTTCCGGGCCGGGCTGGTCGTGGCGGTGGTCTGCGCGGTCGTGGGCTGGTTCATGGTGCTGCGCCGGCAGACCTTCGCCGGGCACACCCTGTCGGTGGCCGCCTTCCCCGGCGCCTCCCTGGCCACCCTGGCCGGGTTCAGCCTCTCACTGGGGTACTTCGGCTTCTGCGTGGCCGCCGCGCTGGTCATCGCGGGGCTCGGGCGCAAGGGCCGGGAGAGCGGCGCGGAGGAGTCGGCCGTCACGGGGACGGTTCAGGCGTTCGCGCTGGCCTGCGGCTACTTGTTCATCAGCCTGTACAAGGGCCTGCTGGAGGGGCCGACGGCGCTGCTGTTCGGTGACTTCCTGGGCATCACCACCGGCCAGGTGGTGATCCTGGCGATCGTCGGCGCGGCGGTGCTCGCCGTCCTGGCGGTGATCGGACGGCCCCTGCTGTTCGCCTCCGTGGACCCGCAGGTGGCAGCCGGGCGCGGGGTCCCGGTGCGGCTGCTGTCCACGCTGTTCCTGGTGCTGCTGGGGGCGGCGACCGCCGAGGCGAGCCAGATCACCGGCACGCTGCTGGTGTTCGCGCTGATGGTGATACCGGCTGCCACAGCCCAACAGCTCACCGCCCGGCCCGCCCTGAGTCTGGCGCTGTCGGTCCTGCTCGGTCTGGCCGCCTGCTGGGCCGGCCTGATCGCGGCCTACTACCAGCCCTACCCGCTCGGCTTCTTCGTGACCGCCTTCGCCTTCACCGGCTACGTCCTGGCCCACCTGCTGCGCCTGGGACGGGAGTTGCTCGACCGGGCGCGGGTACCTGTTCCGATCGGAGGTGCGGCATGACCGCCGTCCTGTCCCAGCCGTTCTTCCAGCACGCCCTGCTGGCCGGGACGTTCATCGCGCTGGCGTCCGGTCTTGTCGGCTACTTCCTGGTGCTGCGCGCGCAGATCTTCACGGGTGACGCGCTCAGCCACGTCGCCTTCACCGGGGCGATGGCGGCCCTGGCCGGCGGGTACGACCTGCGGCTCGGCCTGTTCGCGGCGACCATCGGCGTCGGCCTGCTGCTCGGTGGACTCGGCCGCCGGGGACGGCCGGACGACGTGGTCATCGGCAGCGTCTTCGCCTGGATCCTCGGGCTCGGCGCATTCTTCCTCACCATCTACACCACCTCCCGCAGTGCCGCCCGGGGCGGTGCGGGCACCAGCGTGCTCTTCGGCTCCATCTTCGGGCTGAGCAGCGGCCAGACCACGCTCGCGGTGCTGATCGCGGCCGGAATCTGCGTCGCGGTGCTGCTGATCGCCCGACCGCTGCTGTTCGCCACCCTGGACGAGGCCGTGGCCGCCGCACGCGGCGTCCCGACCCGGGTGCTCGGCTTCGCCTTCCTGGCCCTGGTCGGCGCCTGCGCCGGAGAGGCGACCCAGGCGGTCGGCTCGCTGCTGCTGCTCGGCCTGCTCGCGGCCCCGGCGGGGGCGGCGATCCGGCTCACCGACCGGCCGTTCCGCGCCCTCGCGCTGTCCGCCGCCCTCGCCGTCGCGGAGATGTGGGGCGGCCTGCTGCTCAGCGCCGAGGCGCCCGAACTGCCCCCGAGCTTCGCCATCATGGCCACCGCGAGCGCCGTCTACGCCGCCACCTTTCTCGTCCGCCCGGGCGCTCACCGGTCTGCTGTGCGCGAGGACATCGCCCTGGCGCCCGTCATCGACATCGATCCTTGCGAGGTCGTGCTCGTCACGCGCGCTGACGACCCCAACCCGCTGCTCGGATCGCTGGAAGACGTCGCACGTACATTGCTCGGCACAGCCTCCCGACAGGAGAACGACGAACTGCCGGTCAACTGAACCCATTGCCTCTGCGAGGTGTTTCAGATGGCTGTCGCCGCGCTGCACAGTCAGCGGGGCTGTCGACCGCTCCCGGTCGGGGTGGGGCCGACTCCACCGATTTCCGACTCGGTCCGTCAGCCGTACATCGCCACGCGGTACGGACGCAAGGGCGCCATCGAGAGGACGGGAATTGCGGCTTACCGGCGGAGTCGAGCGTGTTCCACCTCCGCAGATTCACCGCGACGGATACCTGCCGGTTGCCGTCGGCACGGATCACGGTGAGCGTGCCACCGCCCCAGACGGCGCCACCGTGACCCGGGAAGACGCTCTGGCCAGCGCCCCCTCGGGTGCGGGCCAAAGAGCCGTAGTCGAGGATTTCCCTCCTGGGAGAGGAACGAGACGGTGGGGTGCATCGGCCCGGCGGGAACGCGGTGTGCCAGAGCCTGCCGCGCTCGATGACGTGTCGGGTGACGTACCGGTCGGCCGTCGTGCCGGCCACCTCTACCAGGAACTGGGCGAGGAGAAGGTGGTTGATGGGCGGGAACGGCCTCCCGCCCACTGATGGTCCAGGCAGGCCAGTCCAATCTCGTTGAACCCGTGGATGCGCGTGACTGTCAGTGACGGTCCGCATTCGTGGAGGCACCGCCGCGTTCCTCGGCCGCGCATTCGGTCGCTGGGCCGTGGCGTGGGGGCTGACAGCACCTCGGCGGCGTCACCGGTGTCAGGCGCGTGGCGGCTCCCTCGGGAACGCTGTCGCGGGAGAGCCGACAGCGATTGACCCTGGAGAGAGGGAGAGCTCGACTATGGAGGGCAGTCCGGTGTCTGCTGTCTTGAACGGGGGAGCATGGCGTCCGCCACCGTTCCTGCCCAGGTGGTCGCGCAGGCTCGCTTTCGCCGGCTACGCATTGGTCACGATGGCTGTGCTGGCCGATGTCGTGACGGGGCCCGATGTCACGTTCTCCCCGATCCTGGCCGCTGTGCCGGTGGTGGCGGGCGCGGGTACTCGCCGGGCCACGGTCCCACTGGCGGCCGGGATGGTCGCCAGTGTCATCGTTGCCGGTCTGGCACTTTACGACAGCGAAGTTCCTCTGGTCGTCCACGTGACCGCTGCGGCCACGGTGATCGTGATCACCTTCTTCAGCTGCGCCAATGTCATCGTGGTGGCGACCCAGGAGCGGGAGCTGGCCAGAGTGCGCACGGTCGCCGAGGCGGCGCAGCGGGCGCTGCTGCGCCTGGTGCCCCGGCGGGTGGGGCCGTTGGTGGTCGCGGTGCGTTATGTGGCGGCGGAGGCGGAGGCGCGGATCGGTGGGGATCTGTACGAGGTGATGCGTACTCCGTACGGGGTGCGGCTGTTGCTGGGTGACGTGTGCGGCAAGGGTCTGGGCGCGGTGGAGACCGCTGCCGACGTGCTCGGGGTGTTCCGTGAGGCTGCCCGGGCCGAGCCGGATCTGGCGGAGGTCGCCAGGCGGCTGGACTCGGCGCTCGCCCGTCGGCCGGCGATCGAGGAGTTCGTCACGGCGGTGCTGGTCGGTGTCCCCGATGGGCCGGGACCGGCGGTCGTGGTCAACTGCGGGCACCCGCCGCCGTTGCTGTGCCACGCCGGTGAGGTCAGCGCGGTGGAGCCGCCCGTTGACGCACCGCCGCTGGCCCTGCTCGATCTGGTCGGCGGGACCTATCACGCCCGGTCGCTCATCTTCGAACGTGGCGACCTCCTGTTGCTCTACACGGATGGCGTGGCCGAGGCCCGGGACGCGGCCGGCCGGTTCTATCCGCTCGCCCAGCGCCTGGCGGCGATGCCGCACGGGGATCCGGACTCCCTGCTGGACGATCTCCTCGTGGACGTGCGGGCCTACGTCGGTTGTGGCCTGACCGACGATGCGGCCCTGCTCGCCGTCCGCCGAGAGCGGTGAACCCGTCCTGGGAAGAGGACGGAGCAACGGTAGCGGCCACCGGCAGAGTGGCGAAGATGCCCGGAGGAGGGAAGGGGGTGGTGGAATAGCACGATATACAGGTCGGGCCGGGGCGCGCGCAGGAGGCCCGGGACCAGCCAGAGGCTGTAGTCGTGCAGCCAGACGGTCGCACCGGGAGCACGCCGCGCACGCTGCCTGATGAGCTTCCCCTCTCTCGGACTGGGTGATCCCAGGTCCAAGATTCGCCGGGCGGCCGAGCGCGCCGGCAGAGCGTGCGAGGCGGGGCGCGAAGCACGGAAGTGCTGGCCGGAGACGACACGCTCAAGACGACACGCAGCCTTGAAGATCACACTTCACGGCGCGTGGGTAGGCCAGGTTGATCCGTCCGCAGCGACCAGGGTGGCCAGCGTGGCCGGGATGGGCGGCGACCAGTGACACAGAACCCAGTACAGCAGGGCCTGGGCCACCGTGGAGGCGGCGCCGATCACGACGAACCAGAACACTTCCCTGGTCAGCGCGGTGCGGCCGGGCCGGGTGGAGGCGCTGCGCCGTGGGACGCGCCATGTGCTGAGGCGTCGCACTCCACCATCATGAGGCCACCGTGCGGGGACCCGTCGAGCCGTGCGGAGCGCCGGTTCGACCGTTCGGCTGGCGACGGACACCCGCATGCACGCAAGACGCGGACAGTCGACCCGATCCGTGCCAGTTTGTAGCTGACGACTTGACCAGCACCGCCGACGCGTGGGTTTCGGCCCACTCCGCTGCGAGGCAGCCTGGGCACGAAGGAAGTGGCCGATGGACAGTGGCGGAGGGCCTCCTGGCACCTCAAGTTCCGGCGGCCCGCAACGCCCGAGATCGGACGAGAAGCACGCGCCGCGGCGCCTTGAACGCGTTCGCGCTGCCGCGGCGGCTCGGGCTGCCAAGGCGGCCGCTCGTACCCGGGCCCTCGTGCGGCGGGTCGAGCAGATTCCTCCGCCCCCGGGGCCGTTCCGGCCCGACTTCTGGCGCAGTCCCATCCGCGGGCCCTGGCTGACCTCCGTGTTCGGCCTGGTGCTGCTCGTCGGCATCCCGCTGCTCTTCGTCACCGGCGCACTGTCCTACGCCGCCTACAATCCCGGCCTCGGTGCACTCAACGACCAGACCCCGGACAAGGGCGTACTGGGCTTCTACCTCTTCGACTGGCCCACGCATCCGTACTGGCTGTACCGGCTGACCCAGGGCGTTCACGTGACGCTCGGCGTGGTCCTGGTGCCGGTGGTGCTGGCCAAGCTGTGGTCGGTGATCCCGAAGCTGTTCGAGTGGCCGCCGGCCCGCAGCGCCGCCCACGCGCTGGAGCGGCTGTCGCTGCTGGCGCTGGTCGGCGGGGTCGTCTTCGAATTCGTCACCGGGATCCTCAACATCCAGCTCTACTACGTCTTCCCCGGCTCCTTCTACACCCTCCACTTCTACGGTGCCTGGGTGTTCATCGCCGCCTTCGTCGTCCACGTATCCCTCAAACTCGGCCGGATGACCCGCGCCCTGCGCTCCCGCGGCCTGGCCGCCGAACTGCGCACCGACCTCGCCCGTACCCGGACCGAGCCGCCCGACCCCGACGGCCTGGTCCCGACCGCCTCCGCGGCACCGACGATGACCCGCCGCGGAGCGGTGGGCATGGTGGGGGCGGGCTCCCTGCTGCTTCTCGTGGTCACCGCGGGACAGAGCATCGGCGGTCGGCTGCGCGGCACCGCCCTGCTCGCGCCGCACAACCGGGAACCGGGCAGTGGACCGAACGGCTTTCAGATCAACAAGACGGCCGCCGCTGTCGGCATCAACCCGGCGCATGTCGGCCCGGATTGGCGGCTGGAGATCTACGGCCCTGGCCCGACGCTCGTCTTCACCCGCACACAGCTCCTCGCGATGCCCCAGCAAGCCGCCGCCCTGCCGATCGCCTGCGTGGAGGGATGGTCCACCCCCGACCAGCACTGGAGCGGCCTTCGGCTGGCCGACCTGGCCGCCCTGGCGGGCCTGCCGGACGCCGGAAGCGTCCTGGTGGAATCCGTCCAACCACCCGGCCCCTACAGCTCGGTGGTGCTGCGGGGCAACCAGATCCACGACCACCGATCACTGCTCGCCCTGCACGTCAACGGCGCGGACCTCTCACTCGACCACGGATACCCCGCCCGCATCATCGTCCCCGCCAACCCCGGCGTGAACAACACCAAATGGGTGCACCGACTCACCTTCAGGACCTGACCATGGCACGCTTCGTCCGCTGGTACGGCTCCGGGCCCCTGCACCTCCTCGTCCTGATCGCCTCGTTCGCCCTCACCGGCTATGCCCTGGTACGCCTGTTCGCCGAGCGCCCGCTCGGGGTGGCGATCTGGTTCGTCGGCGCGGCCATCGGCCACGACCTGATCCTGCTGCCCCTGTACTCGCTCGCCGACCTGTCGGCCCAGTCCGTGCTGCGCCACCGCCCGGAACGCACTCCTGCGGTGCCGTGGATCAACTATCTGCGCGTGCCCGCCTTCCTGTCCGGGGTCCTGCTGCTCGTGTGGTTTCCCCTGATCCTCAACCTGTCGATCCCCTACCAGGGCGACACGCGGCTGCCGGAGGACGTCTACCTCGGCCGCTGGCTGGCGATCACCGCTGTGCTGTTCGGCGCGGCAGCGATCGCCTTCGCTCTCAAGCTCCGCCGCGTCCGGCGGGCCGCCCGCGCCGACGAGGAACGACCCGCACCAGGTCACGACGCACCGTGACGACCGACGAGGAAGCGCCGTCCCACGCTGGCGCAGACCCCTACGCGCACGTCCTGCGCAGCGGCCACGGACCGGTGTACCTGCGGCTGACGGACGGGCGCCGGATCCGGATGCCGGTGCATCGCTGGTACGCGCAGCCCACCGTGGCCGACGAATCCGTGCTCAACCGCTGCGTCGGCCCCGTTCTCGACGTCGGCTGCGGACCGGGCCGGCTCTGCAGAGCGCTCCTGGGCCACGGAGTCCCCGCGCTCGGCGTCGATGCGGCTCCCCGCGCGGTGGCCCATACCGTTGCTCTCGGCGGGAGAGCACTGTGCCGATCGGTGTTCGACCGGCTACCGGCCGAGGGCGGCTGGCAGACCGTCCTGCTCATCGACGGCAACATCGGTATCGGCGGTGACCCGCATGCCCTGCTGCGCCGATGTGTCCAGCTCGTCAGCCCGACGGGTGTCCTCCTCGTCGAGGTCGGTCCGTACGACGTCGAGGAGCTCTGCACTGCCTGGTTCGAAAACGTCCACGGCCACAGGGGGTCGTTGTTTCCCTGGGCGCGGCTGGGAGCGCAGGCGCTCCGCAGGATCGCCCGGGACTTGGCCCTCGGCGTCACCGACCAGTGGCAGAGCGGCAACCGATGCTTCCTCGCCCTCGGGCACCAGGGCCCATCCTCGGGTCATCCATGCTGAGGCCGGCTGACGGCGCGGCACAGGATACGACGGGTGGCGCCACCGGGCTGTCCCACCCGGTCAGGGCAACCGCCGGCGGCCGGGACAAGGGCCGTCAACCGGTTGATCGAGGCTGCGTGTGCGTGGGTTTCCCCTCGGCATCGCGGATGGCGCGGGCGGCGTTGATCAGGCCGATGTGGCTGAAGGCTTGCGGGAAGTTACCGAGGGCCTCCCCTGTGGCGGAGTCGGTCTCCTCGGCCAGCAGCCCGACGTCGTTGGCATGCGCGAGGGCGGTCTGGAAGACGTGCCGTGCACGGGTGGTGTCGCCGGTGAGGGCAAGGGCATGGGCGAGCCAGAAGGTGCACAGCAGGAAGGTGCCTTCGTCTTCCGGCAGCTCGTCGCTGAGGTAGCGGCGGACCAGGCCGTCGCGGTCGGTCAGGTGGGTGGCGATGGCCAGCACGGTGGACTGGACGCGGGGGTCGTCAGGCGGCAGGAAGCCGACGATGGGCAGCATCAGCGTCGAGGCGTCGAGTTCTTCACTGCCGAATGCCTGGGTGAACGCGCCCAGGCGGGGACTCCAGCCTCGCTGTTCGATGGCTTGGCGGATCTGGTCGCGCTCGTGCCGCCAGTGGGGTACGCGGGCTTCGGCCTGGAGGGTGGGTGCCATGGCGATCGCACGGTCCAGGGCGACCCAGCACATCAGTTTCGAGTGCAGGAAGTGTCTGCTGGGCCCGCGTCGCTCCCAGATGCCCTGATCCGGTTGGGACCACCGCCGGGCGGCTGTCTCTGCCGCTTGGACCAGGAGGGTGCGGGTGGCTGGGTCCAGACGCTCGCCGGGCGGGAGGGTCTCGTGCGCGGCGTCGAGGAGTTCGCCGTAGACATCGAGCTGACGTTGGCGCCACGCGTCGTTGCCGCTCCGAACGGGGCTGCTGTCGCGCCAGCCGGTCAGGTGGGGCAGGAGCCGCTCGCTCAGATCGCGTTCCCCGCCGATGCCGTACATGATCTGCAGGTCGACGCCGCGGTCGAGCTGATTCACCGCGGCTCGGGCGAGGAAGTCGAAGAACTTCTCCTTCTCCTTGTGGCAGGCGGCCGTGGCCAGCGCCTGAAGGGTGAAGCTCGCGTCGCGGACCCAGGTGTACCGGTAGTCCCAGTTGCGCGTTCCGCCCGCTCGCTCGGGCAGGGAGGTGGTGGCCGCCGCGACGATGGCGCCGGTCGGCGCGAAGGTCAGGGCGCGTAGCACGCGTCCGCTGTGGCCCACCTCGTCCTGCCAGGGGCCGACATAGCGGCGGTGGAGCTGCGACCACGAGCGCCAGCCCTTGATGGTGTCGCCAAGGCGGCGTCGGATACGCCCGGCCCGCCAGCACATCGGCTCCCGCTCCCAGGCCGGCCCAACGTGCAGGGCGAATCCCAGGCGCTGCCCTCTTCGCAGCGGGACCAGACCGTGCGCCGTGGAACCGCTCACCCGCAAGTCCACAGGGCTCGACAGGAGCAGAATGTGAGCACCCCCGTGGGCGGCGAGTCCGCCCCGGACGGGTGCGAGGAACGGGTGGACGAGTCCGAACTCCGGGCGCGGCGCATAGGTCATCTCGATGGTCACCCATCCTTCGGTGCAGGTGATCTGTCGCAGGAGCACTCCCGGGGAGGCGCTGCCGAGTGCGTGGCCGCGTTCGCGCCGTCCCAGGGCGAGGGCGTCGCACAGCACCACCGTGCCGTCGGCCGTGCGGAAGGTCGTCTCCAGGACGAGGGTGTCTTCGAGGTAGCGGCGGCTGATGTCGGCAGGGCCGGTGGGGCGGATGGACCAGTGGCCGGCGCTCTCGTCGAGGAGGCGGGCGAAGATCGCCGGGCTGTCGAATCGGGGAAGGCACAGCCAGTCCACCGAGCCGTCGGAGGTGACCAGGGCGGCCGAACGGCAGTCGGAGAGCAGGGCGTGGTCACCGATCGGTCGCGCGCTCATTTGTCGCATCCCGTCCATCTCGGGCCAGGCGAGGCGGTCCGGCGAGGACGACGTGAGGATCGCTCGCCCGCGCCGCAGGTCGCTTCAGATACCTGAGAAGCATTCACCCCAAAGCCTCCGTGCACGGCGGATTCGCTCAACGTCATACCTTGGCTGTAGGAGGAGCCAAGAGCGGCCGTCCGTGCCCCTGATGGCCGCATGCACGCCGTGGCCGGCCTCGCGGTTTCACGAGCTCGGGAACAGGGGACCGCCCGCCATCAGGCCGCCGTCGACCAGGAGGATGTGCCCGGTGACATAGCTCGCCTTGTCCGACCCCAGGAATTGGACGGCCTGGGCGATCTCCTCCGGGGTGCCCGCCCGGTGCATGGGCAGCACCGAATCGACCGCTTCACGCGCCGTGTCGTCGCCGGTGAACCGCTCGTACATGGCGGTCCGGGTGTAGCCGGGGGCGACCGCGTTGACCCGGATACCGTGGGCGGCGCCTTCGAGTGCGGCCGCCTTGGTGATGCCGACGACGGCGTGCTTGCTCCCGACGTACAAGGCCGCCCCGGGGTAACCCATGAGGCCGTAGCCGGAGCTGACGTTGACGATGCTGCCGCCGCCCTGTTCCCTCATGACCCGGAACTCGTGCTTCAGGCACAGCAGCGTTCCCTTGACGTTGGTGTCGAAGGTGGCCTGGTAGGCCTCGTCGGTCACCTCCGTGACAGGGCTGGGCGTTCCCTCGGTGCCGGCGTTGTTGACGGCGACGTCGATCCGCCCGAACCGCGCGACCGCGCGGTCGACGAGGTCCTTCACATCGGCGTCGAAACGGACGTCAGCCCGCACGAACCCGACCGGGGCGCCGAGGTCGGAGAGTTCCCTGGCAAGCTGCTCACCCACGTCCTCGTGGCGGCCGGAGACCACAAGGTTCGCGCCCTGACGGGCGTAAGCCAAGGCGGTGGCGCGACCGATACCGGTGAGTGCGCCCGTGATGAGGACGACGGGATCAGACACGTCGGGCATCCCTTCCTGTAATCGCACAGGTGAACGACGGGTACGCGGTTGGAACCCGCACAACACCGGTTTCCTCTTCGGGCAGGGGCGTATCCCCCAGTACCCCTGCAAGGAAGGTGTCCCAGCCGGACGACCGGCCGCATCGGACCCGACCGCCGCATCCATCGAACGGCGGCACGTGATGGCCCGTATGGCCCGCGGACGGCGGCCTGGACAGACAACCCGAAGGCGGCCATAGACCCACCGACGGAGAGGAGATCGAGGGCACTCGTACCGGCGGCTCGGAAGCGGCCGATCAGCAGCCGGGTACGAAGGCCTGAGGTAGCAAGCCGAACCGGCTCACTCACGCTGCCCGCTGGGCGTCGCTACCGGCGGGATCCGCCTGCGTGGCGGTCGCCTTCCAGGGCGGCCGAGGATCGCAACGCCTTGACGTGCTCGGTCATCTCGACCAGCCGGGCGAGTGGCGGTCACCCTCCGGGACGACTGAGAATCGCAACCTGGACCCGACCTGGAACCGATCCGTGCCGATCTGGGTGGCGGTCGCCCACTGGGGCGGCCGAGGATCGCGACCACCACCGCGGGCACGGTGGCGCGCACACCGCGTCGTGGCGGTTGCTCTTCAGGGCGGCCGAGGATCGCAACACCCTCGCCGAACTCGGCGCCGACGTCGCCGCCGTGTGGCGGCCGCCCTTCCAGGCGGCCGAGGGCCGCAACGGATCCAGCACGGGAATGCGGGCCGTCCGTTCCGATCTCAGGTACCGGCTCGGACTGAACTGACCGGCTCCGGCGCGCGCTCGTCGGGCAGGGGCACCCCGACGTCGAGGCGGCCGATCACCTGGCGGGCCGCTTCGGCGAGTTCGGGCGGGCCTTCGACGGTGAAACGGCAGTTGAAGGTGACGAGGAAGCCGATGAGCGCCGACCAGGACCACGCCCCCATCCGGATCCGGGTGATCCGCTCGTCGATCGCTTCGAAGCTCGCCGCGCCCGGAGCCCACTTCGCCACCAGCGTCGCGGGGCACTCCATCAGGACGGTGCCCCAGCACGGCCAGGTGTCCGCGCTGATACCCCGGCGGTGCTGGCACGAGGTCTTCCCGGTCACCCCCAGCACCCTACTCGCCTGGCACCGCAGGTTCATCGCCGCGAAGTGGGACTACACCACCCACCGACGCACCGGACGCCCGCCCACCCGATCGACTATCAAGACGCTCGTTGTACGGCTTGCCCAGGAGAATCCGCGCTGGGGGCGCTGACGGATCCAGGGGGAGTTGGCTCGGCTCGGGCACCGGATCGCTGCCTCGATGGTGTGGAGATTCTCCACGCGGCCGGCGTCGACCCGGCGCCGCGTCGCTGCGGCCCGACTTGGCGTGAGTTCCTCACCGCCCAGGCCGAGGGCATCATCGGCAGTTCAAGTCGGAGGCCGACTTGAACCGTGCCTGCACGCCACAGCTGCGCGGGGAACTGAAATTGGCATGCCCGTGGCGTGCAGCCGCTGGCGTCGCCGCCCGTTCCGCAACCCGGATGAAGCAGCGTCACGCCCGTCTCTGCCGGCGGTGTGGCCGGAGTCACTCGCCCCACAGAACGCGCTGAGCTGCCGTTATTCGGATAATGGGCACATCCGGCGCGCGTCGTCCGGGCCTGGTCGGCGTCGCTTTCCGGCACCGGCACCGGCAGCCGACGTCGAAGGGCGGAGCCACCAGCCGGAGTGGGCTGAGCCCGGCTTCAACCGGTGAGTGCGGGCAGGAAGGGCGCGTGAGTGGCGGGGTCGGGCGGATCGCTGTCCCGTCGTGGTCTGCGTGGCCGGGAGGTGGAGCTCGAACAGCTGCAGGCGCTGATCGCCTCGGTGGCCTGCACCGGAAGCGGGGGATTGGCCCTGATCCGGGGGGAGGCGGGAATCGGCAAGACCACGCTGCTCGCCGAGGCCGTCACCAGGGCCAGGGCAGCGGGATTCTCGGTCGGGCTCGGCAAGGCCGACGAGCTGCATCACATCGTGCCGCTCTCGTCGCTGGCGGCCTGCGTCCTGCACGGCGATCAACCGCTGCTCTCCGGTGATGCCTTCGCCGATCTCGCGCGCAATCACGATCAGCGGATCTGGCTGGTGGAGCGCATAGCGGAGGCGATCGAAGCCAGAGCCGGCAGCGCGCCGGTGTTGATCGCCCTGGACGACGTGCAGTGGGCCGACCCGCTCAGCCGGTTCGCCCTGAAGCAGCTTCCGACCCGCCTGTGGACCTCGCCGGTGCTGTGGATCCTGGCCGGGCGGCCGGAGTCCGCCGGTCCGGCGGCGGAGGTCGTCGCGGCCGCGAAGGGCACGATCCCGACGGTCACCGTGCCCTTGGGGCCGCTGTCCGGCGCCGCCGTCGGCCAACTGGCCGGCGACACCCTGGGCGCAGCCGTCGACGAGCGGGTGCGGGACCTGCTCGACGGCGCCGGCGGGAATCCGTTCCTGGCGGTCGAGATGCTCGCGGGACTGCGGACCGGCGAGGGCTCGGGTGAACCCGTACCCCCAGGGCTCGTGGTGGGTGTACGCGGCAGACTCGGGTCCCTGCAGCCCGGCACACTGCGCTTGCTTCAGATGGGAGCGGTGCTGGGACGCCGGTTCGGCTTCCATGACGCCACCGCGCTCTGCGGCCAGCCGTCCACCAGCTTGATCACGGCACTTGAGGAGGCGGTGCGCGCCGGACTCCTGGACGACAACGGCGATCATCTGGTCTTCCGGCACGACCTGCTGCGCCAGGCGGTCTACGCCGACATCCCGCCGTCAGCCCGGACGGCACTGCACCGAGCGGCCGCCAACCACCTTGTCTCCGCGGGCCGGCGGCCGATCGACGCGGTGCCGCACATCCTCAGGGGCGCCCGGCCCGGGGACGAGGAAGCCGTTGTGCTGCTGCAGCGAGCCGCTGACGACGTGCTGCCGGTCGCGCCGGGCCTCGCGGCCGACCTGATGGTGCACGCCCTGGAACTGGTGCCGTCAGCACGGCCGTTGGGGTTCGTCGTGGGTGAGCAGGCGATCGTCTGCCTGACCCGGGCCGGCCGGAACCGAGAGGCGCTGTCGACCGGTGACCGGTTGCTGGACCGCCGACCGCCATTGGCGACGTTCGGCCGGTTGCAGGCTGCCCTGGGCGGGACGCTGTGGAACATGGATCTCGCCGGTGAGTTGCGCCGCCGGGCCGAAGCGGCCCTCGCCATCGGGGGCGCAGCCCCGGAGATCGGAGCGAGGCTGGGGGCCCTGCGTGCGCTGGCGCTGTCCCGCGAGGAGGATCTCGTCGTGGCGCGGGAGGCCGGTGAGGCCGCGCTGCGTGCCGCCACCGCGAGCGGTGACCGGGAGGCGCACGTCCTCGCCCTGTGCGGGCTCGGCGAGATCGCGCTCAACGCGGGTGACAACGCCGTCGCGCTGGAGCAGTTCGCCGCGCTCAGTGCCGTCGATTCCGCTTTCCTGCCCGAGGAGATCGTCGCGCACCAGCACGTGGACGACTTCGAGTCCAGCGAACGACTGCTGCTGCGGGCAGCGGATCGTGACGGGTCGTCGCGTCAGGCCATGCTGCTGTGGGGACAGGGACAGCACCATCTGGCGCTCGGCAAGCTCGCCGACGCCGACGCCGACTTCGTGACGATGGAGCGCCTGGAGGACGACGTCCAGGTACCCGTCCAGCAGGTGAACTCCCGTGTGATCCGCTCTCGGATCGCCCTGCTGCGCGGTGATCCGGAAGCGGCGCGGCAGCACCTGGCCGCGGCGCAGGAGAGGCTGGCGGCCAAACCGAACCCGGGCAACACGGCTGCAGTGCGCTTCCTGGAGGCGGTCCACGCCGAGGCCGAGGGGGACGTCGGGCTTGCCCTCGACAGGATTCGGCAGGTGCAGCAGGTGGGTTTCTTCATGCGCTGGCGGCTGTTGCGCAACTGGATCGATTCCGCGATACGCGTGGCCGTGCGTGGCGCGGACCGCGAACTCGCCGAGGACCTGGCCGCGCAGGCCCGGGCCTACGCCGAACGGAACCCGGCCGTGCCCACCGCCACGGGCATCGCGGCGCAGGCCGCCGGGCTCGTGAAGAACGATCTCGCCATGCTGGAGCGCGCCGTCACACTGCTCAGGGCGAGTCCTCGCCCGCTGGTCCGGGCCGCCGCCCAGGCCGATCTCGGACGGGCACTCCTGGCCGCGGGCCGGAAGCCCCAGGCGGTGGCCGCCCTGACGCATGCTCATGGCGGGTTCGCCGCGGCGGGCGCCCACGCCGCAGCGGAACATGTGCGGCGCGAGCTGGCCGGCGCCAGGGCCCGACGCTACCGAGCAGCGACCGTGCAGCGCCCCGTCCAGGGCTGGGAGGCCCTCACGGCCTCGGAGAAGAAGGTCGCGCGCCTCATCGCCGGGGGCTGTACCAACCGGTCGGCGGCCGACCTGCTCGTCGTCTCCCCGCACACGGTCAACACCCACCTGACTTCCGTCTTCCGCAAGCTGTCGATCAACTCCCGGGTCCAGCTCGCCAACCTGGTCATGGCCCTGCCCGACGACTGAGCGGACCTGTCGGTACGTCCGGCGCCCCCGGACGTCCGGCCTCTACCCGCAGGCCTACGCTGATCGGGTCGCCCCGGGGATCTTGGATCCCCGCTTCACCTCCACCGACACTTCCACCGACACTCCCGCCACCACGACACTCGGAAAGGGCGCCACCATGACCTCACCAGCCAGACCACCGGCGCGGCGGATCGCCGCCCGCTGGGGGACCGGAATCGTCGCCCTGGGCCTGGCTGTCACCGGGTGCGGTGGCCCAACCGGTGGCCCAACCGGTGGCGCGGCCGGCGCCGGGTCCGCGAACGGCAGGGTCACCTCCATCACCGCACTCGACTACTACACCGACGGACCCGAGCACACCCAGTGGGGCGAGTTGCTCACCACCTGCGGCAAGAGCGTCGGCGTCACGGTCGAGCAGACCAGCGTTCCCGGGCCGTCGCTCCTCCCGAAGGTCCTTCAGCAGGCGTCGTCGCGGACCCTGCCCGATCTGTTGATGCTGGACAACCCCGACCTGCAGCAGATCGCCCAGACCGGCGCGTTGACCCCGCTGGAGCAGTACGGCATCGACTCCAGCGGCTTCGCCCAGGGCATCCTGTCGGCGAGCACCTATGAGGGGAAGCTGTACGGACTGGCCCCCAACGTCAACACGATCGCCCTCTTCTACAACAAGGACATGCTCTCCGAGGCCGGTGTCGCCGTCCCGAGGACCTGGGACGAGCTGAAGGCGGCGGCGGTCGGGCTGACCCGCCCGGGGCGCTACGGCATGGCGGTCGACGCGAACGCCACCTTCGAGGGCGCCTGGCAGTTCCTGCCGTTCCTGTGGTCCGCCGGCGGGGACGAGAAGCAGCTGGCCACCCCGCAGGCCGCGCAGGCACTCCGGCTCTGGGTCGATCTGGTGAGGAGCGGATCCATGTCGAGGTCGGTGCTGAACTGGAATCAGTCCGACCTCAGGGATCAGTTCGTCGCGGGCCGGACCGCCATGATGATCAACGGTCCCTGGCAGATCTCCGCCCTGAACGCGGCGACGGGCCTGCACTGGGGCGTGGCCACCATCCCGGTCCCGCAGGCGGGGCAGACCGCTGTGACACCGCTCGGCGGTGAGGTGTGGACGGTCCCGCAGAACGCCTCCAGGGCCCGGCAGCAGAAGGCGGCCCAGGTCCTCGCCTGCCTGAACGACTCCACGAACATGCTCGCCCTGGCCAAAGAGCGTTACACCGTTCCCTCCCGCTCCGCGGTGGCCGCCCAGTACGCCGAGCAGGTCCCGTCGATGGCCGCCTTCGTGGCGAGCGTCGAAGCGGCCCGAGCCCGGACCGGCGAACTCGGCGTCAAGTGGCCCAAAGCGGCGACCGGGATATACACCGCGATCCAGTCCGCGCTGACGGGCGAGCAGACGCCGGAGGAAGCACTCAAGCATGCGCAGCAGACCGCGACCAGCCCCTGACGTGACACGGCCCGACAGCGCTCGACGGGGCGTCGCCCGGGCACGCTGCCGGGAGCGGCTCGCCCAGTGGATGTTCATCGTGCCCGCGGCGGCATACCTGCTGCTGTTCTTCGGCTACCCGATCGTCAAGAACATCGTGATGAGCTTCCAGCAGTACTCGATCACGACGTTCTACACCGGTGCCGCACCGTTCGTGGGGCTGCGGAACTACTCGGAGATCCTCTCGTCGGACCTGTTCTCCGAGGCCCTGCTGACCACGGTCCTGTTCACCGCCGGTTCGATATTCGGGCAGTTCGTGCTCGGCCTGGCCTTCGCCCTGTTCTTCCAGCGCAGCTTTCCGCTCGGCCGCGTTCTGCGGTCGCTCCTGCTGCTGCCCTGGCTGCTGCCGCTGGTCGCCTCCGGAACGACGTGGCGCTGGATGCTCGACGCCGACTCAGGGGTCGTCAACGGCGCGCTGCGCGGCCTCCACCTCCTGCCGTCCGGCGTCCCGTGGCTCACCGGCACCTCGCAGGCACTCGTGTCGGTGACCCTCATCAACGTCTGGGTCGGAATCCCGTTCAACACCACGATCCTGTACGGCGGTCTGCAGGACGTCCCGACGCATCTGTACGAGGCGGCGAAGCTGGACGGCGCAGGCCCGGTGACGACGTTCCGCCATGTCACCTGGCCACTGCTGCGACCCGTGGTAAGCGTGGTGCTGGTGCTGGACGTGGTCTACACGGTCAAGGTGCTGGACATCATCCTCACGGTGACAGGCGGAGGACCGGCCAACGCCACGGAGACCATCGCCACCCTGTCCTACGAACTGTCCTTTCGGCAGTTCGAATTCGGGCGCGGTGCCGCGATGAGCACCGTACTCGTCGTCGTCTCGCTCGTCTTCGCCCTCGTCTACCTGCGCGCCAACCGTCGCGCCCAGAGCGGCTGAGAGGCGATCCCGTGAAGCGCGCGCCCAACCGCGGCTGGCCATCCACGATCGTCGGGATCATCCTGCTCGCGCTGATGCTCCTTCCGGTCTACTGGATGGTGAACGCCTCCCTCCAGCCGACGGGCAACACACTGGGGGGAGGCTGGTTCCCCGCCCATCCGGACTTCAGCGGTTACGCCACCGCACTGCGCGATCAGGGGCGCAACTTCGTCACCAGCCTCGTCGTCGCCCTCGGGAGCGTCACGCTCAGCCTCGGGCTCGCCGCCCCAGCGGCCTACGCGCTGGCCCGGTTCCCCATCCGAGGAACCAGGCTCGTGCTTCTCGGCATCCTGATGACCCAGATGGTGCCGAGCATCGTCGTCGCCAACGCGCTCTACAGCGCCTACGACGACCTGGGACTCCTGAACTCCTACCTCGGGCTGATCCTCGCCGACTCCACCGCAGGGGTGCCCTTCGCGATCATCATCATGCGTTCGTTCATGCAGAGCATTCCCCGGGAGATCATCGAGGCCGCGCGAGTGGACGGCGCCGGGAGACTGCGCGTCTTCCGAGCCGTGGTGCTCCCGATGAGCGCGAACGCATTGATCACGGCCGCCCTCTTCACCTTCCTCTTCGCCTGGAGCGACCTCCTGTTCGCCCTCACACTGACCACCACGGAGACCGTACGGCCGGTCACCGTGGGCATCTTCCAGTACATCGGCGCTCAGACCGACCAGTGGAACGCCGTCATGGCCACCGCCGTTCTGGCATCCGCCCCGGCGGCCGTGCTGCTCGTCGTGGCTCAGCGCTATGTCGCCGCCGGCGCCACCAGCGGGTCCCTCAAGTGAGGGCCGCACCTCTGATCTAGCGGATTCACGCGATGTGCCGACCCGGCCCCGCTGGCACGGTGTTCCGAAGACACACCTGCTCAGGGGGAGTTCCCATGACTGTCGTACTGACCACAGACTGTGCGCCGGACGACGACAAGCTCGACTACTGGAACAAGGCCCTCACCCGCACGCTCGTCCCGCAGGCGGTCACCCCCCGCGTCAGGGCGCCGTTCTCGGGCCGGATCACCTCGCACCGTCTGGGCTACCTCCAGGTCTCCACCATCGAGGCGGACCCGCAGCGCATGAGCCGCACACACCGGCACATCGCCCAGTCCGACGGGGCGTTCGTGTCCGTTGGACTGCAGAGCTCCGGGCGCGGCGCGCTGGCCCAGGACGGGCGCACCGCCCAGCTGGCGCCGGGAGGGCTCGTGGTCTACGACACTGCCCGTCCCTATACCCTCGACCAGCCCGAGGCCTTCCGCCTGCACGTCTTCCAACTGCCCCGCCGTGTCCTGGCCATGCCCGAGGCGGATATCCACCGCGTCAGCGCGACGGCACTTCCCCTGGACACGGGCGTGGCGGGCGTGCTCACGCCCTTCCTGACCGCGCTGGCCACCACCGCTGGGCAGTGCGGCCCCCGCGTGGGCGAACAACTGGCGGGTACCGTCGGCGGCCTGGTGGCTGCCCTGATCAGCGAGCAGGCCGCAGGGAGCGAGCCGGCGGACCGGGGGAGTGCCGGTTGCGGCATGGCACTGCGCGTGCGCGGCTACGTCAACGATCACCTGTCGGATCGCGACCTCTCCCCCCGGACGATCGCCGCGTACCACCACATCTCTGTCCGCTACCTGCACAGGCTCTTCGAGGGTGAGGGGACCACGATCAGCCGGTGGATCCAGCAGCGCCGGCTGGAGGAGTGCAGCCGCGAGCTCGCGCGCCGCGGGCGGGTCAGCCCGACCGTGTCCGCGGTCGCTCAACGCTGGGGCTTCGTCAACGTCGGCCACTTCAGCCGCGCCTTCCGCGCGGCGTACGGCATGTCGCCACGGGAATGGCGTAGTGCGACACTCACCGGGCTCACGTAGTCCCTCACCCCAGGCGGCTGTGCAGGGCGATGTGGACGGTGTCCACGGCCTGGATGAACGCGGCCCGGGCGGTGCCGGTGTGACAGGCGGCGTCGAGGAGGAGGAAGCCGTGCACGACGCCCTGGTAGCGGGTGGCCACCACCGGGACACCGGCCGTGCGGAGCCTGGCCGCGTACGCTTCGCCCTCGTCCCGTAGGACGTCGGCCTCGGCGGTGAGCACCAGCGCCGGGGGGAGCCCGGCGAGTTGTTCCAGGGTGGCACGCAGGGGCGCCGCGGTGGCCTCCCGTCGGCGGGGCAGGTCGGGCAGGTAGGCATCCCAGAACCGGCGCATGTCGTCGCGGCGCAGCAGGTACCCGTCGGCGAACTGGCGGTAGGAAGGGGTGTCGAAGTCGGCGTCGGTCACCGGACACACCAGCACCTGGTGCACCAGCCGCACGCCGCCCCGCTGCCGGGCGAGCACGGTCAGCGCCGCGACGAGGTTGGCGCCCGCCGAGTCGCCCACGGCGGCGATCCGGCGCCCGTCGAGCCCGATCTCGCGGCCGTGGGCGTGGATCCACTCGGCGACGGCGTAGCACTGCTCGACGGCCACCGGGTAGCGGGTCAGGGGTGCCCGGGCGTAGTCGACGAACACCACGGCGGCGTCGGCCCCCACGGCGAACTCGCGCAGCAGGTGGCCGTAGCCGGCGGCGTCCCCCAGTGCCCAGCCGACGCCGTGCAGGAACAGCACCACCGGGGTCGGTTCGGCTGCGCCCACCGGCCTGACCACCTGGACCCGTACGGGCCCGGTCGGTCCGCCGGGCAGCACGAACCATTCGGCGGTCGTGTCCGGCGGGTCGTCCGGGCCGTCATCCAGGGGAAGGGCGGCGGGGTCCGGGATCTCCTCGCAGAGCCCGCCCGTTTCGGCTGCCGCGGCGGGCCGGTGGGCGCGGGCATCCAGTAGATCCTGGAGCGCGCTCTCGAGCACCGGGGGCCGCGGGTGGGAAGGGGCGGTATCGGACACTCAGGTCTCCTGGCGTAGCGGCCGGTCGGGTCGGACGGCACGGAGGGGTGATCGTCCGCCGTGTGGGGCCGAGCACTCCGCACGCTAGTCACCGATCGCTCGGCCGTGCTGCCGAGGGGGCATCGGCACTTGCTCCACCGCGCACTGTTGTCGTTCTGCAGGTACCGCACGGCTCGGCGCGCTGTCGGTCGCTTCGGCGGTACGGGACGCGCGCCACTCGCGCGGGGACACCCCGTAGGCGGCGCGGAAGGCCCGGCTGAAGTGCGCCGGGTTGACGAACCCCCACCGCTGGGCGACCGCCGAGACCGTCGGTGCGGTACGGCCGCGCCGGGCCAACTCCTGGGCGCACGCCTCCAGTCGGCACTGCTGGACGAGCCGGCCCACCGTGACCCCTTCGCCTTCGAAGAGCCGGTGCAGGTAGCGCACCGAGATGTGGTGCGCCTGGGCGATGGTCTCCGGCGACAGCTCCGGATCGCCCAGGTGGCGGTTGATGTGCTCCCGTACCCGCTGGACGAGATGGCCGCCCGACGTGCGGGAGTCGGTGGCCGTCGACTCGGTGAGCTGGCCGACGAGCATGATGAGCAGATCGGCGACACTGCCGGCCAACCGGTCGCCCACGGAGGCGGGGTAGGAGTGCGCGGAGGCCGCCAGTGTGTCGAGGAAGGGGAGTAGGACGGCCCCGAACCCCTCGGTGGAGGTGATGGCCGTCCCCGCCGCCTGCCGGATGTCGCACTCCGGCACCCCCAGCAGCCTGCGCGGCACCTGGAAGACGTGGGAGCGGAAGTGCTCCGGGTAGTCGAAGGAGTACGGCCGCGCGGTGTCGTACAGCACGAGGCCGCCCTCCGCCACCTCCGCCCGGCGCCCGTCCTGCCGCAACACGGCGCGGCCGGACGCCTGTACACCCACCCCCACCTGCGGTTCCGCCTGCGGGGACCGGGCGATCAGGCCGGCCGTGCGCGACACCCGCGTCGCGTCCGCCTCCATCGTGGACACCCGCAGGTATCCGAGCCGGTGCGACACCAGGCGGCCCTCGAACGGCCGGTCGGCCAGTGGCACCACCTCCACCGGCACCAGCGTCCGCGACACCGCCTCTCCCCAGAACGACGCCTTCTTCTCCTTCGGGACGGAAGCGGTCGTCACCAGCAAGCTCACCTGACTGCCCCTTTCGGCCGATGCCCTGCGCAGTCAGCCTGGTCCGCGGGTCGGCAGCCGCTCTAGGTCATTTGACTGCCGGTCTGCGGAGCGGGGACAGTCGTGCGCTCTCGGAACAGACGGAGTGCACGGGCAGTACAGGAAGCGGCGGAACCTCCGGGTCTCAGTGAGAGTCGAGGGCGTGAGCGAGTGCGGCCCGCGAGGTGATGCCGAGCTTGGGAAAGATCTTGTAGAGGTGCGCCGCGACGGTCCGGGGCGACAGGCGGAGTGCCTGGCCGATCTCCTTGTTGCTCAGGCCGGTCGCGGCGAGCCGGGCGATGCGCAGCTCCTGGCCGGTCAGCTCTGCGGCCGAGGCGGCCGAGGCGGCCGAGGCGACCGAGGTGCTCGGCGCCGGTGCCACCAGGTCACCCGCGGCCTGCAGTTCCTCCTCGCAGCGCCGCGCCCAGGGGTCGGCCTGGAGGCTGCGGAAGACGTGGTGTGCCGCACGCAGGAGGTCCCGGGCCTCGGCGCGCCGGCAGCGGCGGAGCCACGAGCCGTGGGCCAGCCGCAGGCGGGCGAGCTCGAAGACCCACTGCTCGGCCCCCGGCACGGTGTACGCCGCGCGGTAGGCGGCGTCGGCCTCGTCGTCGTCCGCGGCCAGCGCGGCGGCTGCGGCCAGCAGGAAGGCGTGCCGACCGGACAGCTGCGCGGACCGCTCGGCCTGCGCGGCGGCGAGGTGCGCACGTGCCTCGCGGCGTCGACCCGTGTGCACGGCGGAGTCCACGAGGTCGAAGACCAGGGTGTGGAACCAGGGCAGGCACCCGGGCGGCCGTCCGGGCGCGGTGAGCTCGGCGAAGTGCGCGTACGCCTGCTCATGGCGTCCGTGGGCCAGGGCGGCCAGGCCCCGCAGATGGGCCAGCCGGTCCAGCACGAACCGCAGGCCGGCGCGCGCGGCGGCCGGTTTGATGAGCTGCTCGATCTCCTGGAACCCCGCCTCGTCGCCCCGGCCGGCGAGGAAGTGGGCGTAGTAGTGGCGGAACATCAGCGCGTTGCAGTGGTAGCCGAGTTCCTCGGCCGCCTCGGCCTCGCGCAGGCAGACGGGTGCCAGATCCCAACGGCCGCGCAGGAAGTCCTGGTAGCACTTGGCCTTCGCCACCGAGCCCTGGGTGGCGTAGCCGTGCAGCCCGGTGAAGCGCCGCCACAGGTCGCGGTCGGCACTGTCGACCGCTGAGGCGGTCCACAGCAGGAGCCAGGCTGCTCCGGCCTCCTGCTCCTCGTTCATCCGGTCGACCACGGTGCGCAGTTCCTCGGCCAGGCCCGGGGACGGATCGGTCCAGGCCCGGTGGCAGAGACGGCCCGGTTCGGAGGCGTTCTCCCGGTGCCGGGCCAGCGCGTCCCAGGCTCGGGGATCGTCGGTGTAGGTGGCGGCGAGCAGCAGCTTGAAGTAGACCTGCTCGGCCAGTCCGCCGAAGGGCTCGGCGCCGGGTGCCGTCAGGGCGTCGAGGGCCGCGGGCAACAGAACGGAGGAGGACTCGAAGTCGATCCGGTGGCTCTGGTCGACGTACACCACCGCGTACGCGAACAGCGGGGCGATGTCCAGCGGCACCGGGGCGCGCTTCAACTCCTCCACCAGGGCGGCAGTGTGGCGCAGTTGCCCGCCGCGGGCCGCCATCACGGCCGCCCAGGTGAGCCGGCGGGCCCGCTCGGCGGGGTCGGCGCTGAGCACGGCGGCCCGGTCGAGCAGCAGCGCCCCTTCCGCGTCGCCGCCGCGCCGGGCGAGCCGGCTGCCGGCCTCCTGCAGGCGGCCGGCGAGGGCGTCGTCCGGGAGCAGTGCCGCCGATGCCTCGTGGACCAGACGCCGGGGGTCGTCCGGTGCGAGGAACCCGGCGAGGATGCGGTGGGCCTCGCGCCGAGCGGACTCCGATGCGGTCGAGATCACGGCCGTTCGGACCAGCGGGTGGTGGAAGACCAGCCGTCCGGCCGGTTCGAGCCGGGCGAGGCCGCTGGCCTCGATCCGTTCCAGGGCCCCCTCCGTGTCACCGCCCGCCGCGTCGTACAGCCACGCCGCGCCTCCACCGTCCGTGCCCGTGGCGAGCGCCGCCAGCAGGAGAACGCGGTCGGCCGCAGGAGTCAGCGATGCCAGCCGCTCGGCGAACATGCGCTCCAACCGCCGCCCCAGGGGCAGGCGATCAGGCAGCGGGGCGACACCCCGCTGCTGCTCGCCGCGCAGTTGCCGTGGCAGCTCGACGAGCGCCAGCGGGTTGCCCGCCGCCTCATCGAGGAGCCGGTCGGTTGCCGTGGCGGCCAGCTCCGGGTAGCGCCGCCGCAGCAGCGAGGCCGCGTCCGGGCGGGACAGCGCCCCTACCTCGACGGGCTCCGTCGGCCAGGCCTCGGCCGCGGCACCGTCCGGGCGGCTCGCGCCGACGATCACCAGCGGCAGCTCCGCGCAGCGCCGCCGGAGGAAGGCGAACACGGTGGCGCTCGACGAGTCGATCCAGTGCAGGTCGTCGAGGACGAGCAGCAGCGGGCTGCTTCGCGCTGCCTCGTCGAGCAGTGCCAGCGCGGCCGCCCCGACGGCGAAGCCGCTCGGCGGGGTTCCCGCGCGGCCGCCGAAGGCGCTCTCCAGCGCGTCCCGCTGGTGGGACGACAGAGCATGGGAGCGCTGCAGCAGCGGCCAGGTGGCCTGGTGCAGGGCGCCGAAGGCGAACTCCGTCTCCGCTTCGACGCCGGCCACCCGCAGTACGGCGAAGCCGAGCTCGTGCGCCCGGTGTCCGGTCCACTCCAGCAGCGCGGTCTTGCCGATACCGGCCTCGCCGCGCAGCAGGACGGCCGAGCCGCCACCGTCCACGGCCCGCTCCAGAGCCGCCTCCAGCAGATCCGTCTCCTGCTGCCGCCCGACCAGAGCCGGGCCGTGCGTGTCCCGTCGCATCCTCGTCCCCCGGGTAAGTCAACCTCCCGGAGGCGGTCCGCACTCGCTCTCTCCGGGCGCTGTCACACGGTGCTCGTCGGAGCTCGTTCGTCCAGCAAACGCCCGGCAGCGGGCGCCCTGAAGGTTATCTCCCCGCAGAGTCCGCTGCCACCGCGCCGACTGACAGGCCACCGAGCCGACCGACTGACGGGCCGCAACAGCTGGACGGAAGCCGGGCTGTAGTCGGACCGCGGAGCCCTGGCGGCGCCCTGACGGGGAAGCAGCCGCCTGCCGCGCAGTGCACAGAGCCTGTCCTAGGGCGCACGGGCCGGGACGTCGCGGGTTGCCTGCCACGGGCGACGCCTACGCTCGTGAACGGTCACTCCCCGCAGTAATGACGAGGCGCAGAGGTGTGTGTTCGTGGAGCAATGGACCAGGCGCGAGGACAGGCGGCTGCTGACCGGCCAAGGCCGCTATGTGGCCGATATCGCGGTGCCGGATTGTCTGGACGCGGTCTTCGTCAGAAGCAGGGTGGGCCACGGCGCGTTACGTGCGGTGGACTGCACCGCCGCCCGTGCGGTGCCCGGTGTGGTGGGGGCCTGGTCTGCCGCAGACCTGTCGGAGTTGCCCGCGGTGCCGTACACGTTGCTGGCCAGGCTGTCCACCGAGGAGTCGGTGGCCGGTCGGGAGTGGCCGGCACTGGTGAAGGACCGGGTGCGGTACGCGGGCGAGGCGGTGGCGGTGGTCCTGGGGGAGGACCGCTACCGGGCCGAGGACGGGGCGGCCGAGGTCTTCTGCCACGTCGATCCGCTGCCCGCGATGGTGACGCCGTCCGCTGCGGCGGACGATTCGGTGCGGCTGTTCGACGGGCTGAGCAACATCGCGTTCCGAGGCGAGGCCGGGAAGCCGGTCGAGGAGTCGGTGTGGCGGGAGGCGGCGGCCGTGGTGGAGGGCCGGTACCGCCAGCAACTGCTCATGCCCACGCCGATGGAGTGCCGCACGATCCTCGCCGTGCCCGAGGGGGACCGGCTGACGGTGTGGTCGGGGCACCAGATGCCGCATCGGCTGCGTCGTGAACTGGCGGCGTTGCTGGGGTGGTCGGTGGACCGGGTGCGGGTGGTGGTGCCGGACACCGGCGGGGCGTTCGGGTCGAAGAGCGCGACGTTCCCGGAGTTCGTCGTGGTCGCCTTCCTGGCGGTGAAGCTGGGCCGGCCTGTGCGGTGGATCGAGGACCGGTTGGAGTCCATGCTGGTCGCGACCCGGGGCCGGGGGCAGGACCAGCGGGTGCGGCTCGCCGCTGACGCCGATGGGCGGTTGCTCGGCTACGAGTTGACGATCGAGGCCGACGTGGGCGCCTATCCGCACCTCGGGGTGGGGCTGCCGATGCAGACCGCCTGGCTGGCGACGGGCCCGTACACCACTCCCCAGGCGTACGCGACCGTCCGCTCGGTACTGACCAACACGATGCTGACGTATCCCTATCGCGGTGCCGGCCGGCCGGAGGCGACGATCGCGCTGGAGCGGGCGATGGATGTGATGGCGAGTCGGCTGGGCCTGGATCCGGCGGAGCTGCGGCGGCGCAACTTCATCCCGCCCGAGAGCTTCCCGTACCGGACGCCCACCGGACGGTGCTACGACAGCGGGAACTACGCCGCCGCGCTGGACCTGGCGCTGGAGACCCTGGAGTACGACGGCTGGCGGGCTGAGCAGGCCCGCCGTCGCACGGATCCGGGCGCCCTGCCGTTGGGCATCGGCCTGTCCTGCTACGTGGAACGCTCCGGGGGTGAGGCGGGCGGGCTGCACGAGTTCGGCAGCGTCGAGGTCGGCGAGGACGGCACGGTCACCGCTCGGTGCGGGGCGGCGCCCAGCGGTCAGGGACACGAGACGGTCTTCGCCGCGCTGGTCGCCGGGACGCTGGGGGTGGCCGAGGAGCGGGTCCGGCTGGTCGAGGGGGACACCGACGAGCAGCCCGAGGGCCTCGGCTCGTTCGCCAGCCGTTCCGCGCAGGTGGTGGGCGCGCTGCTTCAGCATGTCTCACGGCGCCTGATCGACGAGGCCAGGGAGCGGGCAGCGCGACTGTGGGAGCTGCCGGTTGACGAAGTTCAGTGGTCCGGCGGCATCGTGCATGCCGCCGAGGACGGCTCGGCGGCCATCGGCGTGGCGGACCTGGTGAAGGTCACCGGGCCGTTGCGGGTGGAGGACCGGTTCGAGTCGGGGATGGCCTTTCCGTTCGGCTCCCACGCGGTGGTGGCCGAGGTCGATCCGGAGCTGGGCACCGTCCGGCTGCTGCGGGTGGTGACCGTGGACGACTGCGGAGTGGTGCTCAATCCCACGATCGTGCGCGGGCAGGCCTTCGGTTCGGCTGTGCAGGGCATCGGCCAGGCGCTGTACGAGGGAATGACCTACGACGACCAGGGCGTGCCGGTGCTGGCCTCGGGTCTGCTGGACTATCTGCTGCCGACGTTCACCGAGGTCCCGCCCATCGAGGTCAAGGACACCTGCACCCCGAGCCCGGCGACGCCGCTGGGCGCGAAGGGCGCGGGCGAGTCGGGGTGCATCGGCACCCCGGCCGCCATCGTCAACGCGGTGGCCGACGCGCTGCGGATCGCCGACCCCGACCTGTTGCAGATGCCGCTCACCCCGGATGTGGTCTGGCGAGCGGCCCGCGCTCCGAAGCATGAGGAGGAGGTCCGGTGAAGCCCGCCGCTTTCGACTATGTCGTGCCGCGCACGGTGCCCGAGGCCGTTGCGGCACTCGGTGACGCCGGGCGCAAGGCCCAGGTGCTCGCCGGCGGGCAGAGCCTGATTCTCGAAATGCACCTGCAGCGCATCCGCCCCGAGCTGGTGGTCGACATCAACCGCATCGCCGGGCTCGACCGGCTGAGCGTGGAAGGCGACACACTGCGGGTGGGCGCCCTGGTCCGGCACAGCGTCTTCGAGTCGGCGCAGTCCGCGCCGGGCCCGCTGGGCGCGCTGTTCGCGCGTGCCGTGGTCAACATCGCGCATCCGCCGATCCGCTCCCGCGGCACGATGGTGGGCAGCTTCGCCTGGGCGCACCCCGCCTCGGAGTGGTGCGCCATCGGCACCGCCCTGGACGCCGACATCGAGGTGCACGGCCTGGAGGGCAAGCGGGTGGTCGCGGCCCGCGACTACTTCCACGGTCCGTACCGGACCGCGCGCCGACCGCAGGAACTCATCACCGCCGTGCGGTTCCCGCTGCTCGGCGACGACACCGGGGTCGGCTTCATCGAGCATCGCCGCACGCACTTCTGCTTCGCCCAGGTGGCCGTCGCCGCGGCGTTGACCGTCCGGGACGGTGTGATCGGCGAGGCGCGGATCGGCCTGGTCAACTGCGCCGACCGGCCGCTGCGGGCCGGTGCCGCCGAGCGGGCGCTGATCGGCGTCGAGGTCGGCGCGCCCGTGGACGGCCACCGGCTGCCCGACGGCCATCCGTTCGCCCACGCGGGCCGGATCGCCGCGACGCAGGACGCCGCACCCCTGGCCGAGCCGTTCGCCGATGTCGAGTACAAGCGGCACGCCATCGCGGTCCTGGTCGGCAGGACACTGTGCCAGGCGGCGAACGACCAGCGGTCACGCCTCGCCCAGCCCAAGGGAGACCACAAGTGAAGATCACTCTCACGGTGAACGGCGAGGCGTATCCGCTCGACGTGGAGCCGCGCCGCATCCTCGCCGACGTGCTGCGGGAGGACTGCCGGCTCACCGGCACTCACCTGGGCTGCGAGCACGGGATCTGCGGGGCGTGCACGGTGCTGGTGGACGGCGAAGCCGTCCGGTCGTGCCTGATGTTCGCGGTGCAGTGCGACGGCAGTTCGGTGCGCACCGTGGAAGGGCTCGCCGGGCCCGACGGTGAGCCCCACCCGCTCCAGCGTGCGTTCTCCGCCGAACACGCCCTGCAGTGCGGCTTCTGCACCCCGGGATTCCTGATGGTGGCCGCCGGGGCGCTGGAGGCCGATCCCGCCATCGGCGACTCCCCGGAGCGCGTCGACGGCCTGGTCGGTTCCAACATCTGCCGGTGCACCGGCTACGAACCCATCCGCCGCGCGATCCTGCGGGCCGCGCGCGAGCAGACCGAAGGAGAGCGAGATGGCGGTAACCGGTGACATCCGCGCTTCGTCCACGGCGGCGGCTGCGCACCGTCCCTGATCGGCCGTTGGGAACACGGCGGGCGATCACGGGCGGACGTCCGCCGAGGGAGCAGCCGGACCCCGTCGGCTTCGCGCTGGCGGGCGGCATCGATGCCGCCACGCTCGAAGCCAACGGCCGCGCGTTCCTGGGGATCGGGTCCTGATGCGACAACTGGCGCCACCGACCCGTGCGCTGTCCTGGCGGGTCAGTGTGCGATGGTGGCGTGCATCTCCCAGACCAGGATCTCCGCCGGCTCGACGGCGGTGACCTGCTGCCCACCGATCGCGGTGAAGCGCACGGCGTCGCCGGCGGCCAGCGGGCCGACACCCTCCAGGGCGACCTTGCCACGGGGGATGAACAGGTGCACGAAGGGGGCGTCGGGCAGCTCGACGCTCTGGCCGGGGTGCAGGCGGGCCACGTGCAGCGCCGCGTGGCGGTTCCTGATGCGGATGGCGGACGCGCCGTCGTGCCTGTCCATCCCCGAGGCGACCGGGATCAGGCCGCCGGACAGCAGCTCGTTGTCGATTTCGAGCTGTTCGTAGCCCGGCGTGATGCCGCCCTCGTCGGGCAGGACCCACATCTGGACGAAGTGGACCGGGTCGGTGTGGGCGTCGGTGCCGCTCAGGCGCCAGGAGTCGTTCTTCTCCGAGTGCAGGATGCCGGTGCCGGCGCTCATGCGCTGGGCGAGTCCGGGGTAGATGACGCCGGAGTGGCCGGTGGAGTCCTGGTGGACCAGGGAGCCCTGCAGCACCCAGGTGACGATCTCCATGTCGCGGTGCGGGTGGGTCTCGAAGCCGCTGCCCGGCTTGACGATGTCGTCGTTGTTGACGAGCAGCAGTCCGTGGTGGGTGTTGGCAGGATCGTAGCGTCCGCCGAAGGAGAACGAGTGCTTGGAGTCCAGCCAGTCGATCTTCGTGGCGGAGCGCTCGCCGGCGCGGCGGACGTCGATCCGCGGGTGGTTCGCGGTGGTGTTCACCTTGTTCTCCTTCCGGGCGGTCCGGGAGCTCTCGCGAGGCCCCGGCGGCGCCTTCGCGGCGCCCTGCACAACAGAGCATAGTTCATTGTTCAACTATTCCGGGTGTCTCGCGGGGTGGCGTCAGAGCCAGTACGGCTCCGGTGGCCGCGGCGCCGACGGTCGGATGGCCCAGGCGCAGCAAGGTGTCCACCGGGAAGGGCAGCAGGTCGTGGTGCTGGTCCGGCAGGGCGATGACGAGCGCGCAGCGGGGCAGCGCCGCCCGGATGCCGCTCAGCAGCCGTACGGCCGTGGGCTGGTCGAGCCCGGCGGTGGGTTCGTCGAGCAGGAGCACGGCGGGGTCGCGCAGAACGGCGCGGGCGATGGAGAGCCGGCGCCGCTGTCCTTGCGAGAGCGTGCCGCCCATGGGTCCGGTGGGTGCGTCGAGGTCGAGGTCCGCCAGCGCCGCGGCGGCGAGGGCGGCGTGCAGCGCCGCGTCGTCGGCGCCGGGGGCCGCTTGGCGGAGGTTGTCGGCGATGGTGCTGTCCGCCAGCCAGTCGTCGGCTTCGACGAGGGTGAGCGTGGTGGCCACCGAGGCAGCGGAGAGTGTGTGCAGCGGAGAGCCGCCGAGCAGGACGACGCCGGGGGAGGGGCAGTCGATCCGGCCCGCCAGGGTGTTGAGCAGGGTGCTCTTGCCGCTTCCGTTCGGCCCGGTGACCAGGGTGGCGCTGCCCGGGGCGAGGACGGTCGACCAGCGGCTTCGGGCCGCTCCGAGGCCCACCGGGAGATCGCGCACGACCAGCGGCGCGCCGGGGCGGGGAAGGGCGGCCGGCCCGGAAGGCTGCGGGCGGGCTCGCCCGAGCAGGTCGGTCAGCCGCAGCGCGGAGTGCGTGGCCGAGCCGCGGTCGCGCAGGATCTGCGGCAGCGTCTCGATCAGTTCGTAGCCGGCGGCGACCAGCAGCGTCTCACCGATGGCGTCGGCGACGGGCTGGATCGCCGAGCGGCCGGAGAGGGCGAGCAGCAGGACCGCGAGTTGTCCGAGTGCGGCGAGCAGGCGCAGCAGCAACCGGCCGTTGCGCAGGGCCGCGAGTGATGCGGCGTCAGCTTGCCGCGCGCGCTCGATCCGCTGGGCGACCTGGTCGCGAGCCGGGTCGACGGCGCCGAGGCAGCGCAGCTCGGCGAGCGCGGCGCGTGCGCTGAGCAGTGCGGATCGGGCGGTGGCCCGCTCAAAGGTGGCCTCGGCGCGGTGGGCGGCAGCCCGGCGGTTCGTCCGCAGGGCGACGGCGAGTGCCAGCGCGAGCAGTAGCGCCTCGACGGCCCCGGCCGTTGGATTCGCCACACAGATCAGCGTCACCACGACCACCGCGGTCACCCCGACGCCGGTCAGCGGGGCGACGGTCTGGGCCGGCGCCGCGCCCACGGCCGCCACGTCGTCGGTGAGCCGGGCGAGCAGCGCGCCGTCGCGCCGCTCCCGCAACTGGCGTGGCGGGAGCGCGCCGGCGGTCCGCACCATCCGGGCCCTGAGCGCGATGGTCGCGCCGAACAGGGCGCGGTGGCTGGTGAGCCGTTCGGTGTAGCGCAGGCCCGTCCGGCCCAGGGCCAACGCCCGTACGGTTCCCGAGGGATACATCCAGGACCAGGTGGTGTTCGCGTGGAGCGTGACCAGAGCACAGGAGGTGAGGAACCAGCCGGACACGCCGAGCAGCGCGGCGGCGGCCACCTCGGCGCCGGCGGCCAGCAGCGCGCCGAGCAGCAGGTCGCGGCGGCCGCGGCGGTCGGCCGAGGTCCACAGCAGGGTGAGGGGCTTCAAGGTGTCGCTCCGCGGATACGGCCCCGGTCGATGGCGACGACGGCGTCGGCGATCTTGAGGAGTTCGGGGCTGTGGGTGGCGAGCAGGACGGTTCTGTCCCGTGCCAGAGTGCGCATGGCGGCTATGACGCGTTCCTCCGCGTCGGGGTCCAGATGGGCGGTCGGTTCGTCCAGACAGAGCACCGGCGCGTCCCGCAGCAGGGCGCGGACGAAGACCAGTTGCTGGATCTGACCCGAGGAGAGCCCGCTGCCGCGTTCACCGACGACGGTGTCCAGGCCGTGCGGCAGTGCCGCGCGAAGGTCGGCGAAGCCGAGCGTGGCGAAGGCCGCGTCGAGCGCCGCGTCCTGCGCGTCCGGGCGGGCCAGCAGCAGGTTCTCCCGCACCGTGCCCGGGAGGAGGTGGCAGGGCTGGCCGATCCAGGAGACGGCACGGGGGTCGGCGGGCTGCCGCGCATCGCCGACCTCATGGGCACTTGACCCGGACGCAGGGGCGAGCAGCCCGGCGGCGACCGCCAGCAGCGTGGACTTCCCCGCCCCGCTGGCGCCGGTGAGGGCCAGTACCTGACCCGGGTGCGCGGTCAGGGTGACGTCGTCAAGGGCGGGCCGGTCGCGATGGGGGAAGGTGACGCCGACTCCGCGCAGGTGCACGCTGCGGGGAGTGTCGCCGGGCCTTGGCGTCGTCTGCCCTGGTGCGGCCACGTCCAGCAGGCCGTTGACGAGCTCGGCGGCGGCGGACGCTTCGGCGCGGGCGTGGTAGCCGCGCGCCAGTTCCCGCACCGGCGCGAAGTAGGCGGGGGTGAGGACGAGGACGAAGAGCGCCGTGCCCAGGCCCATGGTCGAGGGGATTCCGGGCAGGTGCAGGTAGTCGAGCAGCACCAGGCCGCAGTACGTGGCGACCACGGCGAGGGTTCCGGTGATCAGCAGTTCCACCCAGGCGGTGGACAGGAACGCCACGCGCAGCACCGCCTGGGTGCGGTGGGCCAGTTCCCGGTCGTCCTGTTCCACGGCGAGGGCGGCGCGCTCGTCCGCGCCCAGGCCGACCAGCGTCGGCAGCCCGCGTAGCTGGTCCAGCAGCCGGGCGCCGAGGGTCCGGGCGGCGGCCAGCTGGGCGTGGACGGCGGTGCGGGTGCCCATGCCGATGACCTTGAGGTTGGCCGGCAGCAGCGGGGTCGCCAGCACCAGCAGCAGGGCGACCACCCGGCTTCCCGACGCGATCGCCGCCAGCACGATGCCGCCGGCGATCAGCATGGTCCGGCGCGCCGGGACGTAGCCGGTCAGCCAGTCGGTGAGGCGGTCCACCTCCTCGTCGAGGGCCTGGACGAAGGCGGCGTCGCCACCCTGGGATTGCGCTGCGGTGGTCGGCCCCCGCCAGGCGGGCAGGGCGGTGTCCAGCAGGCGGCCGCGCAGCGCGTGCCGGACGGCGGCGGCCGCCTCGTCCGCGGCCCGGTCGCCGGCCGCGAGCAGCCAGGCCCGCAGTGCGAGCCCGGCCGCGATCAGGCAGGCCGCCGGCAGCACCGAGACCGGGGTGACCGCCGCCCGCTGGCCGTGCAGGGCCAGCTGGGCGGCCCAGCCTAGCCCGGCCGCCCACCCGACGGTGCCGAGGGCGCCTAGCCCGCGCAGGGTGCCGGCGCGCCGGAATGCGGGTGCCTGCACCTGCGCCCACTCGCGCAACCGTTGCAGCGCCCGCTGCTGGTCCTGCTGTGCGTCGTCCGCGGCCAGGCGCGCCAGCAGGGCGGCGGTGTCGCTCACCGCCGGGCCGCCTGGTCGAGGTCGAACTCGCCTGCGGCAGCGGCCCGTCGGTCGCCGACCAGCCAGGCGGTCAGTGAGACGGAGCTGAACAGGATGAGCGAGACGGGGGCGATCCATTCGCCCTGACCGCCGAACACGTCCTGCGCGACGGCGACCACCCCGAGGCCGAGCACGGTGAAACCGACCCGCCGGGCCAGGGTCCCCACGCCTGATTCCGCCGCAGATACCTGACTGTCAGTCAGATCCGCACGGGTGGCGACGGGCTCGGCGGGTACGGCGAGCGCGGCCGGGGCCGGCGGCCGGTACTTCCCGCGGAACACCCACCAGGCGTAGATGTTGTAGGCGAGCACGACGGGCATGCAGCAGCCGACACCGATCAGCAGGAACACCTGCGAGCCGGTGGGGCTGGCGGCGGCGTGCACGCTCAGGTCGGGTGGCACGACGACCGGGGCGGTCGCGGTCACCAGTGCCAGCAGTCCGGCCACCTGGGCGCAGAGCACGGCGACGAACGGCCGGGCGTCGGGCTCTTTGCCGAAGCCGTACCAGGCGAGGGCGCCGCAGACGGCGGCGGCCGCCACCAGGAGGCCGAACAGGACGGCGCGCAGCGGCTGGTCGAAGCGGAAGTACTGCGGGTCGGCCACCTCCAGGCCGAAGCCCAGCACCAGGCAGGCCGCGACCGTCAGCGCGAGCAGCGGGCGCCCGAGCCGCGCGGCCCGACGGCGGGCGCTGCCCTGCGTCTTGGCCTGCAGCCAGGCGGCGCCGGCCAGTAGGTAGAGCGCGGTCACACCGAGTGCGCACAGCACGCTGTAGGGAGTGAGCCAGCGCAGTGCGCCGCCTTCGAAGACACCCCCGTGCTGCGGCAGGCCGCTGAGCACGGTGCCGACCACCAGTCCCTGGCAGAGGGTCACCACCAGCGAGGAGATGCCGAACAGGCGCCCCCAGCCCCGTCGGTAGTCCGCTGCGGAGCTCTGCATCTCCAGCCCCAGGCCGCGCAGCACGAAGGCCAGCAGCATCACGACCAGCGGGAGGTAGACCCCGGGGAGCACGGTTGCGTAGACACCGGGCAGCGCTGCCCACAGGATGACTGCGGCGAGGATGATCCAGCTCTCGTTGGCGTCCCAGGCCGTCGCGACCAGCTCGGTGTACTCCTTGCGCCGCTCGTCGCTGCGGTCGAAGAGGCCGAGGATCCCGATCCCGAGGTCGTAGCCGTCCAGTGCGACGTACGCGCCGAGCGCGAAGAGGACCAGCGCGTAGGAAGCGTACTCAGCCATGGACGGCCTCCGGCAGGACGGGACGGTCGGCGGACGGCGAGTCGACGGCTTCCGGCCCCGCCCTGACGGTTCGGACGATGTAGCGGATCCAGACCGCGACCAGCACGGCGTAGACCGTGACGAAGCCGGCCAGGCTCAGCGCCGCCTCGGCCGTGGACAGGTGCGAGACGGCGTCCGAGGTGCGGATCTGGCCGTAGACCACCCAGGGCTGGCGTCCGGTCTCCGCGGTGATCCAGCCCCCGGAGATCGCGACCAGGCCGGCGGGTGTCATCCACACCATCAGCCGGTGGAAGCGCCGGGCGGTGAACAGCCGCCCGCGCAGGCGTAGCACCAGTCCGGCGAAGGCCATCGCGAACATCGTGAGCGCGGTGAAGTACATCGCGCGGAAGCCGTAGAAGGCGCTCCACATGTTCGGGCGCTGGTCCGGCGGGGTCTGCAGCAGGCCGGGCACGTGGGCCTGGCCGGTCAGGTCCTTGCCGATCACCGCGCCCAGGTGCGGGATCCCGATGCGCAGGTCGTCCTTGCCCCGCCCGGGGTTGGGGACGACGACCAGGTTGTAGCCGTTGTTGTCGGTCTTCCAGTTGCCCTCGAAGGCCTCCAGCTTGGCGGGCTGGTGCTGCCCCATGAACACCGCGGTCTCGTCGCCCGCGTACAGCTGGACGGGCATCAGGACGGCCAGCACCCCGAGCGTGAGGGAGAGCGTGCGGCGGGCGAAGGCGAGCGAGCGCTGCCTGACCAGGTACCAGGCGGCGATGCCGCCGACGAACCAGGCGGCGCTGATCAGCACCGCGAGCAGCATGTGCGGGAAGCGGTAGGAGAAGGCCGGGTTGAGCAGCACCTGCCACCAGTCGCGGGCCTGGAACTGGCCCGCGACCTCGGTGTAGCCGGCCGGGTCCTGCATCCAGCTGTTGGCGGAGAGGATCCAGGTGGTGGACAGCAGGGTGCCGAAGGCGACCATCCACGAGGCGAAGGCCATGGTGCGCGGGCGCACCCGCCCCTCGCCGTAGAGCATGATGCCGATGAAGCCGGCCTCCAGGAAGAAGGCGGTGATCACCTCCATCCCGATGGTGACACCGAGGATGGGGCCGACCGCATGCGCGTAGCTGCCCCAGTTCAGGCCGAACTCGAAGGTCATCACCGTTCCGGCGACCACGCCGAGACCGAACCCCACCGCGAAGATCTTCCGCCAGAAGCGGAACATCTGCAGGTAGAGCGGATTGCGGGTGCGCAGGTAGGCCGTGTAGACGACCGCGAGCAGGATCGACAGTCCGACGGTCAGGGCGGGAAAGGTCATGTGGAAGATGGCGGTGATGGCGAACTGCCAGCGGGACAGTTCCACCGTCGCGGACGACGCCATGGCGACTCCTGTCAGCGCTGTGCGGCGGGGTGCGGGTGGAGCCGGCAGGTCACAGCCGCACCAGCGGGGTGTCCACCAGGTGCTCGGCCAGGAACCACACCTGCGCCTCGCCGGTCCGGACGACCTGGGAGACCAGCAGGTCGTTCGTCCCGTCGTCGCCGAGCGCCGCCACCCGGCCGGCGGCCTCGCGGGCGTCGACGAGGATCGCCTCGTGCGCCGACAGGAGCCGCGACAGCATGGCCGGCACCTCCTCGACGCCGTCCGGCGGACGCGGGATCGAGGTGATCTCCGCGACGTGCCGCGGGTCGCCGACCGCGACCCCGCCAAGGGACTGGACCCGCTCGGCGAGCACGTCCACCAGCGCCAGTTGCTCGTCCGCGTGCTTGTCCAGCAGCAGGTGCAACTGGTAGAAGGTCGCCCCCCGCATCAACCAGTGGTGCTTCTTGTAGAGCGTGTAGAGGATCCGGGTGTCCGCGAGTACCCGGTTGAGCCGTTGGCAGGCGTACAGGCGCGCATCATGGGAGAGGCCGAGCGGAACCTGGTTGACGGTACCGAACTCCTGGATCTCCTTGCCCTTCTGATGCAGCAGCGGCTGGCTGCTGCCGCTGATGTCGGGGTGGTCGGAACTGCTCATGGGAACTCCCTCGGCCTTCGCGGTCCGGTGACTCGGTTGCGGTCCAGTGACTCGGTCAAGCTACGGGCGTGCGAAGTACGGGTTTGTTCCGAAGCGCACTGATCATTGCCCCTCCGCGCCCGGCCTGGGCGCACACCGTCACCGAGCCGGGGTGAGCGGATGATCGGCGCCCCCTGCCCGGGCGCGCCATTCGCGGGGCGTGACGCCGTAGGCGGCGCGGAAGACGCGGCTGAAGTGGGTGGGGCTGACGAATCCCCAGCGCCGGGCCACGGATGACACGGTCGGAGCAGCGAAGGCGCGCCGGGACAGATCGTGCGCGCACATCTCCAGCCGGCGGCGCTGGATCCAGTGGGCCATCGTGGTCTCCTCGCCCTGGAAGAGCTTGTGGAGGTATCGGACCGAGACGTGGTGTGCGGTGGCGATCCGCTCGGGCGAGAGCGACGGGTCGCCGAGATGGCACATCGCGTAGTCCTTGATCCGCGCGAGCATGGCCGGCGCCGTCTCCGGTGCCGTCGGGTCCAGAGTGCCGCTGCGCTCCTGGATGAGCAGGGCGAGCAGATCGACGGCGGTGTCGGCGAGCCGGCTCCCCGTGCAGGGGTCGAGCTTCGCCGCTCCGGAGGCCAGCGTCCGCAGGTACGTGGTGACCAGATCGACGCATCCGGACGTGGACTCGAACGGCGAGGCGGTGGCCGCTCTGAGCTCTTGGTCCCGCACGTGCAGAACGTGCCGCGGCAGCCGGAACGCGGTGAACCCGAAGGCGGTCGGGAACTCCTTGGTGAACGGGCGACTGGAGTCGCAGAGCGCCAACTCGCCCGGGCCACAGATGATCTCCCGACCATCCTGGGAGATCCTCGCGTGGCCCTGGTGTTGCATCGTGAGCGCGACCCAGCCCTCCCCGCCGGCCTCGATCGTTCGGCGGCTGCGGGTGACCACCTGCGGTCCGGCTGCCACGCCGGAGATCTGCACGACTCCCAGTTGGTCACTGCTGAGGATTCCGGAGGAGGGCTCCCGTTCGAGGAGCCTGACCTCAAGCGGGATGAACGCCTGTGAGACGGCCTCGTGCCAGAACTCGGCACGCTCCCCAGGGGACAGCGATTCGGTGGATACGGTGGTTGACACAGGGGCTCCCCTCGTCGTCAGCGCTCGAACGCCTCGCGCTGCCCCTGGAGAAGGACCTCCGGAGCGGGAACGGCGTACGACTGGTGGGTGTCGGGCATGGAGTCACCACCGCTGACCTGGCACTATCTTGCAGGCGGTCCGTATGGCGGCGCTTCTGTCAGATGACCGGTCTCGGCGGCGGAACACATCGAGCAGCAGCGAACAAGGACCAACAGCAGGGGTGGGCATGGAGAACGTCCGTGAGTCGGGGCCGGTCCCGGAGATCGTCGGCAGGGAGCGTGAACTGGCGCGGATCGCGGGGGTGCTCGACGCGGTGGACAGCCGGGGCGGTGTCGGCGCCCAGGTGCTCGCGCTGACCGCCGAACCGGGCGCGGGCAAGAGCACGCTGGTCGACTGGGCCGCCGCCCGGGCGGCGAGCCGGGGCTTCCAGGTGCTGCGGGATCGCGCCGGCGAGGGTGAGGAAGGGTTCGGATTCGCCGGGTTGCACCAGTTGCTGCGGCCGCTGCTGGGGGAGGCCGGTCGGCTGCCCGCCCCGCAGCGGGAAGCGCTGCTGGCCGCCTTCGGCCAGCAGGCGGCGGCCGGCGACCGGCAGCTCGACCCGCTGCTGATCCGCTATGCCGCCCTGAGTCTGCTGTCCGACGCAGCCACCGACCGGCGGCTACTCCTGCTCGTCGACGACGTCCAGTGGCTGGACCAGGGCAGCGTGGACGTACTCGCCTTCGTCGCCCGCCGGCTGGACGGTGAGGCGATAGCCGTCCTGCTGGCCGCGCGCGAGGAGGGCCTTCCCGGGCCCTTCGAGCGGGAGTTCGCCGTCCTGGCCGTCACACCGCTGGACCGCGCGGACGCGGGCCTGCTGCTCGACCGCCAACCGCAGCCGCCGCGCGGGCGGGCCCGGCTGCGGATCTTCGAGCAGGCGGGCGGCAATCCACTGGCGCTGATCGAGCTGGCCCGAGCGGTCGCCCGGGAGCCCGGGGGAGCGCAGGGCGCGGACGCCGCCGAATCGCTTCCGCTCACCGGCCGTCTGGAACGCATCTTCGCGGCAGATCTCGTCGGTCTTCCGCAGCGGACCCGGCAGGTGCTGCTGGTGGCGGCCGCGGCCGGCACCGCGCAGTTCTCCGAGGTGCTGCGGGCCACGCCTGACGCGGGGGACCCGCAGGTGTGGCTGCCCGCCGAACAGGTGGGCCTGGTGCGGCTGGCGGCCGGTCAGGTCCGGCTGCGCCATCCACTGGTGCGCTCCGCCGTCTACCAGGCTGCCTCCTTCGACGAGCGGCGAGCTGCCCATCAGGCGCTCGCCGCCGCCCTGGTGGACCACCCGGACCGCCGCGCCTGGCACCTCGCCGCCGCCACGCTCGGACCGGACGAGGAGGTGGCCCGGACACTGGCCGAGAGTGCGGACCGGGCACGCGGCCGGGGCGGCTACGCGGCTGCGGCGGCCACCCTCGAACGCGCGGCCGCACTGACCCCCGACCGGGACCAGCGGGCGAGGCGGCTGCTCGAAGCCGCCACCATGGCGATGTACGGCGGCTGCCCCCAGTGGGTGGGCGAGCTGGCCGTCAAGGTCTGCGCCATCGCGGACGACCCGGAACTGCTCGCCCAAGCGTCCATGCGGGCCGGTTGGTCCCTGGCCGTGACCACCCGGCACGAGGAGGCGCTGGGATTCCTGGTGCCCGTCGCGCAGTCCATGGCCGGGAAGGCGCCAGGACTCGCCATGGACGCCCTGGGCACGGCAGCCACTCCGGCGTACAACTCCGGGTCTCCCTTCTACCGCGCGGAGCTGCGCCGGCTCGCGGACCTGGTGCCGGAACAGCCCGACGAAGTGGACCGGGTCTGGCTGCGGGCCGGCACCGAGCCGTTCGCGGACCGTGCGTGGGCGCTGCGGGCCCTGTCCCGGTCACTGGCCGAGGCGCCCGAGGACTCGCTTCCCCACCTGGCCCAACTCGGCGCCGCCGCCTGGGTCCTCGACGAGACCGAGCTGGCTGTGCGGCTCCTCGGCCAGGCGATGGACCACCTGCGCCGCACGCCCACGGCCGGTGGCAACCCCGTCGTCGGGCAGGCGCTCGCGCTGGCGCTCTTCGAGAGCGGCGCGTGGTCCGTGGCCCGGTCCACCGCGCAGGAGGCGTACCGGATGGCCGTCGAGGTCGGCGCGGACAACTCCGCGGTGGGATCGCCGATCCTGCAGGGCACGCTGCTGGCGCTGCACGGCGACGCGGCCGGGGCGCGCGGGCTCATCGACACGGCCGTCGCCGGGGTGGACGACCTGTCCTGCTCGCCCAGCCTGTTCGTGCGGTCCTGCCACGCGCTCGGCCTGGCGGCATTCGTCGAGGGCGACCACCTGGCGGCGTACCGGCAGCTGCGAGCCGTCTTCTCGCGCGACTTCCAGGCCGCCCCGGTGCACTACCACGCGTCGTACTACTACCTCGGCGACCTCGCCGCCGCAGCTGTCCGCACCGGTTACGAGGACGACGCGCGGGCCGTGCTGCGGGTCGCCGTGCGCTCGCTCGGCGAGCTGCGCTCCGCGCGTCTGGACGTGGTGGTGAACCGGGCCTGCGCGCTGCTGAGCGGGCCGGACGAGGCGGAGCAGCACTTCCGGGCGGCCCTCGCCGACCCGGCCGGTGACCTGTGGCCCTTCGAACGGGCACTGGTGCGGCTGGAGTTCGGGGAGTGGCTGCGCCGCCATCGCCGGGTCACCGAGGCGCGCGCCGAGCTGAGCGCCGCCCTCGGCGTCTTCGAGCGGCTCGACGCCCGTCCCTGGACCGAGCGGGCCGCCTCGGAGCTGCGGGCCGCCGGTGTGCCGACCGCCCGTACGGAATCCGCCAGCCGTACGTCCGACCTGACTCCGCAGCAGCTGGAGATCGCGCGCGCGGCCGCCTCCGGTCTGACCAACCGGGAGATCGGCGCCAAGCTGCTGCTCTCGCCGCGCACCGTCGGCTTCCACCTGCACAAGATATTTCCCAAGCTCGGCATCACCACCCGGACCCAGCTGCGCGACGCGCTGGGTGACGCGCAGCCGGCGGACTGACTGCCGGACCCGCGTGGCGGCCCAGCGCGCCGACTGGTCTGCCTGCCCGTCTGCCGGGCACCCTGGTACATGCGCGGACAGAGCAGAGCCGAGGCGCCGTCGGACAACGCGGCCCGGTCGAGCGGTTCTAGGTTGGCGATCGCGCCTCGGGACTCCGGGGCCGGCCGGGCAACGCCGCGGTCGGCGCCGGTCGAGGTGGACCACCCCGCACCACTGAGGAGACGGACATGACGCACGACTTCGAGCCGGTCCAGCCCGTACTGGAGACGGCGGCCGCGGCGTTCGCACAGGCCACGGCGGAGCCGCCGTACCTGTTCCAGCTGGCCCCCGCCGAAGGCCGCAAGGCGGTCGACGAGGTCCAGTCGGGCCCGGTCGAGCTGCCGGAGGTGGACGAGGAGTGGATCACCGTGTCGGGTGGACCGACCGGCAGCGTCCGGGCCCGGATCGTGAAGCCGGCCGGTTCGCGGGAGGTCCTGCCGGTGATCCTCTACATCCACGGCGCCGGCTGGGTCTTCGGCAACGCGCACACCCACGACCGGCTGGTCCGGGAGCTGGCGGTCGGTACGGGGGCGGCCGTGGTGTTCCCCGAGTACGACCTGTCGCCCGAGGCCCGCTACCCGGTGGCCATCGAGCAGAACTACGCGGTCGCGCAGTGGATCGTGCGGGAGGGTGCCACCAAGGGGCTGGACGGCACGCGCCTCGCCGTCGCGGGTGACTCGGTCGGCGGGAACATGAGCGCCGCGCTGACCCTGATGGCCAAGGACCGCGGCGACGTGTCGCTCCGCCACCAGGTGCTCTTCTACCCGGTGACCGACGCTGCCTTCGACACCAACTCGTACCACCAGTTCGCGACCGGCTACTTCCTGCGCCGCGACGGCATGGAGTGGTTCTGGGACCAGTACACGACCGACCCCGCCCAGCGCGTCGAGATCACCGCCTCCCCGCTGCGCGCCACCACCGAGCAACTCGCCGGGCTGCCCGCCGCACTGGTGATCACCGGCGAGGCCGACGTGCTGCGCGACGAGGGCGAGGCGTACGCGAACAAGCTCCGGGCGGCCGGTGTCCCGGTCACCGCCGTGCGCTACCAGGGCATCATCCACGACTTCGTGATGCTCAACGCCCTGCGCGAGACGCACGCGGCCCAGGCCGCCATCACCCTGGCGATCGAGACCCTGCGTGAGGCGCTGCACGCCGCCTGACGTCCGCTTCGCACCGCTTCGCACCGTCGAGGATCCGGTGCCGCCGTGCTGTGTACCGGCGGTGCCGGGTCCGCGCCCTGGGCCCTTCAGCGGATCCGATCGCGCGCCTTGAGCGGCGTTGTAGGCACCTGCGGAGCGGGGGTAGGTATGCCGTCGTAGCCGTGCACGGTGCCGAAGCGGGTGCCGGTCATCCAGTCCTCCCGCGCCCGTACGATCTCCTCCCCGGATCGTCCGATGAAGTTCCACCACATGACGAGCTTCTCCTCGAAGGGCTCCCCGCCGAGCAGCAGCAGGGAGCCGTCGGCCAGAGCACGCAGGGGCAACTCCCGCCGCCCACTGCCCAGGTAGAGCATCGAGCCGGGTTCCAGACGGACGCCGTCCACTTCGGTCAGGCCGGACATGGTCAGCACGGCGTACTCGAAGTCGGGCTCCAGGGGGAGCCGGGTGGAGCTGCCTTCGCGCAGGGTGAGGTCGACGCCGACCAGCGGGGTGTGGATGGTGCCGGGTGAGGTGGCGCCGTCCAGGTCGCCGAGGATCACGGTGCCGTGCAGGCCGGCGGCGTTGATCTCGGGGAGTTGGGCGTGGTGTTCGAAGGCGGGGGCGGTGTGGCGGTGGACCTCGGGCAGGGCCACCCAGAGCTGTGCGCCGTGCAGGAAGCGCGCGTGCGGGCGCGGCGATTCCTCGGAGTGTGAGATTCCGCGGCCGGAGGTCATCAGGCCCAGTTCGCGCGGTCGGACGGTCTGCAGGCTGCCGAGGCTGTCGCGGTGCAGGACTTCGCCCTGGTGCAGCCAGCTGACGGTCTGCAGGCCGATGTGGGGGTGGGGCGGGACCTGCATGCCGGGCTCGTCCGCGATGTCGTCGGGGCCGTAGTGGTCGACGAAGCACCAGGCGCCGACCATCCGGCGGCCGAGGTTGGGCAGCAGGCGGCGCACGACGGTGCTGCCGCCCAGTGCGGTCTCACGCGGCGCGAGCAGTTCCCTGACGGGGCCGGCCGGGACGTCCTGGCGCCCGCCGCGTACGGCGGCGGCGGTCTGGTCGGGCTCATTCATGGCGTGCGGACTCCTCCACGATCGGTGTGCCGCCGGACACCGCCCGGGTGACCGGCGTGCGCTCGGCGATGTCCAGCAGCCGGGCGCGCTGTGCCTCGTCCAGCTCGCCGACCAGCTCGATGCGCCGGGTGATGCGGGCCGTCTTGTCGGGGCCCTTCTCGTAGCCGAGGTGCACCCGGACGGTCTCCAGCGGCCACTGCTTGCGCTGCGCGTACATCCGCAGGGTGATCGCGGTGCAGGAGCCGAGCGCCGACAGGAGCAGGCCGGTCGGGTTGGTGGCGGTGTCGGCGCCGCCCACCGAGGCCGGCTCGTCGGCGGTCAGACGGTGCCGGCCGGAGCGGATGTCGACGCGGTAGTCCTCGTCGGTACTGGTGGCGACCACGGCCGCCGCCCGGACGAACTCCCGGGCGGCGTCGGCGGTCGGGGCGGTGGTCACAGGCCGAACCGGATCAGCTGGTCCTGAGGCACCAGGTCGACGTAGTCCGGGTGCTTGCCCAGCCAGCCTCGGATGAAGGGGCAGTAGGGCAGTACGGCCAGCCCCCGCTCCCGGGCGGAGTCGAGAGCGGCGCGGGCCAGGACGCCGGCGAGGCCGCGGCCGGCGAAGGCGGGGTCGATCTCGGTGTGGATGAACGCGATCTCGTTCTCGTGCCGGAAGTACTCGGCGAAGCCGGCGAGTTCACCGTCGTCCGTGATCTCGAACCGTGACCGGTCGGGGTTGTCCGCGACGCTGCTGGTCATCGTTCCTCCTGCTGTCGGGCGGCGGGCTGGTGGCCCGGGCTGGGATTTAATTTATCATTCAACAAGATGGTGATCAAGCACGCTCGACGGCCGGCTCACGGCACTGTCGTCATCCTCTGTTGCTCATGGATCACGGGCCCCGGCTCTTCCGGGGCCCGTCGCTGCTGACCGTAGGGCCGGCCGGGGATGCCGTCGTGCCTGGTCATGCAGTCTTGCCTGCCCGCGAACGCCCGAACTCCCGAATGCCCTGATGAACCGCTGTGTACTCCGTCCGGCCGGTTACGACCGTGAGCCGCCATCATGGATCTCGGCGATGTAGCCGCCGGGGAACTGCACCATCGCGCTGTCGCGCTGCGGGGAGGTGTACGGCCCCCACAGCACGGTTGCGCCGGCGGCCCGGGCCTTGGTCAGGGTCGCGGCGAGGTCGCTCACGGCGTAGCCGGTGTTCTCTCGTCCGAAGGGGTAGGGCAGGTGCCCGTCGGTGACCGCGACGGAGGTGTCGCCGAACGGTGAGCTGATCCGGATCCGCCGGTAGGAGGTGCCGGGCAGGCCGAGTTCGGCGCCCGGGGCGTGGTTGTCGTCGGAGACCACCGTGCCGCCGGTGAAGGCCAGGTACGAGTGCAGGAAGGAGCGGATCGTGCTACTCGGCAGGTACAGCCGGTTCTCCGGCACGGACGCGAGCGCCGGGTACGAGGGCGCCTTGGTGTGCCAGTACAGCTGCGCGTAGATGCCACCGGGGAACTGGACGATCGCGTCGCGGCCGATCGGGTCGGCGAACGGCGTGACGACCGTGTTCGCCCCGTCCGCCTCGGCCTTGCGCACGCCGCGGTCCAGGTTCGTGACGAGCCAGCCGGTGCGCTCGGCGCCGAACGGGTAAGGGACGGGCGTCTGGTAGTCGAAGACGGAGAGCGTGCCGACGGGGGAGAGGACGAGCTCGGACTTGGTCAGGCTCGGGGTCGGTGTGACGTCGGCGAGGACCTGCGGGGTGTTGGTGCCGCCGAAGGTCGACTCCCAGCTGCTGACGAAGGAGTCCATCGCGCCGGGCGTCACGTACACGTGCGCCGTGTCGTACTGGGGGCCGACGGCGAGGCCGGGGCGTCCGGCGGTGGGCGCCGCGGGGGCCGACGGTGCGGTGACGAAGGCCAGCGCGGTGGTGGCGGTGACCGCCGCCAGCAGGCGCAGGGAGAGGCGCATGGGCATGTGAAGTGTCCTTCCGGGAGAGAGGGTTGGCCGAGGGGGTGACGGCGGGCGGATACCTCAGTCGCGTTCGCGGTAGCCGACCGCGATCGCGGCGACCAGGAGCGTGCTGGCCAGCAGTGCCCACCCGAGGTGTCCGTGGATGACGAGAGCGGCTCCGGGAGCGGCGCCCGCGAGCATGGCCAGGACCGCGTAGAGGCGCCGGCCCAGACGGGGGTTGGTGCCGCCGGCCAGCGAGGAGTCCGCGGCGATGCCGGTCAGGGTGAGGGTGAGCACCGTCGTGGTCAGGTCCGGCACCCCCAACTTGCGGACCGTGCCGTTGCGCAGGCCCATGGCCACGGCCAGCAGCGCGATCAGCGCCTCCTGCTGCGCCCGCCCGCTCGCGGTGAACGCGATCGCGGTCGCCGCCGCTTGCAGCGCCGTTTCGGCCAGCAGGGCGGTGCGCAGCCAGTGCTCCCGGCGGCTGTCGCGGTGTCGCAGCGCGAGGCGGCCGGCCAGCACCGAGCCCAGCAGGAAGGCGGCGAGCGAGGTGAGCGAGCCCGCGATCGAGAAGCCGGGTGTGCCGACCAGGGCGAAGGCGACCACGACGACGTTCCCGGTCATGTTCGCGGTGAACACGTGGCCGAGCCCCAGGTAGCTCACCGCGTCGATCAGGCCGCTCACCGCGGTCAGCGCGAACAGGGCCAGGGCCAGCGGGTGGCGGTCGCGGATCTGCGCGGCGGCCACGGTGCTCTCGGGCTGGGGGGTCGTCATCGGGGCGTCCTTCAAGGCTGTCCAGCGCCGTGCGCCACCGGGAGTGCGGAGTCCGGCGGCGCACGGCGGATGCGGAAGGTGGATCAGAGGAAGCAGGGGTCGTCGAGGGCCGGTCCGCCCTGGCCGGGGACCAGGAGTCCGCGCGCCTGCCGCCACTCGCGCTGCTCGTCGGAGGCGGCTGCCGCCTCGACCACCCGCTCGGCCTGCCGGACGCCGGTGAGGCTGGGCGCGGGGGTGGCCTGGTAGCCGCCGAAGCGCGCCACCGGGCTCCACAGCGGCTCCACGGCCGGCAGCTCGGGGGTGAGGCCCTCGTGCTCCTGGACGCTGTGCACGATGCGGCCACCGACCACGGTGAGGACGGACTCGATGTGCGGGATGTCGGCCTCGTCCACCGTCAGGTAGTCGGCGCTGAGCACCGCGAGGTCGGCGTAGCAGCCCACCCGGAGCCGGCCCTTGACCTCCTGCTCGCCGGTGAGCCGGGCGCCGCCCAGGGTGTACAGCTCCAGCGCCTCCTCACGGCTGAGCCGGTTGGCCACCGGGCGGAGCGTGCGTCCGCTGACGGCACGCCCGGAGACCAGCCAGTGCAGGGCCACCCACGGGTTGTAGGAGGAGACCCGGGTGGCGTCGGTGCCCGCGCCGACCGTCAGCCCGCGCTCCAGCATCGCCCGCACCGGCGGCGCCTCGGCGGCCGCGGCGGTGCCGTAGCGGCTCACGAACGCCTCACCCTGGAAGGACATCCGGTTCTGCACCGAGACGGCCCCGCCGAGCGCGGCGATCCGGTCCAGGCTCGCGGGGGAGACCGTCTCGGCGTGGTCGAAGAGCCACCGGTTCCCGCCCGGGAAGAGGCCCTCGGCGGCGAGCTTCTCGAAGACCGCCAGGTCACGGCGGATCGTCTCGTCGTAGCTGGCGTGCAGCCGAAAACCCCAGCCGTGTTCCATCAGCAGCCGCACGGCCTGCTCGAACCCGGCCTCGTACGGGCCGAGTTCGGGGCGCGGCTCGGTGAAGTTCTCGAAGTCCGCAGCCGCCCAGGTGAGGTTCTCCCCGGCACCGTTCAGCCGCAGCCACGCGTCCCCGTCACCCGGGCGGACGGTGGTCACCCAGCGCGCCAGGTCGTCCAGTTCCTGTCCGGCGGTCTGCGGGAAGAGGTGGTAGGCGATCCGCAGCGTCAACTCGCCCTGCTGCGCGAGCTGCATGACGGTGCCGTAGTTCTCCGGGAAGCTCTGGAAGCCGCCGGCTGCGTCGATCGCCGAGGTGAGCCCGAAACGGTTGAGCTCGCGCAGGAAGTGCCGCGTGGAGGCGGCCTTCTCGGCCTCGTCCAGCGTCGGCGCCTTGGCGAGCGTGGAGTACAGCAGCAGGGCTCCGGGGGCGGCCAGCAGCAGGCCGGTCGGCTGTCCGTCGTGGCCGCGCACGATCTGGCCGCCCGCCGGGTCCGGGGTGTCGCGGTCGAACCCGGCGGCCCGCAGTGCCGCCCGGTTCATCAGCGCCGACTGGTACAGATGCAGGACGAAGACGGGGGTGTCCGGTGCGGCGGCGTTCAGCTCGGCCACCGTCGGCAGTCGGCGCTCGGCGAACTGGTCCGCGGACCAGCCGCCGACCACCCGTACCCACTGGCCCGGCGGGGTGCGTTCGGCCTGGGCCCGCAGCATGGCCAGCGCCTGGCGCAGCGTCGGCACGCCGTCCCAGCGCAGCTCCAGCACGTAGTTGAGACCGCCCCGGATGACGTGCAGATGCGAGTCGTTCAGGCCCGGGACGGCACGCCGCCCGAGCGCGTCGACGACGCGGGTCCGCAGGCCGATCTGCGGTATGACGTCCGCGTCGTCCCCGACGGCGGTGATCAGGCCGTCGCGGATCGCGACCGCACTGGCCCGCGGGCGCACCGGGTCGCCGGTGTACACCTTGGCGTTGCGCACGACCAGGTCGGCGGCTTGGTCGGGGTGGCCGGGGCGGACCCCGGCAACGGGCATGCTCGACATGATGGTGACCGTCCTCGTCGTTCAGGCCGGACGGCGCGAGCGGCACGGTCCGTTGAGCTCTGGCACGAGTCAACCTAGGGCGGCACAGAGCTGGGACTTTGCTCTGCACGCACCGGCTCTGTCCTGTGCGGGCAGCGACCCCGCGAGCGGCGCCGGGACCGACGGCGCACGGGAGCTCCGTGCAGTGTGGGAACAGTCCTGGGCGCGGTGGGAGAAGAGATGTCCGGGCGCCGCCGGATAGCGTCCTGGCTGTGCCGGAGAGCCTGCGGCACCGCTCGTGTCTCCGAGCCTTCGATGCCTTGCGACGTCCCCGCCGAGGTCTGCGCCGACGTTCCCGCTGATGTCCGCGCCGACGTCCCCGTGACACCCCCTCAGCCGAAAGAGAGAACCGCCATGGTCGACTTCGACTCCGTGCACGCCGCCCCCAGCTCCGATCTGCTGACGCCGGACAACTCGATGATGCTCTTCGTCGACCACCAGCCGCAGATGTTCTTCGGCACGGGTAGCGGCGACCGCACGGCGATCATCAACGCCACCGTCGGCCTGGCCAAGGCCGCCCGGGTCTTCGACGTCCCGGTGGTGCTGTCCACGGTGGCCGCCGAGTCCTTCTCCGGCCCGATCCTGCCCCAGCTGAAGGCGGTCTTCCCGAAGCACGAGGTGGTCGACCGCACCTCGATGAACGCCTGGGAGGACGCGGCCCTGGTCGAGGCGGTCAAGGCCACCGGGCGCAGCAAGATCATCCTTTCCGGCCTGTGGACCGAGGTCTGCCTGGTGCTGCCCGCCCTGTCGGCGCTGGACCAGGGCTACGAGGTCTACGTGGTCACGGACGCTTCCGGCGGCGTCAGCCCGCTGGCCCATGAGCACGCCATCCAGCGGATGACGGCGGCCGGCGCGGTACCGGTGACGTGGGTCCAGGTGCTGCTGGAGCTGCAGCGCGACTGGGCCCGCACCGAGACCTACCTGCCGGTCATGGACGTGGTCAAGGAGCACGCCGGCGCCTACGGCCTGGGTGTGGTCTACGCGCAGGCCATGATCAACGAGCACGCGGCCGGCTGACCGGCAACCAGGTACCACAGAAAGAGAGTTCACCAGTGAACGCAGGTCTCCTGCTGCTCCGGCTGGTCGTCGGCCTGCTGGTCGCGGGGCACGGGATCCAGAAGGTCAGCTTCCACCTCGGCGGCCGGGGGCTGGCCGGCGGCACCGAGGAGTTCCGCGGCGACGGTTTCCGCGGCGGCGTGTTCACCGCGCTCACCGCGGGAGGCACCCAGATCGGGGCCGGACTGCTCCTTGCGGCGGGTCTGCTCACGCCGCTGGCCGCCGCGGGAACGATGGGTGTGATGACGGTGGCGCTGACCGTCAAGCGGCCGCACGGGCTGTGGGTGCAGAACGACGGGTTCGAGTACCCGCTGGTGCTGGTCACGATCGGCGCGGTGCTGTCCGCCACCGGACCCGGCCGCTGGTCACTCGACGCACCGCTCGGGCTGCTGCCCTGGCCCGCCTGGTGGCTGCCGGTGGCCGTACTGGCCGGCGTGGGCGGCGGCCTCGCCACCCGCCTCGTCCTGCACCGGCGTTGAACCACGCTGTCGGCACGGAGCGACCCGTGCCGACAGCGTTCACGCTCCCTTCGACCGAACGGTGAGGCCGGTATGTCCGTGAGCAATCCCCGCGACACAGGGACCGACGGGACGTCCGACGAGTTGTGGTGCCCCTTCCCCTCCCTGCTGAACCGGCATGCCGAGCAGGCCGACCGGGAGAGCTTCGCCTGGATGGCACAGCACCGGTTGCTCGACGGGCTGCCCGAGCGGGCGGAACGGCTACGGCGTCAGCGAAGCGGTGCCCTCGCCGCGCGGACCAATCCCGAGGTGGGCGCGGAGATGCTGCGGCTGCTGGCGGACTGGTACGTCTGGCTCTTCGCCTTCGACGACGGGTACGGCGAGGACCCTGAGCGCGGCGGGCTGCCGGGCCCGCTGGCCCGGACAACCGCCCTGCTGGCGCGGGTACTCGACGCCGACCTGCCCCCGACCGAGCTGACGGGAACCGCACGCGCCTACGCGGTGGCCCTGCGGGAGATCCGGGACCGGATCCGCGGGCACGCCTCGCCCTCGCAGCTCGTCCGGTGGGAGCGTACGGTCTGCGACTACCTGTCCGCGCAGGTCTGGGAGGCCGCGAACCGGGAGGCGGCGGCCGTCCCCGGGCTCGCCGAGTACGTGGCCATGCGCCGCCATGCGGGGGCGACGTACACCTGCCTGGCACTCATCGACATCGTGGGCGACTACGAACTCCCGCCCGCGCAGGCGGACGGCCCGGCGCTGCGCAGGCTCGCGGACATCACCGCGAACCTGGTCAGCTGGGACAACGACCTGTACTCCCATGCCAAGGAGAGCGCCGGCGGCCAGGGGCGCCACAACCTCGTCGAGGTCCTCGCCCGTCACCACCGCTGCTCCCCGTCCGCAGCCCGGGACCGGGCCCTCGCCCTGCGCGACCGGGAGATGAACGACTTCATCGAGGCGCGAGAGGCCGTCAGCGCTGACGCCACCGCACCGACCGCGGCATACGCGCGCAGCCTCGGGTTGTGGCTACGGGGGCACATCGACTGGTCCCGTGGAAGTTCGCGATTCGACACACCGTCACCTGCGGGGAGCCGGCCATGACCCGTGACCACGGTGTGGCCGACGGCGAGGCGGCCGGTGGCGAGACGGCCAGCGGCGAGGTGCCCTGCGCCGCGGGCCGGTTGCCCGGGATCGGGCACCTGATTCCGCTGATGACCCGCCCGATGCCCTTCCTGCAGTCGCTGGCGGACCTGGGCCCCGTTGTGCGGATCCAGCTGTGGCGGCGGCCGGTCCACGTGCTCACCGCGCCCGAACTCGTGCACAGGCTACTCGTCCAGGACGCCGCGAAGACCGAGAAGGGCTTCGTCTTCGACAAGGCCCGCGGGCTGCTGGGGAACGGGCTGTTCATCTCCGAGGGCGCCTTCCACCTCCGCCAGCGACGTCTTCTCCAGCCGGCCTTCCACCGCGACAGCATCCGCACGTACACCGCCGTGATGGCCCGTCAGGCAGCCCGGACGGTGTCCCGCTGGGAGCCGGAGTCGCCGCTGACGATCAGCGAGCGGATGCACGAACTCACCCTGGACGTTCTGCTGGAGGCGCTGTTCGCCACCCGCCTCGGCGCCGGCCACAAAGCCCGGATCCACCAGGCCGTGCCGGTGGTCCTCACGGGGTTCATCCAGCGGGCCCTGTACCCCTCGCCGCTCCTGGAGAAGCTGCCCGTTCCCGCCAACCGGCGCTTCGACGCGGCAGTCGAGGACCTGCGCGCGGTGGTGGACGACATCGTCGCGCAGGCCGACCGGCGCGACGGCAGCGACAGCACGCTGCTGTCGCTGCTGCTGGCCGCCCGGGACGAACAGACGGGCCGGCCGATGGCCCCTCTCCAGGTGCGGGACGAGGTGGTATCGCTGCTGCTGGCGGGCACCGAGACGGCTGCCACCGCACTCAGTTGGCTGTGCTACGAGCTCGCCTGCGATCCCGATCTGCAGGACGAACTGAGCGAGGAGGTACGAGCCGTCGCCAGTGACGGCACCGTCGGCTGGAGCGACCTGCCGCGCCTTGAGCGCACCGGGCACGCGCTCAGCGAAACCCTCCGGCTCCACACCCCCAACTGGATCCTGATGCGCCGCGCGGTGGCCCCCCTCCAGTACGCCGGCACCCGGCTCGCCCCGGGCTCGGAGATCCTCTTCAGCCTCACCGCGCTGCACCGTGACCCACTCCGCTACCCCGACCCCCACCGGTTCGACCCCGGCCGGTGGCGCCGGCGCGGGGACCACGCTTCGCGCAAGCTCTTCATGCCCTTCGCCGCGGGCCCGCACAAGTGCGTCGGTGAGGCCTTCGCCTGGACCGAGATGCTGATCATCGCCGCGGCCGTCCTGGCCCGCTGGCGGATCGGCCTGGCCACGCCCGGCCGCGTCCACGAGACCGCCACTTCGGCCACCCTCCGTCCCCGGGGTCCGCAACTCAGGATCCACCGCCGGGCAGGTCGCGTACCAGCGCCGGAGAGGACGTGACGCCCCGTCAACCCGACACGAACGGGAACGACTACGGTCAGCGGACCGCATGGCGAGTTGACCAGCAGAAGGAAGGAAGCACCCCGTGGACCACGGCGACCACCACACCTACGACCAGATCTTCACCCTCTCGACAGAGGAAGAACGAGACCGGCTGAGGCACCTCACCTCCGTCTACGACCCCATCACCCAGCACGTCATCGGTTCCCTGACCTCCCCCGCCGGACGCACCTGCCTGGAGATCGGCGCGGGAAGCGGGTCGATCGCCGGGTGGCTCGCCGACCAGGGTGCCCAGGTCACCGCCCTCGACCGTGACGACCGCTTCCTGCCCACCCACCCCCGCCTGACGACCGTCACCGGCGATGCCCTCTCCGAAGACTTCGACCCGGGCCCCGTCTTCGATCTCGTCCACACCCGCTTCGTCCTCATCCACGTTCCCCGACGAGACGAACTCCTCGAACGCCTCGTCTCCTGGCTGCGCCCCGGTGGGTGGCTCGTCATCGAGGAAACCGCCGACACCACCTCCGCGACCTCCCCACGCCCGCACCACCGCAACGCCATGGCCGCCATGTGGCGTGTCATGCACGAAACCGCCGGCACCGACATCACGTGGACACGCCACCTCCCGACCCCGCTCGCGCACCACGGCCTCACTGACATCGGAGCCCATGTCAGCACCCTCCCCTTCCATGGCCAGGACGACATGGCGCGCATGCTGCACCTCAGCATGAAGCCGCTGTCCCGGAAGATGGCGGACACCGGCCTGGTCACCGAGGCGGAACTGGCTGACGTCTACGCCGACTTCCGGAATCCCTGGGTGTGGGACCTGGCGTTCTCCATGGTCTCGGCCTGGGGTCGGCGCGGCAGCTGACCGTTCGGGCGCGCGAGCAACGGGGTCTGCAACCGGTCATCGGGCTTCCGCAGCGCGGTAGGCGAGGTTCAGGTGCATCGAGTCAGCGTCAGTGGCCAACCGTCGACCAGAGCCTTGGTAGCGCACCGTCCGCAGCCGACCCGGCTCCCGGGCCGAAGCACCGGGCGCCAGGACCGGACGGCGACGGAGTCCCAGCCGGGCATGCACTCCTGGCGGCCGACGCCGAAGCCGAGCCGGCGGATGTCGGCGAGGGCGTCGTTGTCGCGGATGACGGTACAGACCCCCGACTCGCCGACGGCCGCGCGGTCAGCGACATCTTCGATGAAGGCCGGGCACCGATCCTCGCCTCCATCCACCGCCGGACCGCCAGACCGCCAGATCGACCTCTGGCGGACGGCCGACGAAACCCTCGGCCCGGAAACCGTCAGCCCTTGTACGCAACCGGCTCAAACGCCTCCAGTACCGACCCGACACCCTCGACGGCTTCATAGCCGGCACCGGCCTGACCCTCGACGACCCAGCGTCACCTTGACGAGCCGAAGTCAGTAACGGTCAACGTGACAGTGCCCCCTCGTCGCATCCAGAAACGACTCGGCTATGTCAGCCCCATCGAGTTCGAGGAGAAGTACTACGCCAACCCGGCAACGGCCGAATCAGTGAACCTGAAATCCCGCCAACCCGTCCTGACCAGCTGATCGGCAACTATCGCAGGGCGGGGGAACCTCAACCCAGTCGGGTCGGCGCAACCTGGTGAAGCACACTGGCTCGGGAGCCAATTCCGGATGACGAGGGAGTCTGATCATGACCGCTGTCGACGTACTCGTGGTGGGCGCGGGCCCGGTGGGCCTGACTGCGGCGGCCGAGCTACGGCGGCACGGCGTGGACTGCCGCATCGTCGACCGGCTGGCCGTCCCGGAGCCCTATGCCAAGGCCATCGGCGTCCTGCCCCGCACGCTGGAGGTGTGGGACGCCATGGGCGTGGTCCACGGGGCGCTGGACGACGCGGTGCCGCACCTGGGCCAGCTGGTCTTCACCGACGGCAAGCGGGGCCCCCGGGTCGAGCTGACTCTGCCGCCAGAGATCCCCTACCCCTTCGCCACGCTGCCCCAGTACGCGACCGAGCGGCTGCTCACCGAGCATCTTGCGCGCTTCGGCACGGAGGTGGAGCGGCCGACCGAGCTCCGCTCGGTGGAGATGCGCCCGGACGACGTCGAGGCCGTCCTCGCACACGCCGACGGCCGGATCGAGCGTCTGCACGCCCGCTACGTCGTGGGCTGCGACGGCGCGCACAGCCTGGTCCGCAAGGCGGCCGGGCTGACCTTCGAGGGCAACGCCTTCCCCGAGCAGTACATGATCGGCGACGTCGAGCTCGACTGGGAACTGCCCGCCGGCTACAGCATGCGGGCCGTGAAGCTGGACGCGAACGGTGCGGTGGACGACATGCTCGTCTGCATTCCGATGCCGGGCGTTCGGCGGTACTGGCTGTCGATGCTGCGCCCCTGCGCCCAGGCCGGGGGCGAGGACGACTCGAGCGCGCCGGACGGGATGGGGGATGGCCGCGGACCGGACCTCGGCCAGATCCAGGCCGTGCTCGACCGGCTGTCCCCGGAGCCGACGACCGCCTCCACGCTGCGCTGGTCGTCCACCTTCCGGATCAACCACCGCCTGGTGGACCGCTACCGGAACGGCCGCCTCTTCGTCGCCGGGGACGCCGCGCACATCCACCCGCCGATCGGCGGGCAGGGTCTGAACACCGGCGTGCAGGACGCCTACAACCTCGCCTGGAAGCTGGCCCTGACCATCCGCGGTATGGCCACGGACGACGTGCTGGAGAGCTATCACGCCGAACGCCACCCGGTCGCGCAGGAGGTGGTCGACCGCACCGTCCGCCATGCCCGCACCGTCCGCCATGCCCGCACCGGCCTCGGCAACAACGGGGACGACGCCGAGATGATGCTGCGGCGCCAGGCCCAGCTGCTGGTCGCCTACCCGGACAGCCCGTTGATCCAGCCGCCGGCGGCGGACGGCACACCCGCGGCCGGTCCCGCCGCCGGCGACCGGGCACCGGACTGCCGCGGCCTGCTGAGCGACCTCGCCGCCTACCCGCGGCGGCTGTTCGACCTGCTGCGCACCCCGCGGCACGTGCTGCTGCTGTTCGCGGGCTCGGAGTACGCCTCGGGCGACGGCGTCGCCCGGCTCGAGGCCTGCGCCGCCGAGGCGCATCGCGCCGCCCACGGCCTGCTCGACGCCTATCTGGTCACCGCCGCAGAGGTACCGGAGGACGCTCGCCCGGTCGGCCTGCGCCCGCCGCGGGTGCGGGACGCGGCGGGCGAGTTCCGCGACGCCTATGCGCCGCGTGACGGCGAGGCCCTCCTGATCCGCCCGGACGGCTACCTCTCCGGACGCTTCCACCCGGCCGTACCGGAACGCCTGACGGCGCATCTGCGCCGAACCTTCCTTACTTCCGCTGCCGCGGGCGAAGCGCCGCCGGTGACGGTCCTGCAGGCGGCACTGGCACGTTGACCGTTACTGACTTCGGCTCGTCAAGGTGACGCCGGGTCGTCGAGGGTCAGGCCGGTGCCGGCTATGAAGCCGTCGAGGGTGTCGGGTCGGTACGGGAGGCTGTGCCGTTCGGAGACCTGTCGCTGCTGGTCAGGCCGTGTATCGGTACTCGTTGATGACGCCGCTGAGCACTCGCGCGCGGAGGAGCCGGTGAGCGGCCAGGTCGGCTCTTGGCATGGGGTGCTCCTGGGCGAGGGGCGGGAGCTGTCCCCGAGCCTGGTGTGGGCGATGGCGGCTGTAGTACCGGGCGTAGGTGTCGAGGACCTGCCGGGCGTGGGTCTCGTTCCATATCAGCAGGTGGTCGAGGGCCTCGTGCCGCAGCGTTCCGATGACTCGTTCGCAGTGGGCGTTCGCTCGCGGAGCACGAGGTGGCGTCTTGATGACCTCCACTTCCTCAGCCTCGAAGGCAGCGTCGAACGACGAGGTGTACTTCGCGTCCCGGTCGCGGATCAGGAAGCGCAGTGAATCGAGCCGGATGCCCAACTCGACCGCGAGATTGCTCGCCTGTTGCACCGCCCAGGGGCCCGTCGGGTGGGGCTCGGCCGGGGCCCGTCTGCGGCCCGTGATTGGCTACGTACAGTGACCATCTTCGCGGCGGCGCGAGTGGGAGCTTCAGCCCACTACACTCACCGCGCAGCCCTCTGAACAGGCAAAACGTCGAAGTCCTGCTGGAGTACTAGCCGCTCAGCCGCTCTGGAGGCCGCAACTCACTCGAGCCAGTCGAGGACCCCGTCCACTCCCTGGTACTTCCCCGCCTCCAACTCGGTGGCGAAGTCCTGGAGAGCGGCCAGCCAGCCGGGGTAGTACACCGTCTCGGGGACGATGCCCTGGTCGGCGTAGAGCACCTGGCCGTAGGTGCCGCCTGGGGCGGGGTCCAGGTCGAGCACGTACAGCGAGCCGTCGCCCTCCCGGCCCAACGGGATCCAGCCGGCTCGCCAGAAGTCGTCGAGCCGGATCTGGTCGTGCTCCGCAGCGGCGGCCCACGCGAAGTCCTCGATCTCGGTCTGGCGGAGCCCGGCGAACCTGGTGAGGTCGCTGTGCTCGATCTGGATCGCCGAACCCTGAAGGTCGACCGTACGGTGGATCGCGAGGGAGGCGGCGAACTCGGCGGGCAGCGAACACCCCAGATCGCCTTCGACGACGGCTATCTCCTCTGCCGTAGCCGGCCCGCCCAGTGCCGCCAGGCTCGCGGGCGCGTGCTCGGCCAGCCACTCCTCGATCTGCTTCCACACCTCGGCGACCTGCTGCTCTGCGCTGTTCATCCTGGTCCTCCCCAACTCCGTTGCTGTCGACCGGAGAACCTAGCCGATCCCACTGTCACGGCTGCGCCCCGACGCCCGTGAGGCTGGTCCGACTCGCTCGTCGTCTCAGATGAACTGGTCTGCCTGTCGGCAGGGCGCCAGGCTGCGCCGTGTAAGCGGACCGCCTCCTCGCGGGTAGCCCCCTGACCTTCCGCGAGGAGTACCGAGGCCGCGATGCTCATCCACAAGGGTGAAGGCATACCAGGGCCAAAGCCTTTCCTCGGGCGGTACGGCAGACTTCTACTTCATTCCCTTCAGCACGCCTCGACCGGTGTTACCGGCCGGGGCGAGGGGAGCGCAAGGGAGAGGGGAGTGCGTGGGATGGTTCATGCACGGAACAAGCGGGCGCGGAAGAGCCTGTGGTCGGTACGTCCAGGAAGGCGGACTCCTTGGCCCAAGTAGCGATGACCCCGTTCGATGAGATCTACGACCAGCCCGACCCCCGGGCCTTCTACCGCGAGCTCGGCGCCCTCGAGTACCAGACACCGCATCACGCCCAGGGGATCTTCCACCGCCTGGTCGAAGCCCGCGCGCACCAGACCGGCTCCGCTGGACCGGTCACGGTGCTGGACATCTGCTGCTCCTACGGCATCAACGCCGCGCTCCTCAACCACGACCTGACGCTGAGGGACCTGTACGCCCACTACACCTCCCCGCGCGCAGTCGCACTGACCACCGCCGAGCTGATCGAGTGGGACAAGGCCTACTACGCGGCCCATCGACGCCCCGACGCGGCCCAGGTGATCGGACTCGACATGGCCACGAACGCCATCGCCTACGCCCGGGCCGTCGGCCTGCTGGATGAGGGGTTCGCCGAGAACCTGGAGACAGCGCCTCCCAGCTCGGCCCTCTTTCGTGCCGCCCGCAGCACGCAGCTGATCACGGTCACCGGCGGGGCCAGCTTCCTGTCCCCCCGCACCTTCCAACCACTCCTGGCCGGAGCCCGCGAACCCGTGTGGGTTGCCGCGTTCGTTCTGCGCACTGGCTCCTACCAGGCCATCGCCGACGGTCTGATCCCCTACGGTCTGATCACCGAGAAGACCACCACCCACACGTTCCCCCAACGCCGCTTCACCAGCGCCCACGAGCAGCAGTACGCCGTCGACGCGGTGACCGCGGCGGGTGAGAACCCTCATGGGAAGGAGGCCGACGGCTACTTTCACACCGCGCTCTACCTGTCGCGCCCCTCAGGGCACGCCACCTCACTGCCTCTCACCGCCCTGGTCCCGGCCGTCTCTTGATCCTTCTGACTTCAATGCTCTGGAGTCAGAAGGAAGAGAGGGCGATCCGTGCGGAAGACTGGGCTGAGATTCGAGCACGTCTTCACCCGCATGAAGAACTGGAAGATCCTGCTCGACTGTCGCCTCAAGGGCGACGGCGTCCACGACGCCATGCTCGGCATCGCCCGCCGCCACAACCTGCTCCAGGCTGCGTAGCAGCACCGACCACCGGCCGACCGACCCTGCCCCGACCCCTCAAAGATCAGTTACTGGACAGCCCTTAGCCAGGCGATCCGTCGCGACGTGAGACGGCGGCCCGGATACGGTGGTCGACCCGGACGTTGCCGGCAAGGTTCGAGAAGTGCGCCGCGCAGTCGGGGTATCGACCCAGGGACTGCGCCACCGTGGACGCGATGTCGCCCTGGAGCCATGGCCTGATCTTGTCCTGGGGACGACATTGGTCCCACGGGCGGTCCCACTCGAAGGCGCCAGTGCAGCATTCCTCCAGTAGGTCGAGTTCGCCTGCGTCGGCGTTCGCACTTGACGCATCTGCCGTCGATCACGTGCGCGCCGACCGTGTCGAGCGTGAGGGCGCTGGGGCTTCTCGCAACTGATTCGTGTTCTCCGGGGCCAGGTCTGGAAGCCGCTGCCGAGTTATCGGGGGTGGATTACTCGAGTGGCGGTCAGATGCCGGCGGCGGTGCGGATGGCCCGTACGGTGCTGTCCGGGTCCGGGTCAGTGACAGCCAAGCGGGCGTACGGCGAGGAGTGCCACAGGTCGACGCATACGGCGGGCCGGCGGGCTCGGACCCGGACAGCCGAAAAGTCCTTCCCCTGGGGATGCGGACGGACGCCGTAGAACAAGGCGCCGGGAATCCAGGTACCTCGCCCGCGCACGCCGCGCAGAGCACGCCACCAGTCGGGCTCGACGCTCACCTGATGGATCGCGGACACGGGCACGCGGACGTCACGGCGCCGCGCCGCGGCCTTCTCCCACCACGACAGGTCGACAATGAGGTCATCGCCCTTCACCACGAGCCGTGCCATCGCTCCTCCGTACCGCTTTCCGGCGTTACGCCGGTCTTTGCCCTTGGGTCGTCACTCGGGTGCGGGACGGCACCGACGGCATCCCCACCGTCGCGATCCAGTACGGTCCTCTCCCGCACCAACCACCTCCTTCCCGACCTGGACACCACCATGCTCGCCAGCTGCGCCCACCTTCGCGTCGACCTGGTGGGTCGATCGGACCGGCTGGCCGGTGCGGGGCACCCTCCGCCGCTGCTCCGCACTCCGGACGGCCGGGCAGCCGCCCTCGCGGTGGCCGACGGGCCGACGGGGTGGCGCTCAACGCCGTCCCGAAGGCCCAGTGCCCGGCCTTCGGCGCTGCACTCGCCCGCCTCGGTGCCGAGCCGCGCGATGACGTGGCGACGCTCTGATCGCTCGCGCCGAGCCGGCAAGCAGCGTACCGACGTGGCGCTGTTGCCGGTCCGGTCGGTGCGGACCTGCATGGATCGCGGCGGGAGCCGGGCCGGCCGACCCCTACACGGTCGGACTGGAGACCACGACGACCGGTCGGCGTACGGTGGGGACACCGGGGGCGGTGCGGATGCTGGCAGTCTGCGACGTCGTCCTCGGTGGTGAGTGGGCCGCGCCTGGGAGGGACGACACTCGGTGGGCGCGCCCCAGGCCGGGACCGAGTGGGTCACGTGAGTAGTTTGGACCAGCCACAGCCGGTGGGGCGGGCTCGGCTCACCGGCTGTGGCTGGTCCCTGCACAGGACGGGGCCACGCGGCGGCACAGTTGATGTGGCACACCTCCGCCTCAACCCGATACGAAACGAGTCGGGGCCGGCGGCGAACGGCGCGGTGTTGTTCGTTGGTGGCTGGCGCTATCCGCCTGTCTGCGGCTGGTCTGCTGTCGGAACACCTGCGGCTGTCAGGAGGTCGGTGCCGGTGCGCGTGTTGGCCGGGTCGGACGCCGTTGTCATCAGCCACTCGGCGGCGGAGGCCTCGGCGTCGGGGGGAACAACCAGGAGCTCCAGGCGCAGAGGGATGAAGGAGAACACCATCACCTCGTCCGCGTCCTGCTCCTGTTCGAACCACCCGACGTGGATGACGTGGCCTGCGACCGGGACCCGCCGGGGGATGACCGGCCAGTGCGCCGGATTCACGGTGACCCGGGTGATCCGCCCCCACTTGGGGTCCAGCGTTGCCGCCAGCGGGGGAAGTTCACGAAGGAGGTCGTGCGAGCGGGGCCACCAGGCCCCGTCCAGCCGGCCCCGGGTGGCGCCCTCGGGTGTCAGCGAGAGTCGGACCGGCGGTTCCGGCCCCGATGGCTGGCCAGCGGCGTGATCGAAGGTCGCGGTCATGTCGAACACCTACCCCGGGCTCTTTCTGGACGACCAAGTGCGGCAGCCGGGGTACCCCCAGGCTGTCCGCATGCCGTCGACGGTGAGCTCTTCCACCGTACTCCGGCCAGGGCCAGGGCCCACCCGGGCGCACCTGGTCGCCGCGCCGGAGCTGCCGCACGCTGATCTGTGGGGTGTCAGCGCCGAAGCCGACCGGCAGGGTGCCGGGGACTGTCGGTCGCACGGCCGGCGCCTGTCCCGGGAGGCCCGCTCGGACCTGCAGCTGCGGTGGTGAACTGACGCGACGGTATTCGTGCACCTGATCTGCCCGAATTCGTGCTTTACCGGAGTAACCTGGACAGTGCCGGAGGAGTTACCGGTAGGACGATCACGAGGAGGTAAATGTGCAGATCAGAGAAGCAGGAGCCCTGATCTTGCGGCTCGTGATCGCGAAATCCCAACCCGGCCTTTCGGTCGGGAGATAACGGGACCACTTGGGCGCCGGGGGCGCAGGTACAAATCCTGTTGTTAAGATCAGCGTTTATGCAGGGCGTGGGCCGTTTCCGCAGAGATGCGGGGGCGGCCTTTTTGTTGTTTCCGCCAAGTGGCAGTCGCAGCGCGATCCCATCACGCTGCCATAAGCGCTCTGGCCGTTTCCTGCCCCCGCAATCCGGCAGGTGTCCGAGCGGCTCGGGAATACCGTAGAAGCATGTCCGTTTCCTCGCCCGGTGACCGTGCGGGCGTCGCAATCGCCGCGGACCAGCTGATCGGTTCGGACTTGTTGCAGGCGGTGCGGCGGCTGCCCGCGGTGCGGCGCGCAATCGGCGTGCCGGCGGGCCCGCTCCCTGTCGACGGGAGGAGACATGATGAGTCCCCACGGACAGCGTCCCGTAGTGGTCGGCGTCGATCCCGAACGCCCGAGCCGCATGGTGCTCGCCTGGGCCGCCGATGAGGCGAATCGGCGCCACCTGCCGGTGCATGTCGTGCAGGCGTGGAAACCCGTGACCCGCGAGGACATCTGGCCCCGGCTCTGGCCCGAACTCCACGATCGTGCCCACCTGCTCCGTACTGCAGGCGAGCACGCCCTCGACGAGGCGGCCCGCTTCATCGGCGAACGCCACCCCGCCCTGCAGGTGTCGGCCCGGCTCGTCGACGGGGACCCGGCCGAGGTACTGAACAGGCAGGCCGAGCGGGCCGTGGTGCTGGTCCTCGGCTCACGACCGCTCTCCGGCGTCCGGGAGCTGTTCCACTCCGGGGCGGTGACTCTGCCACTCATCGCGCACGCGAGCTGCCCGGTAGTGGTCGTTCGGGATCCGGAGCACATCACCCAGCAGCCGGCGTACATCGTCGTCGGCGTGGACGGCAGCCGGACGTCGCGGGACGCCGTGGACTACGCCTTCGAAGCCGCAGCACTGCGGGGCGCCGAGCTGCGCGCTCTGTACGCCTGGAACCCTTCGCGACTCTCGGTGGCCGAGGAGTACCGGGTGGAGCAGGAGTCCCGTCGGGTGCTGGCGGAGACAGCCGCCGGGCGGCGGGAGCTCTATCCAGGGGTGGAGCTCAGGCACGAGGTGGTGCGCGGACATCCGGTGGCCGTCCTGGCCGAGGCCTCCAAGCATGCCCTGGCCCTGGTCGTCGGCACGCGGGGTGCCGGGGGGTTCACCGGCCAGCTGCTCGGGTCCGTCGGCCAGGGCGTCCTGCAGCACGCTCGGTGTCCCGTCGTCACCGTGCCGGGGCCGGTCGGGCCTGGCGGACTCACGCGAGGGGCCTCAGGCTGAATCGACGCTGGGGTCTTGTCCGCGTCGCGATGCCGCAGGGCGGTGGCGACGCCGGGGGAGGGGACCCAGGTCGTGCTGCTGGGGGTCTTGGTCGTGGTGAGGACGCCGGTGGAAGCTCCGGGTCGTAGCGGCCTCGGTGGAGGAAGGCGGGGTCGTGGGCGCGGGCGCGTTCGGATGAGGCGTCACGAGGTGTCACGGCTCTCACGCGCCTCTCACGGACCGGGTGGCATGAGGTGCTATCAGGCATCATGCAAGACGGACGAGATAGGCCCTGACCTGCGCGATTCGGACCGGTGAATACTGGTCATCGACGTCGCCGCAGACCGACGAGGCCACCGCCGCTGAGACCCGACCAGCTCCGGCAGCAGTCCCGATGAACAGCACAGCGAGCACCCGCGATCCGCCCCGAGGAGGCACCAATCCCTGAGCCGACCGCTCGAAGCACGAAGGTGGTCCCCAGGCGGCCGGCCGGACCCGGCCGCACTGTGACCGTTTGGACCGCCATGACCAAGCTCGGCTGGAAGGCCGCCGACTGGCACCCGGAAGGCGCCGGCCTGGTCTCCGCGAACTACCCGTTCAGTTCGACGGGCTGGTGCGGGATGAGCGAGGCTCCAGCGTTGGAGGTTGTCCCCCGGAGGGCACCGCACGGTGACGGCCTCGCGCCCGGGCCCTCGGACCGCCGGATCAGGCCGTGGGGAATTCGACCCGGACCCGCAGTCCGCCCGCGCTGCCGGGGACGGCGGTGACAGTGGCGTGATGGGCTCGGGCGATGGAGGCGACGATGGACAGGCCCAGGCCCGCGCCCTCACGCGGGCTGTGCCGACGCTCCTGGAGGCGGCGGAAGGGCTCGAAGAGATAGGGGACGGTCTCCGGCGGTACCTGGGGGCCGGTGTTGCCGACCTCCAGGACACCGTCGTGCACGCCGACCTCGACCCGGCCGCCGTCGTGGTTGTAGCGCAGGGCGTTGCCGACCAGGTTGCGTACCAGGTGTGCCAGCAGCACCGGATCACCCTCGACGGACACGGGGGCGGTGTCGGTCCGGACGGTGACGCGGTTCTCGCGGGCTTCCTCCGAGGCGGTGCACTCGGCGGCCACCGAGCGGGCCAGCCGGTCCAGTGCGACCGGTTCGCGGCGGTCCAGCCCCTGGTCGGAGACGGACAGCAACAGCAGGCCCTCGATGAGCCGTTCGCTGCTCTCGGAGACCTCGATCAGTTTGCGGCGGACCCGGGCGACGGCGGCCGGATCCTCGGTGGCCAGCCCGATTTCGGCCGCGGCCCGCTGCACCGCGAGCGGAGTCCGCAGTTCGTGCGCGGCGTTGGCGGCGAACCGCTGCTGCGCGCCCACCAGTTGTTCCATGCGGTCGAGCATGGCGTCGAAGGTGTCGGCGAGCTGTTTGAGTTCGCCCGGGGGTGCGTCGAGGGCGATCCGCTCGTGCAGGTTCTCACCCGAGAGTCGCCGTGCCGTGTTGGTGATCACCGTCACCGGGCGCAGCACCCGTCCCGACATCCACCAGGCCAGCGCCACCGAGATGACGGCGAAGGCGGCCAGCGCGATCAGGGAGACGGTCAGCAGCTGGTTCTGGGCGGCCTGCTCGGCGGCCTGGGTGACGACCTTGACGGCCTGGAAGTGGGACTGTCCGCCGTCGGCGGGGGCGGTTCCGGGTGAAGTGGTTGCGGGCGAAGCGGTTCCGACCGTGACGGTTTTTGCCGCAGTGGGGTCCGGGGTCGCCAGTGTGGCCAGTCGCGGTTCGACGGCGACGGCCGTGCTGATCGAGGTGTACAGATTCTCCCGGACCAGGAAGTTGACCAGGCAGATGAGCATGGCCCCAGCGAGGACGAGCAGCCCGCCGTAGAGCATGGTCAGCCGGCCCCGCTCCCCGCCCGGCAGTCGCAGGTGTGGCCAGCCGGGCAGCGGAAGACGGTTCAGGCCGGCCGGAGCGAAGCTCCTCATGCCGGGACGCCGATGCGGTAGCCGTGGCCGGGCACGGTGTCGATGACCGAGGGCTCGCCGAGCTTGGCGCGGAGCTTGCTGAGGACGACCCGAACCGCGTTGGTGCGGTATCCCATGCTCCGTTCCCACACCTGCTCGATCAGGTCCTCACCGCTGACCACGGCGCCCTCGGCCCGCATCAGCACCTCCAGCACGCCGAACTCCTTGCGGGACAGGGCGAGGTAGCGGCCCTCCCGGAAGGCCTGGCGGCGAGCCGTGTCGAGGGCGATGCCCGCGCATTCGATGACCGGCGGCAGGGCGGGGTGGGTGCGGCGGCCGAGCGCCAGTACCCGGGCCAGCAACTCCTCGTAGGCGAACGGCTTGGTGAGGTAGTCGTCCGCGCCCAGGTCCAGGCCGTCGACGCGGTCGCGGACGGCGCCGGCGGCGGTGAGCATCAGCACCCGGGTCAGTAGCCGCTGCTCGACGACGCTCTGGCACACCTCGTCGCCGTGCACCCCGGGCAGGTCGCGGTCGAGTACGAGCACGTCGTAGTCGCTGAGGCTCAGCCGCTTCAGCGCGTCGGCGCCGTTGTACTCGACATCGACGGCCAGGGCGTCGCGCCGCAATCCCTCGGCGATCATGTCCGCCAGGAATTCCTCGTCCTCCACGATCAGTACACGCATGACATCAGGTGTACCTGAAAGCCACCTTTCGGCGCCGTAAAGGTCTCGGCTGACAGCGGCGAAATGCGGGTGCGTGCCAGCCTCTGCGTGGTCGGCCACTCGTTATCGGACACGGAGGAATTCCATGCGGAACCACATGCGGAACCACAGGTACGGCGCGGCGGCGGCCGCGCTGGTGGCGGGGATGGCGCTGTTCACGACGGCCTGTAGCGGAGGCGTCACGGGCTCCGGCGGGGGCGGCGGCTCGGACTCGTCGGGCAAGGGCGCGGCGGCGGACCAGGCCTACGAGCACCGTAAGTGCCTGCGCGAACACGGCGCCCAGGTGAAGGAGCCCGAGCCGGGCCAGGACCCGCGGGCCATGGTCCTGGAGGGTGGCCAGGACAAGATGGAGGAAGCCCTCAAGGCCTGCGGGGGAGCCGGTGGCTCGGGTGGCGCGAAGATGTCCCAGGCCGACAAGGACAAGGCCCTTGAATTCGCCCAGTGCATGCGCGGTAACGGCGTGGATATGCCGGACCCGAAGTTCGACGGCGATTCGGCGATGTCGGGAACGGCGATGAAGATCCCGGAGGGCGCGGAGAAGGACAGGTTCGACAAGGCGAACAAGGCGTGCAGTGGTCAGAATGCGGAGTGAGCGCGGGCGGAGCCGCCGCACGTACCTGATCGTCGCGCTGGTCATCTCGGTCACGCTGGTGGGCGGGGCCACGGCCCTCTCGCAGACCGGGGGCGGCGGCAAGGGCGGCGTGGACCGCGCGGACGGGCTGCCGCCGAGCACGGACTCGGTGAAGCGACAGGATCTGAGCAGCCGGACCCAGGTGGACGGGACCCTCGACTACGCCGAGGAGCGCCGGCTCAACGCCGGTGTGCCGGGCACCCTCACCTGGCTCCCGGAGGCCGGCGCGGTGGTGAAACGTGACGGGGTTCTCTACGAGGTCGACGGCCGGAAGGTCCGGCTCATGGACGGCGAGCGCCCCATGTACCGGACGCTGAAGACCGGCGACAAGGGGCCGGACGTCAGACAGCTGAAGGAGAACCTCCGCGACCTGGGCTACGGCAAGGGGCTGGCCGCGGACGAGGAGTTCACCGCCGGCACCGCGGAAGCGGTCAAGCGCTGGCAGAAGGCCCACGGACTGGCCCTGACCGGCGAGATCGGCCCCGAGCAGATCGCCTTCTCCCCCGGTCCGGTGCGGATCAAGAAGAGCGATGCGGCCGTCGGCGACCAGGCCGCTCCCGGCAAGCCGGTCCTCACCACCACCGGCTCCGAACGGCAGGTGCAGATCAAGATCGACGTCTCCCGGGCCGACCTCGCCAAGCCCGGCACCCGGGTCGAGGTCGACCTGCCCGGCGGCGGCAGGGCCAAGGGCAAGGTCGCCTCCGTCGACCGCACCATCGGCGAGGACGGCACGGAGCAGGGCTCCCCGGACAAGCCCGCCAAGATCACCGCCCGGGTGGTCTTCGACGACCCGGGGCAGGCGGAGGGCTTCGACCAGGCGCCGGTCACCGTCGAGCTCGAAGGCGAGGTCCACAAGGACGTGCTGACCGTACCGGTCAACGCACTGCTCGCGCTGTCCGGCGGGGGCTTCGGCGTCCAGGTCGTGGAGAGCGGGAAGGCGCGCGAAGTCCCGGTCAAGCTCGGCATGTTCGGACAGGGCCGGGTCGAGGTCAGCGGGACCGAGCTGACCGAGGGCATGAAGGTCGGGGTGCCCAAGTCATGAGCGCGGTGGTCGAGCTGAACCAGGTCACCAAGGAGTATCCGGGCGGGGTCACGGCGCTGCACGGGGTGGACCTGCGCATCGGGCGCGGCGAACTGCTCGCCATCGTCGGCCCTTCGGGGTCGGGCAAGTCCACCCTGCTGCACATCGTCGGCACCCTGGACCGGCCCAGCGCCGGATCCGTCACCCTGGCGGGCCACGACGTCGCCGCCCTCTCCGACCGCCGGCTGTCCGCCCTGCGCGCCCGGCACATCGGCTTCGTCTTCCAGTCCTTCCATCTGGTGGCCGGGGTCAGCGCCCAGGACAACGTCGCCGAGGGCCTGCTCTACTCGGGCCTGCCGCGCGCCCAGCGCCGCAGGCGCGCGGCCCTGGCCCTGGAGCGGGTCGGGCTCGCGGACCGTATGCACCACCGTCCGCACGAGCTGTCGGGCGGCCAGCGGCAGCGGGTGGCCATCGCCCGGGCCGTGGTCGGCGAGCCGGACCTGCTGCTGGCCGACGAGCCGACCGGCGCGCTGGACTCCGCCTCGAGCGGGGCGGTGATGGAGCTGCTGCACGACCTCAACGCCGAGGGGGCCACCATCGCGGTGATCACCCACGACGGCGAGATCGCCGACAGCCTGCCACGCCAGGTCCGCATCCGCGACGGCCGCGTCGTGGCGGATCTGCGCACCGGCGCAGCCGACCCGGCCGATCGGGGTGGGGAGCGATGAGCGGCACACGGCTCTCCCCGGCCCGGCTCGGCCCCCGCGACGTCCTCCACGTCGGCTCGGCCGGCCTGCGCACCCGGCCGCTGCGGGTGGTGCTGTCCGCGCTGGGCATCGCCATCGGCATCGCCACCATGATCGCGGTGGTCGGCATCTCCTCCTCGAGTAAAGCCCAACTTCTGCGGCAGCTCGACCAGTTGGGCACCAACCTCCTGGTTGCCTCCCCCGGCCAGGGGCTGTTCGGCGAGAAGGTGAAGCTGCCCAAGGAGTCGATCGGCATGCTGAGCCGCATCCCCGGGGTCGAGCAGGTCGGCGCGACCGGCGACCTGGCACAGTCCGTCAGACGCAGCGAGAAGATCCCCAAGGACGAAACCGGCGGCATCGCCGTGAAGGCCGCCACCGAAGGGCTGCTGGACGTCGTGCGCGGCGCGGTCGGCTCGGGCACCTGGCTCAACGAGGCCAACGGGCGCTACCCGTCGACGGTGCTCGGACACGTCGCCGCCCAGCGCCTGGGCATCACCGCCCCCGGCCAGCAGGTCCACATCGGCGGCCGGTACTTCACCGTCATCGGCATCCTCGACCCGCTGCCGCTGGCTCCCGAGATCGAGCGGGCCGCCCTGGTCGGCTGGGACGGCGCCGGCACACTGCTGGGCTTCGACGGCCACCCGACCCAGATCTACGAACGATCGACGGACCGGACGGTCAGCGCGGTCCGCGAGCTGATCCCACGCACCGTCGATCCGCAGAACCCGCGCAACGTGCAGGTCACCGACCCCTCCTCGGCACTCCAGGCCAAGGCCGCCACCGAGGGTGCGTTCACCGACCTCCTGCTCGGGCTGGGCGGGGTGGCACTCCTGGTCGGCGGCGTCGGGGTCGCCAACACGATGATCATTTCAGTGTTGGAGCGGCGCCACGAGATCGGACTGCGCCGATCCCTGGGCGCCACCAGGGGCCAGATCCGTCTCCAGTTCGTCACCGAGTCCCTCCTGCTCTCCGGACTCGGCGGGCTGGCCGGCGTGGCCCTGGGTGCGGTCGCCACCTACGCCTTCGCCGCCTCGGGAGGCCTGCCCTGGGTGGTCCCCTTGTGGGCCGTCACCGGCGGCTTCGCCGCCACCTTGCTCATCGGTACGGTGGCAGGCCTCTACCCGGCCGTCCGGGCCGCCCGCCTCTCCCCGACCCTCGCCCTCCACACCGGCTAGCAGACATCACCGGGTGGGGCACTCCTCCGAGTGCCCCACCCGCCGGCCCGCAGCCGGCGCGAAAACTCCCTTACCCGGCAGGCTACTTGTCCCTCCGGGGCGGAAAGGCGGCGCACCGTCGGCAGCGGCTACCGCATCGATGCCGAGGATCTGACCTGGCTCCCGGAGAGCTGAGCCGCGAGGCCTCCCGGACGGGCGACCGCCCGGTGGCCGGGCGTCGCGGCCCGCAGAGCGGCCGGTGGCCGCGCGTGGAAGACTTTCGGCCCCGCGCTGGCGGAGAAGCACCTTGTCCGCCGGTTACGTCAAGTGAAAGCGTGGACACGTTTCGTGTCGATCGTGCCCGTCCGCTTCCGGCGGGCACCCGCCTACGAGGTGGCAGGTTTGACGGAGATTCAGCACCTGGTGAAGGTCTACAGCGACCGCGCCTACGTGCACACCACGACCGTGCGGCACCAGGGCAGCACGGTGGCGTTCGCGATGGACGACCAGCGGCGCATCTCTCCCAGGGCGAGAACACCGCCCGCACCACCAAGGTCTCCCTCACCGGTCACTGGGAGGACCCGGGCCGCCTCCTCAACCCCGCCACCGGCCGCCGCTACGTCCCGGCCAACACCGGCTTCGCCGTCGTGCAGTCCCAGACCGCCGACGTCTTCGCCCTGCGCCTGGCCCACAGCGGAGCCCTGGTCGCCTACCGCATCCAGCCCAACCCCGACATCCCCAAGGACTGGAACGTCATCCCGTTCCCGATCAACCCCCGCTACACCAAGCAGGGCACCCTCGACGGCACCGTCGGCTTCGACGAGCGCGGCAAGGTCGCCGACCCCGACTACCAGGGCACCCGCGAGCGCGGCGAGTACAGCTACTTCAAGCCCCGTGAGGCGTACGCGCTCAAGCGCCGCATCCAGCGCGACCAGCAGCGCCTGCACAGCTACTACGACAGCGTCTCCACCGAGACCCACGCTCCCGACCCGACCGCCCAACGCGCCGGGCGGGTGCTCGGCGGCGCGATCGGCACCGACGCCGCACCCACGCAGAAACGGGAGACCACCGACAGCGCCACCGGCCAGGGCTTCTCCCGCCGGGACCTGGTCAACACCTACGTGTGGACCGCCGCCGGAGGCTTCTTCGCCGAGACCACCGAGACCACCGACGTGGTCAGCGAGACCACGTCGGGCTCCTACTCGCTCTCCGGCTCGGTCGGTACCTCGTTCCAGCTCGCCGGCATCGGCATCAGTGCCCAGCTGGACGCCTCCGTCGGCGGCGGGATGACTGCCACCCACGCCCGCGGCAAGGAGGCCACCCGCTCCTTCGGACTGAACGTGGAGGTGAACCCCGCCCGCAACCTCCAGCGCTACGACCAGGACCGCAAGCCCGTCTTCGACCAGGACGGCCAACCCGTCAAGGTGCCCGGCAAGGTCGACGCCTACCGCTTCCTCAGCTTCTACCTCGGCGAGGACAGCGAGCACTTCGACAGCTTCTTCCACAAGGTCGTCGACCCCATCTGGCTCGCCATCGGCAACGACCCCAACGCGGCGGCGCTGCGCCAGGCCCGCCAGTCCGACCGCAAGCCCCCGTGCTGGCGGGTGCTGCACCGCGTCACCTTCGTCAGCCGCGTCCTGCCCGCCGTCCCGCCGGCCGACGCCCCGCCGCTGGAGAAGGCCATGCGGCAGGTCGACGTGGAGAGCAACTACGAGCTCATCCGACGCCTCGACCCGTACGTGAAGGGCGCCACCACCAGCCTGCCCGAACTCGCCGAGGCCACCCGCTCCGCCCTCGCCGCCCAACTGCCCGACCTGCTGCCGCACGCAGCCGACGTGACCGGCTTCCTCGCCCAGTACTACGGCGTGGACGCCTGACCGCCGGGTGGGGCGGCGTTCGGGGCACGTCCCCGCACGCCGCCCCACCGGCAGACCTTGGCCGATCCACGGCCTCTGGCGGCCACCCCGAACATCGGCGTGGGACGGCCCGGTTCTGCTTCGACGCCGGCTTCGCCGCAGAACCGGGCCTGCCCGCGTCTCACCCGCCGGATGCCCGCAGGCCGGCGCGGTACTCCCGAGGTGACATGCCGACCTCCCGGCTGAACGTACGACTGAAGTGGAACTGGCTGGCGAACCCCGATGCCGTGGCGATCCGGCCGATGCTCAGGTCGGTGGCGGCGAGGAGCTGGGCGGCCTGGCGCATCCTCGCCTCGCGTACGGCCTGCATGGGCGTCAGACGGACCTCCAGGGTGAAGAGGTGCGCCAGTCTGGACGGTGACAGGGCGACGGCCCGGGCCAGCGATGCGACGCTGTGCGGAGCACCGGGCTCGGCCGCGATCAGGGCCTGGACCTGCCGGACCCGAGGGTCGCCCAGGACGGGCCGGCGCGCGGCGACCGTCGCCAGCAGCAGCACTTCCTCGACCGCGTTCAGCACGAGCTCACGTGCCTCGGGGGATTCCGCGACCACGGGTCGGACGGGGCGCGACGGCGAGGCCGGCAGGGCGTGCCCACTCCACCGCGCATCGCCGCACGCGCGCAGCAGCGCCTGTTCCATCCGCTCGGAGCCGGCACCGGGGACCACATGGCAGCCCGCCCCGAGGGCGTACGGTGCCAGTCGGCGCAGCCAGGCCGGCCTGGGCTGGAAGTGCACCCACCAGAACCGCCAGCGGTTCTCCCCAGGCGCCGTCCGGTAGTACTGGGCCTGCTCCGGCCCCAGCACCACCAGATGCCCCGGCTCCGCCCTGGCCACCACGCCGGCCTGCTCCACCAGCCCGGCGCCGTCCCGGGTCCACATCAGCAGCCAGCTCGGCGACCCCTGCGAGCGGCGCACCGCGTAGCCGGAGGGCTGGTCGAAGTGACCCAGGATCACCAACTCGGCAGCAGGAACGGACATGTCATCGGCCGTCATGGCCATACCTGGGCACGGTCGCGCCTCCTATCGTGAGGGCATGAGAGTCGCCGACTTCCACGAGCACGGATACGTCGTTCTACCAGGACTGTTCTCCCCCGGCGAGGTGGCGGAGCTGCGGGAGGAGTTCATGCGGTTGCACGCCGCAGGCCCGATCCCGGGGCACTTCACCCCGTCGCCGCAGGAGCCCGGGCAGCCGTACGACGTCCTGCGCGAGTTCCCGCGGATCATGCACCCCCACCGGGTGAGCCCCCTCGCCCTGCGCCATCTGCTGGACCACCGCGTCGCCGCCGTCCTGCGTGAGCTGCTCGGTGAGGAGCCGCTGGCAGCCCAGAGCATGTTCTACTTCAAGCCGCCGGGGGCCCGGGGCCAGGCGTTGCACCAGGACAACTTCTACCTCCGCGTCGAGCCCGGCACCTGTGTCGCCGCCTGGCTGGCGGTCGACCGGGCCGACCGGGCCAACGGCGGACTGGAAGTCGTACCCGGGACACACCGCATGGACCTGTTCTGCCCCGAGGACGCCGACGGCACCGCCTCCTTCACCCGCGAATACGTGCCGCCACCGCCGGGCCTGTCGCGCCACCCGGTCGACCTGGACCCCGGGGACGTGCTGTTCTTCAACGGCAGCCTGGTGCACGGCTCGCAGCCCAACACCACAGCCGACCGGTTCAGGCGCAGCTTCATCTGCCACTACACCGGACGCTCGACCGAGCGCATCTCGGCGTGGTACCAGACCCTGACGATGGCCGGGGAGCCGGTCGAACTGCCCGCATCGACGGCCGGCGGCCCCTGCGGCACCGAGGACTCGGGCCCGCACTGACGCCGGGCTGCCCTCACCCTTGGCACTTCCCACCGGGGAGACGTCAGGGCGGTCACGGTCAGGGCGGCCACGTCCGGGCCTGAGGCCCCTTGCTGCGGCCACGTTCCATGTCCGACCGGGTCCGGGCACTGACGCCCGAGACCTCGGTCAGCTGCTCCAACGTCAGCCGTGCCGCGCGGCGGTGACCACGCAGCACCTCCCCGGAACCCGGTCGGTCCGTCTCACCCGTGGAGCCGCTCCTGATCAGCGGCGATGACGGGGACCGTCCAGGACGGGTGGGTGTTGACCTGGGGCACGGTGGCCCCGGCCAGCCGCTTGTAGCGGGTCGCGATCTCCTCGGCCTGCCCGAGGGGCAACTCCCCGCCGTGCTCCTCGGCCCGCGCGATGGTCTCTTCCGGTCCCAGGTCCCGGTTGGCCAGCACGATCGCGTTGACGGCCGGCCGGCGCATCCGGTCGTAGCGGCGGAGCGCGGCCTCGGCGTCGTCGTCCCGGGCCAGGCACCAGGCCAGCACACGGCTGTCGACGATGGACTGCGATCCTCCGTTCATGCCCATGGGGAACATCGGGTGCGCGGCGTCACCGAGGAGGGTGACCCGTCCGAAGCTCCAGCGCGGCAGGGGATCACGGTCGAGCATCGGGTACTCGAAGATCGCCGAGGAGCGTTCGGCGATCGCCGTGAGGTCGATCCACGGCAGGCTCCACGACGACAGCCCGGCGCGGGCCTCCGCCGCGGTGACGCGACGGCCGGGGCCACCGGCAGGCGGGGCGGACGGGCCGTGCCGCACCTCCAGCACCCAGTTCACCAGAGCGTCGGCGGCCGGGGTCGCGGGGTCCTCGATCGGGTAGGCGACGAACTTCGCGCCGGGGGTGCCCCCGGCCACCACGATCGAACGGCCGTCGAGGATGTGCGGGTGCCGGGCGACCCCGCGCCACATGTGGACGCCGTTCCCGTTCGGGAGGCTCTCGTCCGGGTACAACCGGCTGCGGACCACGGAGTCGATGCCGTCGGCGCCGACCAGCACGTCGGCGTCGTCGACCACGGGCAGACCGTTCGACCGGTCCAGGAAGTGGGCGCGGACGCCGCCCGCGCTCTGCTCGAACCTCTGGAACAGCAGGCCGGTACGGACCGAGTCCGGCCCCAGCCGCTCGCGTACCGCCGCGAGGAGCAGCATCTGCAGACGGCCGCGGTGCACGGAGTACTGCGGCCAGCGGTACCCGGCCGGGCGTCCCAGCGGCTCCTCCCAGACCGTCTCGCCCGTCCGGTCGCGGTAGCTCAGCCGGTGTGGGGGCAGCGCGACGGAGGCCAGCTCGCCGTCCAGGCCGAGTTCGTCGAGTTCCCGGACGGCGTGCGGCAACAGGTTGATCCCGACGCCGACCGCCTCGACCTTCCGCGCCGCTTCGTACACCCGTGGCGCGAAGCCGGCGGCGTGCAGGCTCAGGGCGCAGGTCAGTCCGGCGATGCCGCCGCCGACGACGGTCACTCTCATCATGGACCTCCATGGATGCCCCCGGCTCCAGCCGGGGGAGGAAGTCAACTGTCTGTCCTCGCTCTTCGCCGGGGCCGCGGGTCTGGCCGACACCCGGCCACCAGCCTCGGGGACGTGGCCGCGCGCGTCCAATACCCAGGGGTGATGGCAGTCGTCACGATCACTGATCGCACCGGGGATCGCCGGACCGGCCCCGGATCGGTCGTCGTACCGGCCCCGGAGCAGTCGGAGCTGTCACAACCAGGCCTCTCAGCTGCGGAGTTGATAGTTTGTCGGTCATGGAGCTCCGTACGCTTGAGTATTTCGTCGCGGTGGCGGAGGAGCGGTCGTTCACCAAGGCGGCGGCCCGCTGTCATGTCGTGCAGCCGGCGATCAGCCAGCAGATCCAGGCCCTGGAGAAGGAGTTGGGAGAGGCCCTGTTCGAACGCCTGCCCCGGCAGGTGGTTCTCACCTCCGGGGGCGCCGCCCTGCTGCCGCACGCCCGCGCCTGTCTGGCGGCGGCCGCGTCGGCCGTCCTGGAGTTCGCCGACCGGTCCGGTCTGTTCAGCGGAGCGTTCGCGCTGGGGACCGTCGGCGGGCTGGAAGGCACCAGCATCCCCCGGCTGCTGGGGGAGTACCACCGCCGGTACCCCCGGGTCGCGGTGAGTCTCATCGGGGCGTCGAGCCCGTCGCTGCTGGCGAAGGTCCGCGACGGGGAGATCGACGCGGCCGTGGTCGCGGGACCGCCGGACGGTGAACCCGCCGCCGTCGCCTCGCGCGTGCTCCTGGAGGACCGGATCGTCGCGGTCCTCCCCGCCGGAAGCCGGCCCGCGAACCGTCCGATGACCCTCGACGAGGCGGTCCGGAGCCCGGTCATCAGCTACGGCCCCGACAGCGGAGTGCACGCGTTCATCCGTGCGGCCTTCGCCGCGGCGGAGCTGCGGCTGGACATCGCCTACGGGACGAACGACGTCGCCCTCCAACTCGCTCTGGTCGCCGAGCGGGTCGGCATCGCCCTGACCTCCCAGGCGAGTCCGGTCCTCGCCGCCGACCGGCGTTTCGTCGTCGTGCCGCTGGAGCCCGCCATCCGGTTGCGGAAGGTGTTCGTGTGGCGGGCGGGCACCCGGCCGAGCGCGCCGTTGCGGGCCTTTCTCGACCTGTGGACGGAGCTGTCCGATCGACCGGCGCGTGACGGGGCTGTATCCGGGTCCACCACCGGTGGATGACGTCCGGCGGGCCGTCGGTCGTGCCGACCGCTGCCGGAGCCGCTACGGAGGCGCCCGCGAAGGTCCTCCCCGCCGGCGGCCGTGCCGCCGCGGCGGCACGGCCTGGCCGCCCCAACGTCAGACCGGCGAGCGCAACTGCCCCGGCGAGAGCGAGGGTGGCTTTCACCTTGCGGTTCTTCTCCATGACGTTGCCTCTTTCGGCAGGTTCTGGCGGGTGGTGTCCACAGGTCGGTGAAGCCCCCCGCCCCGCCCGGAAGGCCCGGCGAAAGTCGCGTGACCCTGGCAATGGCACCGGCGACACTGACGCCATGACTGGTTCTGCACTGCCTCAACCGCTTCGACCGCGTGCCCTGAGGCCCGGAGATCTCGTTGTCATCGCCTCGCTGTCCGGCCCGCTGCCGGCCGCTTACGAGCCCAACGTCGAGCAGACGGTGGTGGTGCTCGAACGGATGGGATTCCGCGTGCGTCGGGCTCCGCTACTCGAGGTGGGGCGGCGCCATTGGTGGAGCGCGGCCACGCCGGCGGAGATCGCCGGGGAGCTCAACGGTCTTCTGCGTGATCCCGAGGTGCGCGCGATCGTCGCGAGTGACGGCGGCCAGGCGGCGCTCGGCTACCTCGACCTGATCGACGTCGAGGCGATCAGGGCCGACCCCAAGCCGATCCTCGGCTACAGCGACATCTCGCTGCTGCACCTGGTGCTCTATGCGCGCACGGGTCTGGTCGGGTTCCATGCCGACATGGCCGTCCCCGGCTTCGGCGGGCACTGGCAGGCTGCGCCCGTGGCGCGCCAATCGGAACTCGAGAAGCTCTACTCCAGGTTGCTGACCAGCACCGAGGCGATCGGTGCACTGCCTGCGAGCCCGTCGTGGGAGTGCTGGCGTCCTGGTCGTGTCGAAGGCCGGCTGATCGGCGGGGTGATCAACCGCATCGTGCTGGCGCAGACGACGCCTTTCGCGCTGCCGCTCGAACAGTTCGACGGTGCGGTGCTGTTCTGGGAGGAGATGGGCGGCCTGGCATCGTACGTGTGGAGCTATCTGCAGGTGATGCGACACTGCGGCATCCTCGATCGGATCTCCGGCATGGTCGTGGGCGTTCCGCGCGAGATCAGTGGACTCGAGCCCGGCACCTCCCCGACCCTGCCCGAGATCGTCCTCGACGTCCTCGGCGACCGCGACATCCCGGTCCTGGGCAACGTCGACTTCGGGCATGCCGGCCCGAATCTGCCGATGCCGGTCGGCATCCGCGTCGGCCTCGACGCGCAGCAGCGGACGTTGTCGCTGCTCGAACCGGCGGTAGGGCCGCACACGATGCCGGGACCGGTCAGCTGAGCACCGCGGATCAGTGAGCCGACGGCCCGGCAGCGCCCCTGGGGCCAACTCACGCTCTGGTGATCGACGCCCTGAGCCGCTTGTTCGGCTTGCAGGAGGGGCCTTGGACACCTGGTGGCTCGTGTTGGTCTAGAAGCTCGGCTCCTGACGTCACGGATCACCAACCCTGTGAACGTCTGCGGTCCTAGGGATTCTCACGGATCCTCATCACCCTGCCCACCGGGTCGTCAGCCGACCGGCCGTGGTGCTCACCACCGGTCCGCGCGCGGGAGAACGGGCAAGGTGACCAGCACCCAGCAACTCCCCGCGGCCTCACCACCCTGATCCCGCAGTCCCGGACCACCACCCCCAGCGCGGGCATCAGTTGATGATGCGCTCGGCGCGGTAGATCTGCCCTGCTGGTCACGGGAACCCTGCGCCGGGTTCCCCGGGCCAGGGACGTCGCTGCGACGGGGGTGGGGAGATCCGCGTCTGATCATGGAGGTGGAGAAAGGATTCGAACCCATGTAAACGGCTCTGCAGGCCGTCGCCTCGCCACTCGGCCACTCCACCAGAGGTGACATCCGGAATATTACGCGAACATGAACAAGGAGAGGGTGGATGTCCCGGGATTCCGTGGAACATCGTCCAGGTGGAGCCTTTGTGTTTCTAATGAAGAATTGGGCCGGCCATGTCCGGTCGAATTTCTTCAAGTCCGGCCGGAAAACCCCATTAGCCTGGTTCGAATACTTCCGAGCGACGGGATTCCCACCGTGACCGCCGAGGACTGCCTGACCACTCCCGCCGACGCGCGGACGGACACGCCTCCGCCGAACCTATGCCAGTACAAGAGCCTGCCGCTGCGCGACTTCCCGCCGCTGGGGCTGGTGCGTCAGGCCCGCATCGCCCGGGAACAGCGCCGCGAGGACCTCGGCGCCGTCCCCGCCCCGGGCCGCCCGTCCCGGTATGCGGAGGGCGACTGGGTCCGCGTCAAGAGCGTGGACCAGGTCCGTGCCACGCTCGACGCCGACGACCGGCACCGGGGGCTGTGGTTCACCGGCAGTCAGTGGTCCTTCTGCGGCGGCGTTCACCAGGTCGAACGCGTCGTACGCCGCATGGTCGACGACCACTACCGCATCCGCCGCCTGTCGGGCACCGTCGCCCTGGCCGGCGCCACCTGCCACGGAGCCGACGGCACCCAGGGCTGCGGACTCGACTGCGCCCTCCTCTTCCGCGACGAGTGGCTCGAACCCGCCCCCGCAGCGGACCCCGCCGCCCGGCCCGCCGCCCTCTGGGCGACCGTCCGTACCCTGCCGGAGATCCAGGCCACCCTCGACCGCGCCGGACGACTCCACGGCGTCCCCTTCCAGCCCGGCATGGAACACCACGCCGGCCACCGGCACGGCGCCACCGAACTGCGTCACCGCTCACTCGCCTGGTGGCAGCGCCCCACCGGAGGCCGCTGGTTCATCCTCGACGCACTGCGCTGCAACGGCGAGCCGCTGCCCGTCACCGGCTGCGACCGCCAGTGCGCCCTGCTCTGGCACGAATCCTGGCTGCGCCTCGAACCCGCGGCCGTCGCGCAGTAGGCCGGACGGGAGGCCCCGCGGCCACGGAACGTGGCCGCGGGAAGGTGCGAGTCAGCCCTTCCAGTGATGCAGCAGCCGCTTCGCGGAGAGCCGCAACGGCCCGTCCCGGTCGCCCACGTAGCAGCGCGGTAGTGCGTGCGGCCCGCCGCCGGAGCCCGGCGCGACCGCGCAGGCGTGGTCGTAGCCGGCCTGTGCGACGGCCTCCATCGCGGCCCGGTCGAGGGAACCGTAGGGGTAGCAGAAGCCTTCCACCGGGCCGCCGCTCGCATCCTCCAGGACGGCCCGGCTGTCCACGACCTGGGCCGCCAGCTCGCGTCCGGTCATCCCGGCGAGCCTGCGGTGGGTGAGGCCGTGCGAGCCCACCTCCAGCCCCGCCGCGGCGACCTCACGCACCTGCCGGGCCGTCAGCAGCGCCTTGCGCGGACCCTCGCGGTCCCAGTCGTTGTGGCCGCCGAGCCTGCCCGCCACCACGTACACCGTCGCGCCGAACCCGTACTCCGCCAGCGCCGGCACCACCTGCTCGGCGAAGTCCCGATATCCGTCGTCGAAGCTCAACCCCACCAGACCCTCCGCGCGGCCCGCCGAGTGGGCGCGCATCAGCGTGCCCACGGAGACCCCCCGCAGCCCTCGCGCCGCCAGCCACCGAAGCTGACGTCTGAACCGGTCGGGGCTCACCGTGATCAGATACGGGTCCTGTCTCTCCTCCGCCACCGAGTGGTACATCAGCGTCCACGGAAATGGCTTCGGCCTTTCCCCGGGATGCTCGTCCGGACATCGCCTCGGGCTGATCAGCGACACGTCTCCACTCCCGCCATTCCGCGTCCGTCGTCCTGTCTGCTATTCACCGGAGACTGCATTCTGGCAGCGGCCATCCAAGATTCTTGACCGCCGGTATCCACTGCGGTGTTTTCACTCGAATGGCGCTCTGGATGATATTCAGGCCATCCTCACGGTTGTTCCCGGTGCCGCCCGCTTTCGCGGCCGGGTCGGCCACACCCGCTCGGGCTCGGCGCTGTCGCCGTCGGACCGGCTGCCGTGCCCGCTCCGGGGGGTGCCGGGTCGGACCTGGATCTTCTGGATGTCGGCGTGGCTGTCGGTCAGGGCTGCGCTCCAACGGGGAGAATGCGGGGGATGGTTATGGTCTGGAGCTCCCAACTTCCTTTCTTCAACTCAGATATGAGGAGTCATCATGCACCGTCGGATCGCTGCGCTCGGCATGCTGGCCGCCACCGGTGTGATTGCGCTGGCTGTTCCCGCTCAGGCGGCAACGGGGCTGTTGGTGGTGAACGGGGTTCCCCATGAGAACCCGGCGCGGGGCTGCTATGCGACCTCGTCTCCGGTCTCCGTCCAGAACCATACGAATTCGATGGTTCTGGTGCATGCGGCGGCGAACTGCCAGGGGCCCGTGACCGCGGAGGTCGAACCGGGCCGGAGCGCGACGACGTTCGGCGCAAGCTACTTCGTCTTCTGAGCGGGTCCCGTGTCCTGACTCGTTCGGTTGTCCGCGGTCTCCACCGAGCCCCGGCAGGAGCGCGGGGAGGGCGCCCGCCGCTTCCCGCGCTCACCGTCAGCTCCGGCGATCCTGGCGACGTTCGTAGCGGCGGACGTTGGTAGTGGTCCAGGCCGCACTCGTTCTTCGCGGCCAGGAGGCATTCCGCCACCTGCCATCGGGTTGCGGCCACCCGGGCGAGGTCCTCAGCCGGGTGTCGGCCGGGCCGGGGGTGACGTACCGCCGCATGACGGCGTGGGTGTGGGCGGCTCGCCCCGGGTCTGTCGCGGTCCGGCGGATGGCCCATCGTGTTCACCCCCGGTGGGTGCGCCGCCCCGAGTCGGCCGGAGTTTCCGCCTGCGTCCCGGTGGCAGCCTTGCCTGCCCGGTGGTGGGCTGGGGCCCGTCCCCCGTCCCTAGGTCCGGTGCTCGGGGAGGGGCGAAATCCAGGAGGCAGGGAAGTGGTGTCAAGGACGGCGTTGTCCGCACTGGTGGCCGGGATCGTGACGGCGGGAGGCCTGGTGGCCGGCATGCCCGCGGCGCACGCCGGCGGCGTGCAGAAGTTCACCGCGAACGGCACGTTCACGGTCCCGGCCGGGGTCTCCAGCCCGACCGTGGAACTGCGGGGCGGCGGAGACGGCGGCGGCCCCCTCGCCCTCGCCGCTGCCCGTGGCGGAGCCGGGTCCGGCAGCTATGGCAGCGAGGACGACGGCGACGGCGGCAACGGGGGCGAGGACGGTGGCGCCGGCGGCAACGGGGGTGAGGACGGTGGCGACGGCAGCAACGGCGGTGAGGACGGCGCGCCGATCGACGGCGGTAAGGGCAACGGCGGGGGCGACAACGGGGACAGTGGCGACAACATCAGCGAATCCGGGTTGAACGGCAGCGACGGACGGGCCACGGTGTCGAGCCGGGACGGACGGCTGGGGTGACGGGCCGCTTGCCGCGTCCCGGTGAGCGGAGGTGCGGGTCATGGGCGCGCCGCTGATTCTTGTCACGGGTGCCGCAGGCAGCGTCGGGGCGGTGGGCCGGTCGGTGGTTCAGGACCTCAGAAGCCGGGAGCTGCCGGTACGGGCCCTGGTCCGGCGTGAGGACGAACGCGCCGCGGCCCTGCGTGCCACGGGTGCCGAGGTGGTGGTCGGGGACCTGACCCGGCCCGTGGACGTCGTGCGCGCGCTGGATGGCTGCGGGCGCCTGTACTTCGGCATGGGCGTGTCGGCCCAGTACCTGGAGGCGGCCCTGGTCACGGCGGCGGCGGCGCGTGCTCACCAGGGCCTGGAGGCGTTCGTCAACATGTCCCAGATGACCGTCTCCCAGATGCGGCTGACCAGCACCGACGAATCGACGCAGCAGCGCCAGCACTGGCTCACGGAGCAGGCCCTGGACTGGTCGGGCCTGCCGGTGGTGCAGGTGCGCCCGACCGTGTTCATGGAGAATCCGCTGTTCCGGCTCGCCTTCGCCTCGGTCGCCCGGGACGGGGTCCTGAGGCTTCCGTTCGGCACCGGCCGTACCTCGCCGGTCGCCGCTCGGGACGTCGCCGCAGTGGTCGCCGAGATCCTGGCGAACCCCGCGCCGCACCTCGGCCGTGTCCACGAACTGACCGGACCGGTCTCCCAGGACCTGACGGCGATGGCGGCCGAGCTCAGCGCGGCCCTGCACCGGCCGGTCGGCTACGACGACCCGCCCTATGAACTGTGGCTGGAGCAGGACCTGAGGCCCCTGGGACTGCCGGACCACGTCTTCGATCACCTGGCGACGATGGCGCGCCTGCACGCGGAGAACCGATACGACCGCGTGACCCGGGAGGTGGAGCTGATCACCGGGCGACCGGCCTGCGGCGTTCGCGAGTTCGCCGAGAGCCATCCCGAGCTGTGCACCGAATGACGCCGCTGCTCGGCGTGGCCGGGGCAACCGCAACGCGCCGCGCCGCCGGCCAGCTGGGGGACCGGGAGGCTCCCGAGGCCGGTCACGGCGTGCCATACGGCCACCAGGGGCACGGATGACCGCTCCTGGTGCCTGCCACGGCCAAGGCATGACGGCCGTGCCCGCACCGAGCGGTTACATGAGCCGGGAAACGGCCCGGCCGCCCCGAAGGAGACGCGAGGAAGCGATGAACGAAGCCCGTGAGCACCAGGAGAGCAGCGCCTACGACGTGGTCGTGCTGGGCGCCGGTCCGGTCGGCCAGAACGTCGCCGATCGTGCCCGCGCCGCCGGCCTCACCGTGGCCGTCGTGGAGCGTGAACTGGTCGGCGGCGAATGCTCCTACTGGGCCTGCGTCCCCAGTAAGGCCCTGCTGCGGCCGGTCATCGCGGTCGCCGACGCCCGCCGCGTGGACGGCGCCCGGCAGGCCGTCACCGGCCGGCTCGACACCGACCGGGTCTTCGCCCGCCGCAACCACTACGTCAGCGACTGGGACGACACCGGACAGGCCGAATGGGTGAAGTCCATCGGCGCCGACCTCTTCCGCGGTCACGGCCGCCTCGACGGCCCCCGCCGCGTCACGGTCACCAGGGACGACGGCGCGCGCCTGACCCTCACCGCCCGGCACGCGGTCGCCATCGCCACCGGCAGCCTGCCGCTGCTGCCCGACATCCCGGGCGCACGGGAGGCCCGGCCCTGGACGAACCGGAACGGCACCGACTCCAGTACGGTCCCCGGCCGGCTCGCCATCGTCGGAGGCGGTGGAGTCGCCATCGAGATGGCCACCCTCTGGCAGGGCCTCGGCTCCCAGGTCACCCTGCTCGTTCGCCACCGCCTGGTGCCCCGCATGGAACCCTTCGCGGGCGAGCTCGTCGCAGGCAGCCTCAGCGAGGCGGGCGTGGACGTGCGGATCGGCACCCGGGTCACCGCCGTGCGCCGCCCGGACCCCACCGGGCCCGTCACCCTCACCCTCGACGACGGCAGCGACCTGCAGGCCGACGAGGTCATGTTCGCCACCGGCCGGACCCCCAGCACCGACGACATCGGCCTGGACACGGTCGGCCTCTCCCCGGGCACGTGGCTGGAGGTGGACACCACGTGTCTGGTCCACGGGGTCGACGGCGCATGGCTCTACGCCGTCGGCGACGTCAACCACCGTGCCCTGCTCACCCATCAGGGCAAGTACCAGGCACGGACCGCAGGCGACGCCATCGGCGCCCGCGCCGCCGGCCTCCCCCTGGACGACGGCCCGTGGGGAGACCACGCCACCACCGCAGACCAGCACGCCGTGCCCCAGGTCTTCTTCACCGACCCCGAGGCGGCCGCCGTGGGCCTGACCGCCGAGCAGGCGACCCGGGCCGGCCACCGCATCACGACCGTCGACCTCGACTTCGACACCGCCCAGGGCGCCGACCTCTACGCCGACGACTACCGTGGCCACGCCCGGCTGGTGGTCGACCTGGACCGGGAAGTCCTGCTCGGGGCGACCTTCGTCGGCCCCGGAGTCAGCGAACTGCTGCACTCCGCCACCGTCGCGGTCGCCGGCGAGGTCCCGCTCAAACGCCTGCGGCACGCGATCGCCTGCTTCCCGACCGTCAGCGAGATCTGGCTCTTCCTCCTCGCCGCCTACCAGCGCGACCGCGCCTGAGCGGACGGGGGAGGGGCCCGCCGCAGCGCGCGGCCGCCGAGGGGCACGCGGCCGTGTCGCGCCGCGTCCCGCTCCCTCCGAGCTGTCGTCCAGGCGACCGATAGCAGCCGCGTCATCCGGCGCGCAGGCTGGGGACATGGACACCATCACGCTTGGGAACGTGGAGATCACCCGCGTGGTCGAGCTGGCCGCCCGAGGCCGCGCCCGCGACTACGTCTTCCCTGACGTGCCCGTCGAGCACTGGCGGGCGCACGAGAGCTGGCTCGCCCCCACCTTCCTGGACCCGGTCGCCGACGAGGTCCGCGTCATGATCCAGACCTGGCTGATCCGCAGCGAGGGCCGGACGATCCTGATCGACACCGGTATCGGCAACGACCGGGAACGCCCGGCCATGCCGGCCTTCCACCATCTGAGCACCCACTACCTCGAAGAGCTGGCCGCGGCAGGCGTCCGCCCGCAGGACGTGGACACGGTGATCTGCACCCATGTCCACGGCGACCACGTCGGCTGGAACACCCGCCTGACGGACGACGGAGCGTGGCGACCGACCTTCCCCGACGCCCGGTACGTCATCCCGCGCGCCGACTTCGACTACTGGAACCCGGCCAACGGACACCGGACCCGCTCCGGGCCCCGGATGGCCAACGTCTTCGAGGACAGCGTCGCCCCCGTGCACCAGGCCGGACAGACCGTGCTGTGGGAGGGCGACCACTACGACGTCGACTCCCGGCTCCGCATCGAGCCCGCCCCCGGCCACACCCCCGGCTCCTGCGTCGTATGGCTGCGATCGGGCACGGACCGGGCGGTGTTCGCCGGGGACCTGCTGCACAGCCCACTGCAGATCGTGGAGCCGGACGACTGCCCCAGCTTCGACGAGGACGAGCCCCGCGCCCGGAACAGCCGGCGCCGGGTGCTGGGGGAGGCCGCGGACCGGGGCGCCCTGCTGCTCCCCGCGCACCTGCCCGGACCGGGGGCAGCCGAAGTGCGGCGCGTCGGCGACCGGTTCGCGGTGAAGGAGTGGGCGACATGGCGGTGAGGGTCTTCCGCGGCCTCCCTCGCCCGGCCGCCCCGGCGGGCTACACCGAGTACCCGGCGCTCCAGCCCACCGCGGCCTGAGAACCCGGCCCCACCGCGAGAGTCCGCTGACCGACCGACGACCGACCGACCGACCAACCAACCAACCAACCGACCGACTGACCGAGGAGACGTCATGCAGCTGACCGGGAACACCATCCTCATCACCGGCGGTGGCTCCGGCATCGGCCGGGGGCTGGCCGAAGCCCTGCACGGGCTCGGCAACACCGTCATCATCGCCGGCCGCCGCCGGGCCCTCCTCGACGAGGTCGCCCGGGCGCACCCGGGCATGGGCACGGTCGAGCTCGACGTCGGTGACCCCGAGAGCATCGCCAGGGCCGCGGAGCGCGTCCTGGCCGATCACCCCGACCTCGACGTCCTCATCAACAACGCCGGGATCATGCTCCGCGACGACGCCGCCGGACCGGTCGACGAGACCGTGCTGACCAGTCAACTGACGACCAACCTGCTCGGCGCCATCCGCACCACCTCAGCCTTCATCGAGCACCTCAAGGGCCGGCCCCGTGCCACGGTCGTCTACAACAGCTCCACCCTCGCCTTCACCCCGCTGGCGCAGTACGCGGCCTACTCCGCGACCAAGGCCGCGCTCCACTCCTACGCCCTGTCCCAGCGGTTCCGGCTCCGGGACACCTCGGTCCGCGTCCAGGAGATCGTGCCGCCCTGGGTCGCCACCGGCTTGGTCGGCGAGCCGGACGACGATCGCGCGATGCCGCTGGCGGACTTCGTGAGCCAGGCGGTCGAGGCCCTGGGCACCGACGTCGAAGAGGTGGTCGTCGACGCGGCCCGGATCTACCGCGACAACGCCGGGCCCGGCGAACACGCCTACGTCACCGAGCTCAACACCGCCATGGCCCGGATCCTCTAGGTCCTGGCCCTGGCCGTGCAGTCCGGTGCACGCGGCCGGCCACCGGTCGACCGGTGCCATCGGCGCGGTGGTCGAGCCGGAGCTGCGCGTGTTCGACCGGTGGGCCTTCGGGAGGTGTGCTCGGGTCTCGGCCCCGTCGATCCTCAAGGGCACGCTCCTCGGCGGGACCGATCACGGTGAGGACCGACGAGCCGTCATCGTGATGGATCCGCTGACAGGTGTTTCGGCAGGCCGGCTCCTACGGGCGGTGGGGGAACGCCCGGCGTGGTACGCCCCGGCGGTGTCGGGGCTCGGGGTAGACATAGGTATGGTCCGAGTCCTGCGCTCCTCCTGGCCGTCATGGCGTCGCTCGGGCGGTCGCGGCGAGAGGCAACGGACGCACTCTGCTCCGCAGGGTCCGTCAGCGCGCCGTCGGCGGTCGTCGGAAAGCGCGCGCAGCCTGGCCGGGCAGGTGTTCCTGCTGCAGGTGCTGGTCGTGCTGCTGCTCGTGGTGGTCGCCGTGACCGCGCTGCTGCTCAAGTCACGGAGCGACCGGCTCCAGGCGGCGCGCGACCGTTCGATCGCCGCGGCGGCGGCCTTCGCCCACGGTCCCGGCCTGGTGGCCGTGCTGCAGGGACCCGATCCGAGCGCGACGCTCCAGCCGCTGACCGAAGCCGCCCGCAAACAGGGCAAGGTCGACTTCATCGTCGTGACGAACCGGGAGGGCATCCGCTACACCAATCCCGTCCCGGAACAGATCGGGGGGAAGATCATCGGCACCATCGGACCGGCGCTGGCAGGTCACGTCGTCCTGGAGAGTGCCGGCGGCGTGCTCGGCGAGGCGGTGCAGGCGATCGTCCCGGTGACGGATGCGAACGGCACGGTCGTGGGCCTGGTAGCGGCCGGGGTGACGGTCAGCCATGTGGGCAGTGCGGTCGGCCGGCAGCTGCCGTTCGTCGGCGGGGCAGGTCTCGTCGCGCTCGGTCTGGCGACGGCGGGCGCGGCCCTGGTCAGCAGGCGGCTGCGGCGCCAGACCCACGGTCTCGGGCCCGCCGAGATGACCCAGCTGTACGAGCACCACGAGGCCGTGTTGCACGCGGTGCGCGAAGGCGTGGTCATCGTCGACGGCGCCGGCGACATCATGCTCGTCAACGACGAGGCGAGGCGGCTTCTCGACCTGCCGCCCGGCGCGGTCGGCCGCGCCGCCACGGACCTCGGTCTCGAACCCCGGATGGCCGAGCTGCTGGCCTCCGGTCGCGTCGCCACCGACGAGGTGATCCGGGTCGGGGACCGGCTGCTGGTCGTGAACAACCGGCTGACCGACCGCGCGGGCGGGCCACCCGGCAGCGTGGCCACCGTGCGGGACTCCACCGAGCTGCAGGCCCTCGCGGGACGGGCGGAGGTCGCGCGCGGCCGTCTGCGGCTGCTGTACGACGCGAGCGTTGCCGTCGGCACGACCCTCGACGTCCGGCGCACCGCCGAGGAGCTCGCGCAGGTGGCCGTTCCGCGGTTCGCCGACTACGTCACGGTCGACCTCTCCGAGCCCGTCCTGAGCGGTGACGAGCCGGCCGCGGCGGTCGGCGGCGAAGCCGTCGAGCTGCGCCGGGTCGCCCTCACCGGTATCCACGACGACCACCCTCTGTACCGGTCGGGCGAGCTGGTCGCGTTCGCCGCGTCGAGCCCGCAGGCCACGGGTTTCGTGAGCGGAACCCCGGTCCTCGTGCCCGACCTGCGGGCCGACGTCGCCTGGCGCTCCCAGGATGCCGAGCGTGTTCGGGCGGTTCTGAACCTCGGGGTCCACTCGCTCATCGCCGTTCCGCTCAGTGCCCGGGGTGTCACGATGGGGGTCGCCGACTTCTGGCGTGGGCAGGGGAGCGAGCCCTTCGAGGAGGACGACCTGTCGCTGGCGGGGGAGCTGGCAGCCCGTGCCGCCGTGTGCATCGACAACGCGCGTCGCTACACGCGTGAGCACGGCCTGGCCGTCGCCCTGCAGCGCAGCCTGCTGCCGCGAGGCGTGCCCGAGCAGAACGCCCTGGACATCGCCTACCGCTACCTGCCCGCGGAGGGCGGGGTGGGCGGCGACTGGTTCGACGTCATCCCGCTGTCCGGTACCCGCGTGGCCCTCGTGGTCGGCGACGTCGTCGGCCACGGCCTGCACGCCGCCGCCACCATGGGCCGTCTCCGCACGGCCGTGCAGAACTTCTCGACCCTCGACCTGCCACCGGACGAGCTCCTCGGCCACCTCGACGAACTGGTCGCCCTGATCGATCAGGAGGCGGCCGCATCGGCGGGGGAGCCCACGGTCACGGGCGCCACCTGCCTGTACGCCGTCTACGACCCCACCGCAGGCACCTGCAGTGTCGCCCGTGCCGGGCACCCGCTGCCCGTCGTGGTCCTCCCCGACGGCACCACGGAGTTCCCGGACCTTCCCGCCGGCCCGCCGCTCGGCCTGGGCGGACTGCCCTTCGAAGCCACGGAGCTCCACCTGCCGGAAGGCAGCAGCCTGGTGCTCTACACCGACGGTCTGCTCGAGGACCGCACCCGCGACATCGGTGCCGGGTTGGACATCCTCGGCACCACACTCGCGGTCCCCGCCCGAACGCCCCAGGAGACCTGCGAAGCGGTCCTCGGTGCGCTGCTGCCCACCCGCCAGAGCGACGACATCGCACTCCTCATCGCCCGCACCCGCATCCTGGAACCAGGACGGATCAACGAATGGGAGGTGCCCGCCGACCCTTCGGCCGTGGCCGGGGCCCGGGAGGCCACCACCCGTCAGCTGATGCAGTGGGGGTTGGAGGAGGCGATGTTCACCACCGAGCTGATCCTCAGCGAGCTCATCACCAACGCCATCCGCTACGGCGGCGAACCCATCCGAGTGCGGCTGATCCACGACCGCACCCTGATCTGCGAGGTCTCCGACACCAGCAGCACCTCACCCCACCTGCGCTACGCGGCCGACGAGGACGAGGGCGGCCGCGGCCTGTTCCTCGTCGCCCAGCTCGCCGAGCGCTGGGGCACCCGCTACACCCCCACCGGCAAGATCATCTGGGCCGAACAGATCCTCCTCGGACTTTGACGCCCGCCGCCGGCCGGGGCGGCCGACGGCGGGGATCAGGTCCCGCTCGACCGGGTCCGCATACCTGGCACAGGTGTCAGGAGTCGGCACCTCCACTGATGCGCGGGTCTCCACCGCCCCGGGCACACCCTTGCCGTACCCGGGGCGGCCGACTGTGTGGCGAGCCGGGCAGGGGTGCACCTGCACGGTCCTGGGCTGGGCATTTGTTTCGGGCGCGGAGTAGGGGTACTGTCTCCCAGTCGCCTGGCAGGGAGCACCGGACACGCGTTTGCGCGGACGGTCCCGGGGTGGCCAATCCTTCGAAACACCACTTCCCGGTTCGGGCTGGGTCGCGTCTTGTCGCGTCCCGGTTCTTATTCGGCGTGCACGTTTTATTGGGTTGCGGTCGGATTCGCTTTTCGGAGCGGGGATCGGCTAGAGTTTGAAACGTCGGACGGGGCGTCAAACCCCGGAAGACACCGG
>NZ_JBIUUS010000013.1:0-59652 GCF_044742585.1 Kitasatospora sp. NPDC087861
TCCGACAGAAGGCCGTCCACACCCTCCCGGTCGGTGGTGTGGTCGTCCGCGAACCGACGGTCACCCGTCGCATCCGGCACGTACTTCACACAGACGACGATCCTCAAGCTCATGAGTGGTTCTCCTGTCACGGTCGCACTGGTCGATGGCCTCACGTCATGCCGAGGGTACTGAGTGCCAAGTCCGGCCCGGCCGCGCCCCGCGCGCCGCAAGCGCCACCTGGACCGGCATACCGTGTCGGCGCTCTTCGACTGGTGTCAGAGGCTCCACCGAGAGAATACGGCACTCAGTACCCCTGGTAAAGGAACTCAGTACCCTTCCCCTCCTGCTGCGCTCGACACACCGGTCCGGCCGGCCCGGCAAACGGACACAAGGTTTCCGCAAGCACCCGCCAGATCCCGTCATGGAATCCGCCAGGCCGCACGGGGAACATCGGCAGCGGGGCTCACCGACGGCCCCGACCGGGATCAAGGAGGGGGATCGGAATGACCTTGGTGCACGGGGAACAGGACACCACGGCGACGAACGGGAGGCACGACACCACGACCTTGAGCAACAACGGCCCCTGGGCGACCCTGCCGGCCTGCAAGGAGGTGCTGGTGGTCGTCCACACAGTGGTCTACGCGAAGAGGCTCCACGACATCTACTCGCTGCTCGCTCCGGACCTGAGGGTCCACGTGCAGTTCACGGTGGCGCCGCACATGTTCAACGGGGGTGCGGCGGAACGGATCACGGCGCTGGGCGGCACCGTACTGTCCTGGGAGCAGGCGACCCGGCGCGAGTTCGATCTCGTGCTGGCCGCCGGCTCGCAGGGGCTGGAGCAGCTGCACGGCCCGGTCGTCCGCCTCCCGCACGGTGCGGGCAACATCAAGCTGTCCCGGCGGCATGGCCCGGACGGAGAGCGGACGGCCATCGGACTCGGCCCCGACTACCTGTACTGGGAGGGCCGACTCATCCCGACCGCGTACGCGTTGGCCCATGAGGAGGAACTGCTCGAACTCAGCCGCGGCTGCCCGGAGGCCGTACCGATCGCCGAGGTGATCGGCGACCCGTGCTACGACCGGATCGCCGCGGCGCTGCCGCACCGCGACCGCTACCGCGCCGCGCTGGGACTGAGCCCCGACGAGAAGCTGGTACTGGTCTCCTCCACCTGGGGGGAGGGCTCGCTCTTCACCCGGCTCGACACCGTCCTGCCCAGGTTGACGGCGGAACTTCCCCGGCACCGGTACCGGGCCGCCCTGCTCGTCCACCCGAATGTCTCGGCCATGCACAGCCCGTGGCAGGTCCGGTCCTGGGCGACGGCCACTGCCCGCGGGGCCGTCACGGTGATCCCACCGGAGACGGACTGGCGGCCGCTGCTGATCGCTGCGGACTTCGTCATCGGCGATCACGGCTCGGTCACCCTGTACGGTGCGATGACCGGCGCCCCCGTCCTGCTCGCGGAGTACCCGCACCGCCACGTCAACCCGCGTTCGCCGGCCGCCCAGCTCGCCCGCACCGCACCCGCCCTCGTCCCCGGGCACCCGCTCTCCGAGCAACTCGCCTACACCGCCGAGCAGTACCGGCCGGAGGACTACGCCGCCATCGCCGCCCGGATCAGCTCCGAACCCGGCCGTTTCGACCGCAACGCCCGTCGCATGTTGTACCGCTTGCTCGGTCTCGGCCAGCCCGCGCACAGTCCGGAACCCGCAGTGCTCCCGCTGCCCGACCCCCTCGACGCGGCCACGGCACCCGACTCCCGGCGGGCCGGATGACCGCCACTCTGCACACCGTGCGGTTCGTGCCGGTCGGCGGCTCGCCGCCGACGGCCGACCGGGCCGCCACCCGGTTCGAAGCCCAGGTGAGTTCACACGCCGGTGTCCGCCACGGGTCGCTGACCGCCCGCCGGCCGTCCGGGGCCCACCCCGGCCGTCCCTGCCCCGGCTTCGTGGACGAGCACCTCGCACTCGACCTGACCGAGCCCGAGGGCTTCCGCTGGCGCCGTCACGCCGATGTGCTCCATGTCGGGCTCCTCCCGGCGGCGGACCTCATCGCGCGGCTCGCGGAGGTGCTGTCCGCGCACCCCGGCTGTGCGGTGACCACCGCCGAACACCGGGCGGGGACGGTGCTGATCCTCGCGCGGACCGGCTCGCGGCTCATCGTGCGACCGGCCCGCGGTACCCAGAACCCCAGCACGCCCGCTCCGTCGCTGACCCTCGGCTCTCTGGCCCACGCCTGGCTGGCCGCCGGCCGGACCCTGGCCGACGTCACCGGGATCAACGCCGCCGGGCGCCACTCCCCCGAGTCGGCGCAGCCCTGGCTCAGCCTCCCGCGTCGCCGGGTCGGGGGGTGACGGCGGAGTCGACACCGTACGCGGCGAGGCGGCCGGCCAGTCTGGCCGCCTCGGCCGCGGCACCGACCTCCTGGTAGCGGGCCAGCGACTGCTCGAACCGGGTACGCGCGGCGGCCGGACGGCCACGCCACTCCTCGACGTCACCCGCGAACTCCAGCGTCCGGGCCTCCCAGTGCACCGACAGCCGGGCCCGGAAGCCCGTGAGGGCCTCCTCGATGCAGGCCTCGGCCCGGCCGAACGCGCCCAGCCGCCCGTGTGCCAATCCCAGGAAGGCCATCGCCCGGGCCGCCTCGTAGTCGTCCCTGATCGAGGACAGCTCGTGGTACGCCCGCTCGATCGGGCCGACCGCCTCCACCGCCCTGTCGGCGGTCAGCAGCACTTCGCCGTACGCCAGCCGCGCCAGCGCGGAACCCCGCACGTAGTCCTCGGATTCCCGAAGGTGGACCACCTGCCGCAGGCAGTCGGCGGCCTCGTCCAGCCGACCGGCCACCCGATGAGTCTGACTGAGCCCGTACAGCGCATCGGCCTGGGCCAGAGGGTGAGCCAACTCCCTCGCCAGATCGAGTGCTTCGGTGAACCACTGCGCTGCCTCCGCCGACTCGCCCGCGTTCCGCAAACCGTTCCCACCAGAGGTGAGCATGCGCAGCTCGCCGAGCCGATCGCCGTCCGCCCGTGCCGCCCGAAGGCCGACCCGATGGGCCTCGACCCACAGTCGCGCCGGGCGCAGCCGGAGGAACAACGGCCACATGGCGTCGGCCAGTTGCCAGGCAGCGGCATTCCGGCCGCGCTCCGCCGACCATCGCAGGACGTCCGCGAGACGGTCGCGTTCCTGGTCGAGCCAGCCCAGTGCTTGCGCATCGTCCTCGAACTCCCTGGCGGGATGGACCGATCGGCCGCAGTAGTCGCGGGCGAGCGTGCGGTGACTCGGGGAGACGATCGCCTCGGCGGCCGTGGCCGAGGCCAGATACCAGTCCACGATCCGGTCCGCCGCGGCACACCCCGTCGACGCGTCCCGCAGCCGGGCGCCGTACGCCCGGGCGTGCAGCCGCACCAGGTCGTGGAAGTGGAACCGGCCGGGCCCCACCTCCTCCAACAGGTGCACGTCGATCAACCCGTCCAGCAGATGATCCGCGGCGATCAGATCCACGTCCGCCACCACGGCTGCCACCTCCAAGGTGAACTCGGCGAAGGGCAGCAGACCCAGCAGCCCGTAGAGCCGGGCCGCATCCGCATCCAGCACCTCGCAGGAGGCGTCCAACAGGTCCTGCACGGTCTCACCCTCAACGTTCAGTGTCGCGAGTCGCTCCGTGCCACGCCCCAGCACCTCGGCGGTCACCGCGAGCGACTGCACCGGACGGGCCGCGATGCGCGCAGCCGCCAGACAGATCGCGAGCGGCAACCCGGCACAGGCGTCCACCACCTCGGCTGCGGCGGCGCTCTCGTCAGCCACGCGGCGCTCGCCGACCCGCTCGGCGAGGATCTCGGTCGACGCCTCCCGGGCGAGCAGCCCCAGCGGGCGGAACACCGCCCCGTCTATCCCCAGCCCGGTGAGGCGGCGCCGGCTGGTCACCACGACCACCGCGTGGTCCGACCCCGGCAGGAGCGGCCGGACCTGAGCGGCCGTCGACGCGTTGTCCAGCAGCACCGCGATACGGCGATCCGCCGCCAGCGAGCGCCAGAGCGCCGTAGCCTCCTCCAGGCTGCCGGGTACCGGTGTGATCCCGAAGGCCCGGAGGAACGCTCCGAGCGCCTCGGCCGGATCCGCCGGCCCACCCGGCGCATAGCCACGGAGGTCCGCGTACAGCTGGCCGTCCGGAAAGCGTCCGGCGAGGCCTCGAAGCCACTGCGCGGCCAGCGCGGTCTTCCCCACCCCCGCCGGCCCGGTCACCACGACGGTGACGTCCATCGTGGCCCCCTCCTCTGCGGCCAGCGACCGGTCCAGCGCCGCGAGGTCGTCTGCCCGTCCGATCAACCGCTTCGGACAGCGCGGGAGTTGTCGAGGGGTCGGCAGGCCGGGCGCGTGCAGATGCAGTCCACCGTGAATCGTTCCGGCCTGCACGACGGAGCCCGCCACGCCTCCGGCCCCGCCCAGCGAGTTCCGCACCACGCCCTGTGGCAGGTTGAAGTCGTCGCTCACCGGCGACCACCGATCACGGTCGATGCTGTCACTGGCTCCCCCTGGCCTCGGACGGCGCATCAGCGCGGCCTTACCATATGACGTTCAGTCAAGCAGAGACTATTCCTGAAGCCTTCATTGCGAAAGACCACCGTGGTATGGCCCATACCCTCGAAGGCATGCCATGCTCACCCGCGACACGGCAAGCTGGTAGCCAACCGGCGGGGGGCGTCGAAATGCAGTTCCATCTCCTGGGCTCAGTTGAACTTTCGGTAAACGGTGAGCCATTGGCGATCCACTCCGACAAACGACGACAGTTGCTGGCCGCCCTCGCACTCGAGGTCGGAAGACCGCTGTCCCACGCATCGCTCGTGTACCGCCTGTGGGACGAGGAACCGCCGCCGAGCGCGCTGACGAGCTTGTACAGCCACGTCTCCCACCTGCGTGCACTCTTGAGACGGGCCGCCCGGACCCCGGGGGCGCACACCGCCGGAGACGCACCCGCGATCAGCACCAGATCGCACACGTACACCCTCCGGGCCGACCCCCACCTGATTGACTGGCACCAATATCTCGACCTCTCCCGGCAGGCCAGACTCCTCACCGAGAACCGCCAGGACCACCAGGCCAGAACCGTGCTGAGCCGCGCCATGGAGCTCTGGCGTGGCGAGCCCCTCGCCGGCCTGCCCGGCCAGTGGGCCCGGAACACCCGCACTCTCATGGCGGACCAACACCTCACCACCAGGTTGCTGCGGATCGAGGTCGACCTCCGGCTCGGCCGCCACCCGGCGCTGGTCCCCGAGCTCACCGCCCTCCACGAGGAGCGCCCCACCGACGAGCGCATCGCCAGCCACCTCATGACCGCGCTCTACGCCGTGGGCCGCCAGGCCGACGCGCTGGCCGTCTACCCCGCCGTCGTCCGGCGGCTCCGCGCCCGGCTCGCCACCGAGCCCGGCGAACCACTCACCCGGCTGCACCACCTCATGCTGCGCGGCGAGCCACTGCCCGACTCGGCGGGTCGCACGGAGGCCGCCCCACCGCCGGAACCCGCCGCCTCACGGGTCGCGCCCGCCCACTTGCCCGGACGCCACCAGCTGATCGGCCGAAGAGACGACCTCCGCCGCGTCCTCCCCTACTCCGACAACGGACCCTCCAGCGGCGGTGTCGTGACCGTCTCCGCCATCCTCGGCATGCCGGGGGTCGGTAAGACCACACTGGCCCTGCACGCCGCCGATCTGATGCGCGGGCACTTTCCCGACGGATACGTCTACCTGAACCTGCGCGCACATGTCGGCAGCCAGCTGCCGTTCTCCCCCGAGGGCGCCGGCACGGTACTGCTGCGCCGCCTCGGCGTACCCGCCACCACTATCCCGCTCGACGCCGACGAGATCTTCGCACTCTGCACCGAGGCGCTGTCCTCCCGCCGGGCCGTCGTCATCCTCGACGACGCGTCGAGCGCGGCTCAGATACGACCGCTGCTGCCGCCCGCCCCGGCCGCGCTGATCATCGTCACCAGTCGGCAAAGGCTCGCCGAACTCCCGGGCGCTCGACCGGTGTTCCTCGACGTCCTGCCCGTGGACGACGCCGTGGCCCTGTTCACGGGCGTGGTAGGTCCGGAGCGCGCGAACGACCGCGGCAGCATCGTCGAGATCGTGAACCGCTGCGGCCTGCTACCGCTCGCCATCGAGCTCGCCGCCAGTCGCTTCAAGGCCCGCCCGTCCTGGACCCTCGACCATCTGGCTCGACGCCTCGCTCGCAGGACCGGTCGCCTCGCCGAAATCCACAACGGCACGGACAGCATCGCGAGAGCCTTCGAGGTCTCCTACCAGTACCTTTCGGCGAGTCAACGATCGGCCTTCCGGCTGCTCGGGCTGTACCCGGGGCCGGACTTCGGCTTGCACGCGGCAGCGGCGCTGCTCGGACGACCCCTCGACGAAACGGACCAGGTCCTTGAGGCCTTGCTGAATGGAAACCTGCTTCAGGAGATCGCCCCAGAGCGATATCAACTCCATGATCTACTCAGGGAGTTCGCCGTCGCACTGGGATCGGAAGAGGAGCAACGAGTAGCGGCGATCCGTCGAATGCTCCACTACACCCTGCAGGCCGCCGATCTCGCGGACCGCGTGCTCTATCCACACCGGTCAAGGATCCCCCTCCCGGAGAACGATCAACTCGATCACCCGGCCGACCTGTTGGTCGATCTTGAATTGAACTCTCTGGATTTGGCCAGGAGTTGGTTTGAGGATGAGCACGCGAGCCTGGTCGCCATGGTCACGTGCGCCCACCGCACCGGACTGCCCGAGATCGGCGCCTGGCTCTCCCATGTCCTGGCGGGCCACCTGGACGCCGAGGCGTACTGGAGCGAGGCCCGCGATATGCATCAGGCCGCCGCGACGTTCTGGCGGTCGCGGGCGAACGACCGGCATGAGGCACGAGCGCTGATCGACTTGGGCGCGACGCTCGCCAACGCCTCCCACTACCCGCCTGCCGTCGAGGCCCTCGAACGAGGACTCGCCCTCGCCCGCAGCGAGGGCGACGCAGACGCGACTGCGGACGCCCTCGGCTTTCTCGGGCGACTGTTGTGGAACCAGAGCCAGCTCTACGAGTCTCTGGCACTCCAGGAGGAGGTGCTGAGCATCCGGCGAGAGACAGGCGACCAGTGGAACGTCGCACGATGCCTTGCCAATATCGGCATCGTGCACCGCTCCATGGGAGATATAGAACTCGCTCTGACGGCTTACGAAAATGCTCTTCCGCTGGCCCGGCAGTTCAATGACAGAATTTTCGAGCTGCGCATCCTCAACAATATCGGAGACCTTCACCTCACCTCTGGAAACAGCGCAGCCGCGCGCGACACGTTCGAACGCATCCTGCACATCGGACGAGGTTCCATCTCCCAATTCGATCTGTCCGTCGTGCACGTCAACCTGGCCGCCACCCTGAGAATTCCAGAAGAACTCGACTACGCCCTCACACTCTACCGATCGGCGCTGGAAACCTTCCGATCGGTCGGCAGTGTCCGCTACGAGGCGGACGCCCTCAACGGCCTCGGCACCACCTTCCTGGCCGCCGGCCGGCACCAGGACGCGCGCGACCAGTACGCCGTCGCCCGCGAGCTGGCACGGTCCATCGGTACCGCCCGAGAAGAGGCAGCAGCCCTGCGCGGCTTGGGCCAGTGCGAGGAGGCACTCGGCCGCACAGACGCCGCCATCGAGCATCTGGCGGCGGCGATCGAGCTGGCCGAACAGGTCCACATCGCCGACGAGGCATCCCGGGCCCGCACCGTACTTGCCGAGCTTCAGGCCCGTTCCACCTGAAGCTCCGGAAGCCCGTTCGCGAGACTCTCCGACGGGCGCGGATCGAATGGACTCTCGATTCCCAAACTCCAGTTTGGATCTTGGCTCACTCTCTGGTACATATTTCCCAGCGTCGGCAGGATCGCCGGCAGACAACCCCGTACCGGAAGAGCAACCACCAATATGGAAATGTGCATGTCGATAGCTCGAGGCATCATCATCGGCGAGATTCCGATTTGGTGCCTGCTAGGCCTGTAGCGCGACGGCCGCCTCTCCCGTGTAAACCCGGAAAGTCAGCGACTCCTGCAGGTAGAGCTGCACGGTTTCGGCGTCGTGGGAGAGGTATCCGATGGCCAGGTCCCGGCCGAGGACGAGTTCGAAGTCTCCGCCCCTGGCGGACAGCAGGAAGGCGCCCTCGATGGCGGGGGCCCAGATGATGTCGCCGTCGAGGAGGCGGGCGAGGTGGTTGTGGACGGGGTAGCCGTGGTCACTGGTCTCGTTGACGGCGGTGAAGGCGTCCGCGCCGAGGAGGAGGGAGTAGGGTCCCCCGACGCCGGCCAGCCGGAGGGCGGTGAGGGCGCGGCTGACGGCCTCGGGGTACTCGCGGACGTCCTCGGGGAGTTGGACCGGCGGGTTGGTGGAGCCGGCCCGGATGCCCTCGATGGCGGCGGCGCGGTAGCCCTCGAAGACGGCGCGGTCCTCGGCGAGGGCGATGGTGCGGGCGGCGTCCTTCACGGGCTGCCAGTCGGAGTCGCGGGAGCCCCGCTCGACGTCGTCGACGGCGTCACGGCGGACGGTGAAGGGGACGCGCAGCTCGACCACCGGCTGCGCGGCGCGGGCGCGGGCCCGGACGCCGTCGGCGGGCGGTTCGATGCCGGTCAGGTGGCCGGTGCCGACCGCGGCGAGGGTGGCGTCCTCGGGGCCGTGCAGGTCGACCACGCGACGGCCGGCGATGTGGAGCTTGAAGGTCTGGCGGGCCTCCTCCTCGATCTCCGCCCAGGCGGCGGCGGAGATGGGGGCGAGGTCGCGGTGCAGGTTGTCCATGGTGTGGGTCCTTGTCGGGAGGTCCTGCTCAGGTGGTGCGGCGGAGACTGCCGATGCCGAGGGAGCCGGTCGCGGGTGAGACGGTCGGCGGCGCGGGTGGAGCACTCGGCGGCCCGGGCGGGTCGCCCGGCGCGGTCGGCGGGGCGTCGAGGAAGTCGGCGGTCGGGACGAAGAACAGCGACCCGGTGACGGCGGTGGAGAAGTCGAGCAGCCGGTCGGTGGTGCCGGGCGGGCGGCCGACGAACATGTTGCGCAGCATCTCCTCGGTCACCTCCGGGTCGCGTGCGTAGCCGATGAAGTAGGTGCCGTACTCGCCGCCGCGCTCGAAGGAGCCGAACGGCATGTTGAAGCGGACGATCTTCCGCTCCTCGCCGTCCGGCCCGGTCAGGGTGTTGAGCGCGACGTGCGAGTCGGCGGGCTTGACGGCGTCGGCGAACTCGATGTCGGTGAGCTTGGTGCGGCCGACCGCCCGTTCCTGGTCCTCGACGCTCAGTGCGTTCCACTTGTCCAGCTCGTGCAGGTACTTCTGGACGATGACGTAGCTGCCGCCGGCGAAGGCCGGGTCCTCCTCCCCCACCACGGCGGCGGTCACGGCGGCCCGGCCCTCGGGGTTCTCGGTGCCGTCGACGAAGCCGAGCAGGTCCCGGTCGTCGAAGTACTGGAAGCCCTGGACGGAGTCGACCACGGTGGCCGCCCCGGCGAGCCGGTCGGTGATCCGGGTGGCGAGTTCGAAGCACAGATCCATCCGGGCGGCGCGCAGGTGCAACAGCAGGTCGCCGGGGGTGGCCGGGGCCCGGTGGCGGGCGCCGGCCACCTCCTGGAAGGGGTGCAGGCCGGCCGGCCTGGGCCCGTCGAAGAGGCGGTCCCACACGTCCGAGCCGATGCCGGTGACGCAGGTGAGGCCTCCTTCGGGGGCCCGGAAGCCGACCGCGCGGCGCAGCCCGGCGAGGTCGGGCAGCAGGTCGCGGACGGCGTCCTCGCCGCCGGGCTCGACGGTGAGGACCAGGAAGACGGCCGCGCTGGTCAGCGGGGAGAGTACGGCTTGCGGTTCGGCCTGCATGGTTCCGGTCCTCCTCAGGACGCCCGGGAGGCTTCCCACTCGGTGCGGTGTTCGGCGAAGATCTGCCTGAGGTGGTGGCCGATCTTCGGGAAGTCGAGGTCGTCGAGGTTGACGGGCGAGCGGATGAACCGGGCGCGGGCGCCGTTCTCGCCGTCCGCGTCGACGCTGACGTGTCGGCCGCCGATCAGCAGGGCGACGATCAACGTGCCGCAGATTCCGTCGAGTTGGACCGGTCCGACGCGCAGCCTGCCGACCGGGTAGCCGAGTACCGGGCAGCCGAACGGCGCGAGGACGGGGTTCTGCCGCAGCAGGTTCACGACGGGCGCCCCCGCCGGGGCGGGGGTGCGCCGAAGGAGTGATGGACCAGCGGACATCTGATCATGCGTACGATTACATCGCATAGCGGACAATTCGGCACGGTCAACACTCACCCGAACGGCCCCCTCGGCCGCAGCTCCCGAGGGCACCGTTCGAGGGACCGCGAGCCGTGCGCCCCGGGGAACGCCGAAGGGGCGGGCGCGCCGTCACGCACCCACCCCTTCCGTCCGCGCGGCTCAGGCCCGCAGGGCCGCCAGCTGCTCGGCGAACGGCACCACCTGCTCGGGCAGCGCCGGCGCCGCCGGGCCGCGGCCGGCCAGCAGGGCCGCCAGCTCACCCGCCGCACGGTCGATCCGGCCCGGGAGGCCGTCGGTGAGCCCGTCCCCCGCCGCGCCCCAGTCGTCGGTGGCCGCGTAGACGGCGGTCGGCACCACCACCGCGCGCAGGTAGCTGAACAGCGGCCGGACGGCGTGCTCCAGGGCGAGCGAGTGCCGGGGCGTGCCACCGGTGGCGGCGATCAGCACCGGCTTGCCGGTGAGCGCGTCGTGGTCGACCAGGTCGAAGAAGGACTTGAACAGGCCGCTGTAGGAGGCGGTGAAGATCGGCGTCACCGCGATCACCGCGTCCGCCCCGGTCACCGCCTCGATCGCCGCGCGCAGCGCGGCGCCGGGGAAGCCGGTGACGAAGTTGTTGGCGATCTCCGTTGCCAGGTCGCGCAGTTCGACCACCGTGACGTCGATCTGCCGCCCGCCGTCGGACAGTTGCCGGACGGTCGACTCGGTGAGGCGGTCGGCCAGCAGCCGGGTCGAGGACGGCTTGCTCAGCCCGGCGCTCACCACCACCAGTCGGAACACGGTCACTTGGCCACCTCCACGGACTCCTCGGTACGGGCCGCGACCCGCGCGGCGTGCGTCGGCCCGTCCGGCACCCCGGCCGGGCGGTTCCTGGCGAACTCCTCGCGCAGCACCGGCACGACCTGCTCGCCGAGCAGGTCCAGCTGCTCCAGCACGGTCTTCAGCGGCAGGCCGGCGTGGTCCATCAGGAACAGCTGGCGCTGGTAGTCGCCGAAGGACTCGCGGAAGGTCAGCGTCTTCTCGACGACCTCCTGCGGGCTGCCCACCGTCAGCGGGGTCTGCTCGGTGAACTCCTCCAGCGAGGGCCCGTGCCCGTACACCGGGGCGTTGTCGAAGTACGGACGGAACTCCCGCACCGCGTCCTGCGAGTTCTTCCGCATGAACACCTGCCCGCCGAGGCCGACGTACGCCTGCTCGGGCGTGCCGTGGCCGTAGTGGGCGTAGCGCTCGCGGTAGAGGTCGACCAGCTTCTGGAAGTGCTCCTTGGGCCAGAAGATGTTGTTCGCGAAGAAGCCGTCCCCGTAGTAGGCGGCCTGCTCGGCGATCTCGGGCGAGCGGATCGAGCCGTGCCAGACGAACGGCGCGACGCCGTCCAGCGGGCGCGGGGTGGAGGTGAAGGACTGCAGCGGGGTGCGGAAGCGGCCCTGCCAGTCCACGACCTCCTCGCGCCACAACTGGTGCAGCAGCGCGTAGTTCTCGACCGCGAGCGGGATGCCCTGGCGGATGTCCTTGCCGAACCACGGGTAGACCGGGCCGGTGTTGCCGCGGCCCATCATCAGGTCCACCCGGCCGTCGGCGAGGTGCTGGAGCATCGCGAAGTCCTCGGCGATCTTCACCGGGTCGTTGGTGGTGATCAGCGTGGTGGAGGTGGAGAGGATGATGCGCTCGGTCTGCGCCGCGATGTAGCCGAGCATGGTCGTCGGCGAGGACGGCACGAACGGCGGATTGTGGTGCTCACCGGTCGCGAAGACGTCCAGGCCGACCTCCTCCGCCTTGCGCGCGATGGCCACCATGGCCTTGATCCGCTCGTGCTCACTCGGGGTGCGGCCGGTGGTCGGGTCGGGGGTGACGTCACCGACGGTGAAGATTCCGAACTGCATGCTGCTCACCACACTCCAGGTCGGCCCCGGGTTTCGGGGCTCTCGTGGCCCCCGGGGCAGATCGTCAAACTTTCAACCACCTTAGCACCCGGGTGCGAATCGTTATTCCCGCCGACACTTGAGGGAGGAGCTCAGAAAGGGCGGCGAACCGATGGCGGCGTACATCGCGGTGAGCGCGCTGAGCCACGAGGGCCTGGTGCGGGAGCACAACGAGGACAGCCTCACGGTCGGACCGTGGACACTCTGCGCCACCGTGACCGGCAACCCGCAGACCCTGCTCTTCCCGCTCGGCCCGCCCTGCGTGGTCGCCGTGGCGGACGGCCTGGGCGGCCACCCCGGCGGCGAGGTCGCCAGCGCGCTGGTGGCCCGCCGGCTGGCCGCCGACGGCGCCGGCCTGGAGGGCGAGGAAGCCGTCCGGGAGGAGCTGCAGGACTGCAACCGGGCGGTGTTCGCGGCCGCGGCCGGTGAGCCCGAGCTGGCCGCGATGGGCACCACGGTGGCCGGCCTGGTGCTGATGCCCGGCCAGGCGGTGGTCTTCAACGTGGGCGACAGCCGGGTCTACCAGGTCGCCCCGGACGGGCTGCGCCGGGTGAGCGTGGACGACAGCCCGCCGCTGCCGCCCGGACGGCACACCACCTCGGTGGTCACCCAGACCCTGGGCGGCTCGCTCGGGCCGACCTTCGTCGAGCCGCACGTGCGCACCGTGCCGCTGGCCGCCGGCGACCGCTACCTGGTGTGCAGCGACGGCCTGACCGACCCGGTGCCGGAGGAGGAGCTGGCCCAGCTGCTCGCCCGCCCGCACGACGGCACCGACCGCGCCGACGGGAAGGCCGCGTTCGAGCTGTGGAAGGCGGCGATCGAGGCGGGCGGGCCGGACAACATCACCCTGGCGCTGGTCCGGATCGACGAGTAGCCGCCCGGCGCGCCCGGGTCCGGCCCTGCCCGGTGGCCTTGAGCACGGCCCCGGACCCACCTCATCGGCCCCGGGCACGGCCCTGGACCCACCTCTCCTCGACCCCGGGCGCGGACCCGCCCCGGCGGGGCGCCGAAGCGCTCCGCCGGGGCGGTCACCTGTCCGTGTTCGGTCGCTCGAAAGGCGGCCGGTCAGAGTTCGCTCGTGACGCTCACCCCGCTGAAGCCCTGCTGGGCGTAGAGGCTGAAGTAGACGTAGCCGGCCGGCGGGTTGGTGATCGTCAGGGTCTCGGAGTTGTCCGGACCCGTCGAGTGCGCCGTGTTGGCGTTGGTGTACGCCCAGCTGGCCGGGTTGTAGTAGAGGTCGCCGTTGCCGGTGCCGCCGCTGCTGGTGATCTTCACCTGCTTGGTGCCGGCCGGCACCAGGAGGTAGAAGTGTGCGTAGTTGCCGGTGGTCGCCGCGAGGTTGCTGCGGGCGCAGTTGGCGTCCAGCTTGCGGATGTCGGTGCCGGCGCACTCCGGCAGCTGCGGCTGGGTGGGCGTGCCGCCCCCGTCGGCGCAGGCACCGCTGGCGCACTTGGTCAGCCAGCTGTCGAAGTCGGCGTCGTAGCGGGTGCCGATGGTGGTCTTGAGCAGGGTGCGGGCGCCGTTCCAGTCACCCGCGCGGTACTTGGCGAGGATGGCGTCCATGTCGCCGCGGTGCTGCTCCAGCATGTAGCGGACGGCGAGGTAGCCCCAGCGGTAGACCCGGTCCTGGTCACCGTAGGCGGTGTCGAAGAGGTCGCTCAGCTTGTAGGTGTGCCGGGCGGCCGCCGCGATGGCGCCGTCGTTGGTCACCTTGCGGTACGAGTAGGAGATGTACTCGGCGAAGCCCTCGACCCACCAGACGGTCGGGGTGGTCATGCCGGCGTTGAAGTCGCCGTACATGTCGAACCGGCCGTCGAGGTAGTGGGTGTACTCGTGGTTGAGGTTCCAGATCTCGAACGACGGGCGGGCCCACTCGGCCTCGTAGCAGAGGAAGCGCGGCTGGTTGCCGGCCTTGGCCGGGTCGCCCTCCAGGTACATGCCGCCGTTGTTGGTGTCGATGCCGTAGATGGCCGCGGCCAGCACCTGGTAGTCCAAGGAGGAGTGGAAGACCACGACCTCGATCGTGGTGTTGTTGTCGTCCTTGACCGGGCCGTTGTCGCGGACCACCGAGTGGAAGTACGCGTCCTGGCCGGTCAGGCTGGTGCAGGCGGTGCCCAGCTGGGTGTTGTCCAGCGTCTGGGCGATCAGCTTGATGCTCGGGCTGCAGGTGTAGTTGACCGTCAGCACGCCCGCCTTGAGCTGGTCGGCGGCGTTGCAGGTGCCGTAGTAGGCGCAGTTGGCGGCGTCGTAGTAGCCGACCCCGTCCGCGACCGCGGCCCACTGGTAGACAGTGCGCCCGTTCGGCGCGGACTGCGCGACCAGCGCCTTGGCGAGCGGACGGACCTTGGCCTGGAGCGCCGTGTCCTTCAGGAAGCGGGTCAGCTCCTTGGCGCCGTTGTAGACCAGCACGCCGAAGTCGCCGCCGAGCTGGTCGTTGTTGCGGGTCACGAAGCCGGACAGCGCGTCCAGCACACTCGGGTCGGCCTCGACGGCCGCGTCGAAGCCGGTCACCTGGTGGCCGCGGAACAGCACCGTGAAGACCGGGTTCACTGCCCAGGCCATGCCGGCCGGGTTCCAGGTGGCGCTGCTGTAGTCGTTCAGCAGCTGCTTGACCACCGAGAGGTAACGGATGTTCTCCTGCGCGCTGTCGATCAGGGTGACGGCCTCGCCCAGGATGGGTGCGTTGCCCGCGGCGACGTCCCGCACGTGCGCGCTGCCGAAGAAGGCGTCCAGCCCGGAACGGATCGCCGTCTGGAGGGCGGTGCCGTAGGTGCCGACGTCGTCCTTGTGGTACCACTGCGCGAAGTACCCGGCGCGCAGGTAGAGCACCAGCTGGTGGACGGACGTGCTGTCGTCGCCCGGGTAGGCACCCGCCGCGTCGCGCAGCGCGTACGCCACGGTGGTCATCTGCTCCTCGCGGAACGCGCCCCGCGCGTCCGCGCCGGTGAGCTGGAAGAGCCCGTTGATGCACTGGATGTCGGCGGCCTTGATGTGCTGGACCAGGTCGCCGCCCGTCCGGCCGGTGAAGTCGCCGATGTTGCAGGGCTGTGCGGCCGCCGCGCCGAGGGAGAAGGCCTTGGCGGTCGGCCGGGCCTCGGCCGGCCGGGTGTCGAGCGGGAGCGGGGCGCGCTGGTCGGCAGAGGCGAACTGCCGGTCGGTGTGGCCGCGCTCGGGGGCGCCGACGGCGGGCTGCGGCGCCGGTCCGGCGGGGGTGGTGGGGGCGGACGCGCCGCCGGGGGCGGCGGCGGGGGCGGCCTTGCTCTGCGGGGCGAACAGGCCGATCGTCAGGAACATGGTCAGGGCGAGTATTAACAGCCTTGCCAGCTGCGGGAGTCGCAGCAGACGCGCGGAACTCACGTGGGGGCCTCCGGGCCGTCGTCGGCCGCATTGGGGGTGCGGCCGGTGGGGTGGTGAGGACCGTTGGCGACGGCGCCGCGTGGGGCGGTTCCGTCGTACGCACGGTGGGGGGTGTGACATGTACCATGGCACACATCACATGACGTTGGATAGCCCCGCTCCTGTGAGCGATTCGCGGGGGAACGGCGCAGGGGCCGTGCTGGCGAATCGCCACCACGGCCCCTGCGCTCGGGAGTTGACGCCCCGCTCGACTACTTCCGGAGCAGCAGGATGACGCCGGCCGTCACCAGGCCGACCAGCACCGCCGCCGCGCCGTACGCCAGCCGGTGCGCGCGCAGCACCGGCAGGAAGCGGTCCACGGCGTAGCGGCCCGGGCCGGTCAGGGCGAGCGCGGCGGCGGCCGCCGTGAGCAGCAGCTCGTACTCGCTGCCCTTCGGGGCGAAGAAGCCGCCGCCCCAGGTGACGGCGATCGCGTTGACCATCGTGCCGACGATCGCGGCGCCCGCCAGCGGGGTCAACAGGCCGACGGCGAGGGCGAGTCCGCCGAGCGTCTCGGTGAGGCCGGCGACCACGGCCATGGTGTTGCCCGCCGGGTAGCCGCTCATGGTGAAGAACTGACCGGTGCCGTCGATCCCGCCGCCGCCGAACCAGCCGAACAGCTTCTGGCTGCCGTGCGCGGCCATGGTCAGGCCGAGGGCCAGGCGCAGGAGCAGGAGTCCGGCGTCGTAGGCGTGCGGGGAGGTCGTCGCGGACCCGGGGGTCGCCCGGCCCGGGAGGACGGTGGTGGTGGGGGCGGTCGTGCTCGGGCTGCTGCTCGGCATGCGCGTCTCCATCGATCGGAATCGGTCGTAGGGGTGTGGTGGCGCGGCCGGGCGGGGTCGCCCGCAGCTGTTGTTCAAATTTGAACCGGCCGCTCCTCGACCGTACCTCGGAGTTCGAATGTGAACAACTGACGGGTCGTAGGCGACTCGCGGGCCGGGCCCCGACCGGGGCAGGGTGGAGACATGGCTCAACGCAGGCAACACCAGCGGGCCGCGGAACCCGGCACGCCCTACCCCGAAGCCCTCGCCGCCTTCGGCGAACGCGTCCGGCTGATCGCCCCCGACCAGTGGGACGCCCCCACGCCGTGCGCCGACTGGTCCGTCCGCGACCTCGTCAACCACCTCACCGGCGAACAGCTGTGGATCCCCGAGCTGCTGACGGGCGCCACCGTCTCCGAGGTCGGCAGCCGCTTCGACGGCGACGTCCTCGGCGACGACCCGGTCGCCGCCTGGACCGGCGCCGCCGACGCCGCCCGGGAGGCCTTCACCGTCCCCGGCACCACCGCGCTCACCGTCCACCTCTCCTTCGGGAGCGTCTCCGGCCAGTACTACCTGGACCAGCTCACCACCGACCTCGTCATCCACGCCTGGGACCTGGCCAAGGGCATCGGGCGCCGCACCCGGCTCCCGGCACGGCTCGTCGACTTCGCCCTGGGCGAGTTCGCCGGCTACGGGGACCTCTCCGGCAGCGGCCTGTTCGACCCGCCCCTGCCGGTCGCCGACGACGCCGATCCGCAGACCCGCATGCTCGCCCTCACCGGGCGGCACGACCGGCCCTGACCTGCGGCTTCCCCTCACGGGCCGCCCCGCCTGGCACGGCGGGGCCGCCCCACCACCCACCGGGTACGCCGGCCGACGCCGGATACTGGAAGGAGCGGGGGCCGTATTCCGTGCGAGAGGCGGGCCCGCCATGAACCGCAGGCCGGACATCCTCGGCGAGTTCACCGCCGACCACCGGGCGGTCACCGAGCTGCTCGACCAGGTCGAGCGGGCGCCCGCCGGCGGCGCCGAGCGCGCCGACCTGCTGACCCGGCTGACCGACCTGCTGTTCACCCACTGCGCGGCCGAGGAGGAGCACCTCTTCCCGCTCGTGCAGCACGACGCGCCGGACGGCGGGGCGCTGGTGTTCGGCAGCATCCACGAGCACCTGGCGATCGGGCAGTACCTCTCCGACCTGCAGGGACTCGACCCGGCCGACCCGGCCTTCGACACCCTGCTGCGCGGCCTCGCCGACACCCTCCGGCGGCACCTCGCCGACGAGGAGAAGCGGCTCTTCCCGGCCGCCCGCAAGGCCGTGCCCGCCGCCGCCCGGGCGGCGCTCGGCGACCGGCTGCGGGCCGAACGCGCGGAAACCGCGGATGCCGGGGAAGCCGGGGAAGCCGGGAGGGTCGGGGAGTCCGGGGAAGCTCCGAAAGCCGCCGAGACTGCGGAGAGTGCCGAGAGTGCCGAGGCGGGGCCGTGAGCGTCAGTTCTTCGGGCTGATCAGCGCGAACCGGCCACCCTCCCGGTCCCGCAACCGGGCCACCCGCCCGTACGGGGAGTCGAAGGCGGGACCCAGCACCGAACCGCCCAGCTCCACGGCCCGGGCGAGCGCCCGGTCGGCGTCCGGGACGGCGAAGGACACCTCCCAGTGCGGCGACAGCCCCGCCGCACCGCCCGCCTGCTCCCGCGCCAGCGCCGCGACGCTGTGCCCCTCCGCCCGCAGCACCACCCGGTCGTGCTCCCAGCGGACGTCGAACCGCTCCGGGTCCCGGCCGTCCCAACGGAACACCTGGCCGTAGAACAGCGCCGCCGCGAACGGGTCCGGCGTGCGCAGCTCGATCCACACCGGCGCGCCCGGCAGGTCCAGCCGCCGGGCCCGGCCCAGCGGGCCCTCCCAGATGCCGAACACCGCCCCGGCCGGGTCCGCCGCGAAGGCGACCCGGTCGGCGTCGAAGGTCAGCGGGCCCACCGCCAGGGTCCCGCCGCGCTCGCGCACCGCGTCGGCGGCGGCGTCCGCGCTCTCCGTCCCGAAGTAGCTGGTCCACGCCACCGGCATCGCCCAGTCATTGCCCGCGAGCCCCAGCCCGGCCACCGCCTCCCCGCCGGTCACCGCGTGCACGTACGGACCGAAGCGGTCCGCCCCCGGCTCGAACTCCCAACCGAGCAGCGGCCCGTAGAACGCCTTCGCCCCCTCCAGATCCCGGGCCGTCAGGCTCACCCAGCACGGAACGGCCGCCACGCAGCGCACCTTGGCGGTCTCACCGCTGCCCATCGCGGACCTCCTCGCCACCCGGCCGCCGGGCCCCTCCCGACTCCCACGGCCCACCGGCCGCCCGGGACGCCCTCAGCCTAGGCCGACAGGCGTAGCGCCCACCGGGAGGCATGGCCGGGACCAGCACACCCAGTTCTTCGGCGGCTCGGTGTCCAACGAGATCCCCACCGGCTCGGGCCGGTGGACCGTCCTGCCGAACGGGAGGATCCGGGCGCTCCGGTAGCGCACGCCGTCGGGCTGGAGGGCAACCTCGACCCGGCCGGCACCGGCGAAACCGAAATGTGACCCACGTCACATCGGAAGCCGAAATTTCCGGGGACGGAATCCCCGTTTGCTCTTTCGTAGGCACAAGCGGGGAGAATTTCCCCGGTATCCTGAAGGAGCAGTCGCCGTGACCACCGCCGCCACCGAGCCGGTCCGTCCCGTGGAAACCGTCCGCGCGCCCAAGCTGCGCGCCGACGCGACCCGCAACCGGGAACGGATCGTCCTGGCGGCCCGCGACGCCTTCGTCGAACACGGCCCGGACGTGCCGCTGGACGAGATCGCGAAGCGGGCCGGGGTCGGCAACGCCACGCTGTACCGGAACTTCCCGGACCGCGCGGCGCTGATCCACGAGGTGGCACTGCTCGTCAAGAACCGCATCCTGGCTCTCGCCGAGACGGCGACGGCGGAGGCGGACACTCCTGACGGCAGCGGTCCGTTCGACGCTCTGCAGCGGTTCGCGCACGCGACCGTCGCGGAGAAGGTCGGCGCGCTCTGCCCGCTGTTCACCAACCACGTCGACCCCTTCGACGCGGACCTCGCCGAAACCCGCGAACGCCTGACGACCGCCGTGAGCGGCCTGATGGAACGCGCCCGGGCGGCGGGTGAGCTACGGTCGGACGTCGACCACGGTGACCTGTTCATCGCGATCAGCCAGCTGGCCCGGCCGCTGCCGGGGACCTCCTGCCAGCTGCTCGACGACTTCGTCCACCGGCACCTGCAGTTGCTCCTGGACGGCCTGCGCGCGCCGGCCCGTTCGGTCCTGCCCGGCCGGGCCGCGACCTTCGAGGACCTCCGACCCCACCACTGACCGACCACCGGCACCACCACTGACCGACCCGCCCTCCTGACCGCCCGGAGCACCGACCCCGAGCACCGACTCGGACGCACCGGCCAGCACGCCGGACGCAGCGCCGGCCCGCCAGGAGCCGATCCCGCACGCCCACGCACCGAGACCCCGTACGGCGACCAGCCGTCCGCGTACGGCGATTGACCGTTCTCGCACACCACGCACCCCGAAGTGAGCACCTCCATGCCTGAAACCGACGCCCGACCGGCGACACTGCCCGATCCCCGGCGCTGGAAGGCGCTGATATTCATCGGCCTCGCCCAGCTGATGGTCGTCCTGGACGCCACCATCGTGAACATCGCCCTGCCGTCCGCCCAGAAGGACCTGGGCATCTCCGACGGCAACCGCCAGTGGGTGATCACGGCCTACGCGCTGGCATTCGGCGGCCTGCTGCTGTTCGGCGGCCGGATCGCGGACCTCTGGGGCCGCAAGCGGACCTTCGTGGTCGGCCTGACCGGCTTCGCGCTCGCCTCCGCGCTCGGCGGCGCCGCGGCCAACACCGCGATGCTGCTCGGCGCCCGCGCCCTGCAGGGCGTGTTCGGCGCGCTGCTCGCGCCGGCCGCGCTGTCGCTGCTCGCCGTGACCTTCACCGAGGCCAGGGAGCGCGCCAAGGCCTTCGGCATCTACGGCGCGATCGCCGGTGGCGGTGGCGCGATCGGTCTGATCCTCGGCGGCCTGCTGACCGAGTACATGAACTGGCGCTGGACCTTCTTCGTCAACGTTCCGTTCGCCATCGTCGCCGCCGCGGGCGCCGTCCTGGTGATCCGCGAGCCCGCCGCGGGCCGCAACCGCAACCGGCTGGACGTCCCCGGCGTGCTGCTGGTGACCACCGGCCTGGTCTCCCTGGTGTACGGCTTCACCCGCGCCGAGTCCAACGGCTGGACGGCCGGGAGCACGCTGGCGCTGTTCGTCGCGGCCGCCGTGCTGCTGACCGCCTTCGTCCTGGTGGAGCTCAGGGTCAAGGCCCCGCTGCTGCCGCTGCGCGTGGTGCTGGACCGCAACCGCGGCGGGGTGTACCTGTCGCTCGGCCTGGCCGTGATCGGCATGTTCGGCCTGTTCCTGTTCCTGACCTACTACCTGCAGATCGTGCGCGGCTACAGCCCGGTGCTGACCGGTGTGGCGTTCCTGCCGATGGTGGCGGGCATGATCACCGGCTCGACCCAGATCGGCGCCCGGCTGATGACCCGCGTCCCGGCGCGCTTCCTGATGGCCCCCGGCTTCCTGGTCGCCTCGATCGGCATGCTGCTGCTGAGCAACATCGGCCTGGACACCTCCTACCCGATGCTGATCCTGCCCGGCCTGGTCCTGATGGGCCTCGGCATGGGCACCGCGTTCATGCCGGCCATGAGCCTGGCCACGCACGGCGTCCAGCCGCGCGACGCGGGGGTGGCCTCCGCGATGGTCAACACCTCGCAGCAGGTCGGCGGCGCCATCGGCACCGCGCTGCTGAACACCATCGCGGCCAGCGCCACCACGAGCTGGCTGGCCTCGCACGCGACCGCCGCGGCCGCCGCATCGCCGCAGGCCGCCCAGGCGCTGCAGTTCCAGGGCATGGTGCACGGCTTCACGACCGCGATCTGGGTGTCCTTCGGGATCCTGGTGGCGGCCTCCGCGATCGCCTTCACCCTCATCAACGCCGGTCGCCCCGACGCGACGGCGGGCTCGGGTGCCGGGGCGGCGAAGAGCGACGAGGTGCCGGTGCTGGTGCACTGACGCCTGCGGGTTACTCGGGTGCGTACGCGGCCCGTCCGGTGTCCTGGGACACCGGACGGGCCGTTCGCCGTTCCGGGGCACTCGCCGTTCCGGGACGGGGCCGGGTCCGGGTCCGGGCACATCGCCGTCGGGATCACAGCCACCCCGGGGTAGAAGCGGGGATCACCCCCCGATTATGGTGGCCTCAGTGAAAACGGGGAATGATCCCCGCTTCCTTTCGACCGAGGTGCGTGCACATGACCGGGAATCAGAGCCCAGGGCGGGGGCGGCGGGCCGCCGACTGGGCGGACGGCCGACTGGGGATCCACACCCTGGCCAGGGCCAACCTGCGCAAGATCTTCCCGGACCACTGGTCCTTCATGCTGGGCGAGATCTGCCTGTACACCTTCCTGATCATCATCCTGACCGGCGTCTGGCTGACCCTGTTCTTCAAGCCCTCCATGGGCGAGGTGATCTACGACGGCTCGTACGTCCCGCTCAAGGGCGTGCCCATGTCGCAGGCCTACGCCTCGACCGTGGACATCAGCTTCGAGGTCCGCGGCGGTCTGCTGATCCGGCAGATCCACCACTGGGCGGCGCTGGTCTTCGTCGCCGCGATGTTCGTGCACATGATGCGGGTGTTCTTCACCGGCGCGTTCCGCAAGCCGCGCGAAGTCAACTGGGTCTTCGGCTTCCTGCTGCTGTTCCTGGGCCTGTTGGACGGCTTCTTCGGCTACTCGCTCCCGGACGACCTGCTGTCGGGCACCGGCATCCGGTTCGTCGAGGGCGTGGTGCTGGCGCTGCCGCTGGTCGGCACCTACGTCCAGATGTTCCTGTTCGGCGGGGAGTTCCCCGGGCACGACATCGTCCCGAGGTTCTTCACCATCCACGTGCTGCTCGTCCCCGGCATCATGCTCGGTCTGCTGGTCGCGCACCTGATCCTGGTCTTCTACCACAAGCACACCCAGTGGGCCGGGCCCGGGAGGACCGAGAAGAACGTCGTCGGCATGCCCCTGATGCCGGTCTACATGGCCAAGGCCGGCGGGTTCTTCTTCCTGGTCTTCGGCATCGTCGCGCTGATGGCGGCCGTCGCCACCATCAACCCGATCTGGGCGTACGGCCCCTACCGCCCCGACCAGGTCTCCACGGACGCGCAGCCCGACTGGTACATGGGCTTCGCCGAGGGCCTGATCCGGGTGATGCCCGGCTGGGAGGTCGGGCTCTGGGGGCACACCCTCAACCTCGGCGTGCTGATCCCGTTCACGCTGTTCCCGGTGATCCTGGGCGCGATCGCGGTCTACCCGTTCATCGAGGGCTGGGTGACCAACGACCGACGTGAACACCACCTGCTGGACCGGCCGCGCAACGCGCCCGTCCGCACCGCGCTCGGCGCCGCCTGGATCAGCCTCTACCTGGTGATGCTGGCCGGCGGCGGCAACGACCTCATCGCCACCCATCTGCACCTGTCGCTCAACGCGATCACCTACGCGGTGCGGATCGGCTTCTTCGTCGTCCCGGTGGCCGTCTTCGTCATCACCAAGCGCTGGTGCCTGGGCCTCCAGCGTCGCGACCGTGACAAGGTGCTGCACGGGCGCGAGACCGGCGTCATCAAACGCCTGCCGCACGGCGAGTTCGCCGAGGTGCACGCCGGGCTCGCGCCCGCCGAACTGCACCGGCTCACGGCACACGAGCAGCCCCGCCCCCTCGAACTGCGGGCCCCGGTCGACGAGAATGGAGTCGCCCACCCCGCAGGTGTGCTCACCCGCACGCGTGCGAGGCTGTCCCGCGGATTCCACGGCGAGCACGCCCGGATCGCCAAGCCCACCGCCGAGGAGTACCGCGAGATCACCGAGGGCCACGGGCACTGACCTGCGGCCCCCGGCCCCCCACGCCAGAGGGAGGACATCGTGCACGACCGAACCGACCAGCTCGCCGACAGCAGATACCTCCTGCTCACCACCTTCGACGAGGACGGCAGGCGGCAGGACTCACAGATCTGGGTGGTGCCCGACGGCACCGCGCTCGGCATCTGGACGCCCGCCCACTCCGGCGAGGCCGAACGGATCCGGCGCCGCCCCCGGGTGCTGGTCGGCCCCTGCGACGCCCACGGACGCCCGACCGGGCGCAGCGTGCCGGCCCACGCACGGCTCTGCGACCCGGACGCGACGGCCCGCTACCGCACCTCGCTGATCAACAAGTACGGCCTGACGGCGCTGATCGCGCTGGCCCGCAGCCGGTTCCGGGTCGGTCTGGCCGGGACGGTCGGCATCCGGATCACGCTCAACGAGCTGGAGCAGCGGCTGGTCGGGCCGGAGTGGCGGCTGCCGACGACGTACTGCGTCAACTGAGGTCAACTGAGCCCGTCGAGTGCCGGGAGCCGGATGCGGCCGGCCCCGGCACTCGGCGTCGCAGCGGTTTCGGTCCGAGCCCGTCGTCCGGCTCAGAGCCCGTCGTCCGGTGCCTTCGCCAGGTCGTCGGGTTCGCACGCCTCCCGTCCGGTCGCCAGGTGCACGACCTTGATCGTCCGGTCGGGGCCGCCGGGCACGACCCGCTGCTCGTGCCCGCAGCGCGGGCAGATCAGCGGGATGCGCGGGCGGTACGACTCCCGTCCGGCGGGGCCGTCCGAGTGCGGGGCGGTCACGTCAGTGGGTGGGTCGGGACCGGGCTGACCTCCTGGATCTCGCCGTGGGCCTTGGTGAGCAGCTGCGAGGCCAGGTCGTTGAGCGCCCGGGCCCCCGCGATCTCCTCGCCCACCCGCAGCTGTTCCGGGTCCGACGGGTGGCGGCTGCTGTAGCCGTGGGCCCGGAGTTCGCTGCCGTCCCGGAGCCTGAGCATGGCCGCGGCGGTCGTCCGCGGGCCGTCCTCCCGAAACTCCATCTCGATGTGCCAACCGACCAGCGTCTGCATGGCGGATCACCTCCATCGGTTACTCCTCCAGAGTGCGCCGCACCCACCGTGAACACCAGAGCAGGCGCAGCCGCCTGAGGAAACCGCAGCTGCCCCCGGCTGCACAGAGTCACCGCGTCCGGCGAAACCGCATGGCCGTACGCCCGCCCGGTCCGGCATGATCCTCCGGTGACGGTGGACACGGCGGTACGGCGGATCGCGGACAGCAACGGCGTGAAGGGCCTTCGGGACTTCCGGCCGCCGACCGCACATTGGGCCGGGGAGCAGCGGTGACCAGCTTTCTGACACACCGGGCGCTCGTGCACGACGGGCGGCTCGCCCCGCAGCGGCGGCTCCACGCCCTGCGGACCTGTCTGACCTGCTTCGCGCCCTACGGCTTCCGGGCCACCTACCACCACCTCACGCTCAGTGCCCGGATGCCCCGGCTGCTGGAGGCGGACCCGGACTCGCTGGTGCGGGCGGTGGAGGAGCTGCACGAGGCGCGGGTGCTGTGGCTGGCCCGGGCGGCGGAGTACGCGGCGCAGCGGCGGGCGGAGAAGCGGGCCGGGCGGCGGAGGCCACCGGAGCCGGTGTGGTGGGACCGCCCCTGGTGGGGCTCGGCGGACTCGACCTGGCGGCTCGACCCCTTCGTGCACCCGCCGCTGCGGCTGCCCGACTACGTCCGGCGGCAGAACGCGCTGCTGGACGGCGCCGAGTTGCCCGGCTGCCCGGCCTGCGGGGACGAGGGGCCGGCGGTGTCGCGCCCGACCGGACACGGCCGGGCCGAGCTCTGCCGGACCTGCGCGCGGGTGCTGCGGCCGTGCCCGTGCGGGCGGTGGCACAGCTTCGAGCCGGCCATGCGGGTCGGCTGGCGCGGGATCTGGCAGCGGGAGCACCTGACCGGCGAGGGCACGCCGAACCCGCGCTGGCCCGGCGTGCAGGGGCCGGCCCGGATCGAGCGACTGGAGGGGTACGAGGTTCACCCGGACCTCGATCCGGCGGTGTGACACAGGCGTGGCGGCGCGCCGGGACGGCGACCGGCCGGCCGGTCAACCAGCCCTGGACGACCGCGAGTTGAATGGCCGTCCGGCTGCCCCGGGGTTCGCCGTCCACGCCGATGGCGGCCCGGGCGCCGGCGCCCGGGCCGTGACGCCGAACTGCTCAGCGGCGGCCACGACGGAGGGCGTGCCCCCGGTGGTGAGCACCGCGGCCGTGCCGGCGGCGCCGGCCCCGCCGGCGTGGCGTCGGAATACCCCGTCGAGGCGCGCGGTTGTCGCGGGCACATGATCTGTGGCGTCACCTCCGGAAGGGAAGGAATCGCGAGATGAGCAGCACGGTCGAGCTGACCAAGGAGAACTTCGACGACATCGTCCCCGGCCCGGAGGGCAAGGACTTCGTCTTCATCGACTTCTGGGCCGGGTGGTGCGGGCCGTGCCGCCAGTTCGCCCCGGTCTACGAGAAGGCGGCCGAGCGCCACTCGGACCTCGTCTTCACCAAGGTGGACACCGAGGCGCAGCAGGAGCTGGCCTCCGCGTTCGGGATCCAGTCGATCCCGACGCTGGCGATCGTCCGTGAGGGCGTGCTCGTCTTCTCGCAGGCCGGCGCACTGCCGGAGGCGGTGTTCGAGGACCTGATCGGCCAGGCCAGGGAGCTGGACATGGTCGAGGTGAAGCGCAGGGTGGCGCAGGAGCAGGCGGCCGAGGGCCAGGCCTGAGCCAGCCGGCTCCAGGGCCCGCCGGATCCGGGGCCCGGGGAGTGCGACTACCCGGGCCTCGCGCGTTCAGCTCCAGGCGGTGAGCCGCGCCGCCGGCGCCCGGACCCGCGCCCTTCTTCCGGGCCCTTCTTCCGGGCCCGACCGGCAATCCGGACAGAATCCGTCCGGATTCGATCCTAGAGTCGTCGGCGACGGAGGTCCTGCCCGACGACGAGGAGCGATCCACCATGAGCACGTTCGTACTGGTCCCCGGTTTCTGGCTCGGCGCCTGGGCCTGGGACGAGGTCGCCGCGCCGCTGCGCGCCGCCGGGCACACCGTCCATGCGGTGACCCTGCCGGGGGTGGCGGAGCGCGCGGGCGACGCCGGGCCGATCGGGCTGGCGGAACACGTCGCCGCGCTGGCCGACCTGCTCGTCCGCGAGGACCTGTGGGAGGTGGTGCTGGTCGCGCACAGCGGCGCCTGCGCCCCGGTGGGCGGCGTCGCGGACCGGATGCCGGAGCGGATCCGCCGGGTGGTCTACCTGGACAGCGGCCCGGTGGTCGACGGCGGTTCGCTGTACGACATCTGGCGGCCCGACTACCGCGCGCTGGCCGACGCCTCGGTGGTCGGCGGTCGGCTCCCGATGCCGTCCTGGGCCGACCTCGCCGCCAACGGCGCCGACCAGGAGGGCCTGGACGAGGCCGCGCTGGCCCGGATCCGCGAGCGGGCCACCCCCCACCCGGCCGGGGCGTACCGGGATCGGCTGCGGCTGACCGGCGCCGCGGCCGGGCTCCCACAGGCGCTGGTGTCCTGCTCGTTCCCGCTCGCCCGGGTGCACGCGATGGTCGCGGCGGGCCACCCGTGGTTCGTCGGGCTCGACGGGCCGAACTGGGAGCTGCGCGAACTGCCCACCGGGCACTGGCCGATGTTCTCCCGCCCGGCCGACACGGCGGCGGTGCTGGCAGAGCTCGCGGCGCTCTGACCCGCCGTCGGGGCCCGGAACGTCGCGACGCGTTCGGCTGCGTGCCCGCCTACGCGTTCGTCTGCGTGTTCGTCTGCGTGTTCGTCTGCGCGAACCCGGGCTGACGTCGCAGGATGGGCACGGCGCCGGGCACGCGGCACGGCGCCGGTCCGGCGGGGAGGCCGGATCCGAACGGAAAGCGAGCCTTCGATGAGCAAGCAACACACCGGCCGCGCGGCCGAACCGTCCACCGCCGACCCGGAGTTCAAGCGGGTCACCACCGCCGTCGTGACCGGCAGCACCACCGACGCGCCGTTCCACGTGGACGTCAAGGCCGGCACCCACCCGCTGACCGCCGACGAGCCGGTGCGGCGCGGCGGCTCGGACAGCGGGCCGGAGCCGTTCGCCCTGCTGCTCGCCTCGCTCGGCTCCTGCACCGCGATCACCCTGCGGATGTACGCGGAGCGCAAGAAGTGGCCGCTGGAGGCCGTCCAGGTCAGGCTCGGGTACGAGACGAACGGCCTCCACGGGCGGATCTCCCGGCGGGTCGCCCTCACCGGCGCGCTGGACGACGCCCAGCGCGCCCGGCTGATCGACGCCTGCGAGCGCACGCCCGTCACCCTCGCCCTGCGGGCCGGGGTGGCCATCGACACCACGGAGGACCGGGCATGACCACCACACCCGAGGAGTACGACGTCATCGTCCTGGGGGCCGGCCCGACCGGCGAGAACGTCGCCGACCGGACGGCCGCCGCCGGGCTTCGCACGGTGGTCGTGGAGGCCGAACTGGTCGGCGGCGAGTGCTCGTACTGGGCCTGCATGCCGAGCAAGGCGCTGCTGCGCCCGGTGGCCGCGCTGGCCGACGCCCGCGCCGTGGCCGGCTCCCGGGAGGCGGTCGGCGACCGGACGCTGGACCCGGCCGCGGTGCTGGCCCGGCGGGACTCCTTCACCTCGCACTGGAACGACGACGGCCAGGTGCAGTGGCTGCGGGACACCGGCATCGAGCTGGTGCGCGGCCACGGCCGGCTGGCGGGCGTGCGGACCGTCACCGTGGAGGCCGAGGACGGCACCGAGCGGACGCTCACCGCCCGACACGCCGTCGCCGTGTGCACCGGCAGCCGGCCGGTGCTCCCCACCGGCGTGCCGGGGTTGGCCGAGGCCCACCCGTGGACCAACCGGGAGGCGACCGCCGCCCCGGCCGTGCCCGGCCGCCTGGCGGTGGTCGGCGGCGGCGTGGTCGGGGTGGAGCTCGCGACCGCCTGGCGGGCGCTCGGCTCCGAGGTGGTCCTGCTGGTGCGCGGCGACAGGCTGCTGCCGCGGATGGAACCGTTCGCGGGCGAGCTCGTCGCGGAGGGCCTGCGGGAGGCCGGGGTCGACCTCCGCTTCGGGACCGAGGTCACCGCGCTGGAGCGGGCGGACGGCGCCGGACCGGTCGTCCTGACGCTCGACGGCGGGGAGCGACTGACCGCCGACGAGGTGCTGTACGCGACCGGGCGGGCCCCGCGCACCGCCGACGTCGGGCTGGAGCAGGTCGGGCTGAAGCCGGGCGACTGGATGGACGTGGACGACAGCTGCACCGTGCTCGGCGTCGACGGCGAGTGGCTGTACGCCGCCGGGGACGTCAACCACCGGGCGCTGCTCACCCATCAGGGCAAGTACCAGGCCCGGATCGCCGGCGCCGCGATCGTGGCCCGCACCCAGGGGCGGGCGCTGGACACCTCCCGCTGGGGCGCGCACGCCGCGTCGGCCGACAGTGCGGGCGCGCCGCAGGTCGTGTTCACGCACCCGGAGGTCGCCGCCGTCGGCCTGACCCTGGCGGCCGCCGAACGGGCCGGGCTGCGGGTCAAGAACGTCGACCACGACTTCGGCGCCGTCGCCGGGGCCTCGCTGTACGCCGACGGCTACCGCGGCCGGGCCCGGGTGGTCTTCGACCTGGACCGGGAGGTGCTGGTCGGCGCCTGCCTGGTCGGCCCCGGGGTCGCCGAACTGCTGCACTCGGCGACCGTCGCGGTGGTCGGCGAGGTGCCGATCGACCGGCTCTGGCACGCCGTCCCCTCGTACCCGACGATCAGCGAGGTGTGGCTGCGGCTGCTGGAGGGCTGCCGGGGGTGAACCGGGGGTGAGTACACGGACCCCGGGCGCGGCGCGACGTGACCACCGGTGGACGGCGGGACACTGGCGGTCGGGGGCCGTCCCGGGGGGGCCGTGCTCGTGACCAGGTGGTGTGAGGGATGACCGAGGTGCTGTTGGCCGTCGGAACCGGGAAGGGCCTCTTTCTCGGCCGCAGCCGCGACCGGCTGGACTGGGAGTTCAGCGGGCCGCACTTCCGGATGAACGCGATCTACTCCGTCTCCGTCGACCGCCGCGACGGCCGCACCCGGCTGTTGGTCGGCGCCGACAGCAGCCACTGGGGGCCGTCGGTCTGGCGCTCCGACGACCTGGGCACCACCTGGTACGAGCCGCCGCAGCCGGCGATCCGCTTCCCCGAGTCCACCGGCGCCTCGCTCACCCGGGTCTGGCAGCTCCAACCGGCCGGCCCGGAGGCCCCCGGCGTCGTCTACGCCGGCACCGAGCCGGCCGCGCTGTTCCGCTCCGAGGACGGCGGCGAGACCTTCAGCCTGGTCGAGTCGCTCTGGAACCACCCGCAGCGGCCCGTGTGGGGCGCCGGGTACGGCGGCCAGGGCCTGCACACCATCGTCACCGACCCGCGCGACCCGCAGCGGCTGCTGGTCGCCGTCTCCAGCGGCGGCGTCTACCGCAGCAAGGACGGCGGTGACAGCTGGGAGCCCTCCAACACCGGCCTGCGCGCCGAGTTCTTCCCGGAGGAGAGCCAGTACCCCGAGTTCGGCCAGTGCGTGCACAAGATCGCCGCCGATCCGGTCCACCCCGACCGCCTGTACCTGCAGAACCACGGCGGCGTCTACCGCAGCGACGACTGGGGCGCGAACTGGCACTCCATCGTCGACGGGCTGCCCGCCGAGTTCGGCTTCGCCGTCGCCGCCCACCCCCGCCGGGGCGACACGGCCTACCTGTTCCCGCTCGGCGGTTCGGACGACCGCATCCCGCCCGGCCGCCGCTGCCGGATCTTCCGCACCACCGACGGCGGCACCAGCTGGCAGCCGCTCGCCAACGGCCTGCCCGGCGAGGACCACTACGGCATCGTGCTGCGCGACGCGCTGCGCACCGACGACGCCGACCCGGCCGGGATCTACTTCGGCAACCGGACCGGCGACGTCTACGGCAGCCACGACGAGGGCGAGAGCTGGGCGCCGCTGCTCTCCCACCTGCCGGACGTGCTCTGCGTCCGGGCCGCGGTGGTGGGTTGACGAGCGGGGGCGGGCTGACGAACGGGGGCGGACCGGCAATTCGGTTGCCCGGGGGCGCGGTCTCGCCGAGCATGACGGCGGACGAACTATCGTGCGAATGGGGCTGGATGTGACCGAGACTGACCGGGTGATCGGACGGAACGGCGAGGGCGCGGCGGTGGTGCGCTACCTCCCGGGCGAGCGGGCGGGTCGGCCCTGGGCCGACCTGCTGGAGGTGGTGGACGGGAGCGGCGGCACCGACCCGGTGGAGTTCATCCGTACCGAGATGGCCGGGTGGGTGGTGTCCGGCACCGCCGAGCTCGGCCAGGCCCTGCTGGACCACGGCGCGACCGTGCTCCGGCACGCCCACGTCATGCGGCGCGACCTGGTCGCCGACGCCCCGCCCGCCGACTGGGCCGGGGCGCCGCTGCGGGACGGCCTGCGGGCCGTGCCCTGCGACCGCGCGCCCGAGGAACTGTTCGCGGCCTGGCGGGCCGCGTTCGCCCCCGGGCACCCGGACCACTTCGCGGGCGACGACCGGCAGGCGCTGGCGGAGCGGCTCACCCCGCTGCTCGCCGGGGAGGTCATCGGGCCGGTGCTGCCGTCCAGCCTGCTCGCCGTGGACGCGGACGACCGGGTGGTGGCCGGGCTCATCCTCACCCACCGCGACGGCGTGCCGTGGGTCGGCGAGGTCTTCCGCCACCCGGAGCTCGGCTACCGGGGCCTCGGCGCGGACCTGCTACGCCTGACGGTCGCCGACGCCGCCGAACGCGGGCTCGCCGAGATCCAGTTGGCCGTCACCGAGGGCAACCCGGCCCGCCGGCTCTACGCATCGCTGGGCTTCGAGCTGCTGACCACCGCGCTGACCGTGATCGTGCCGGAGCAGGAGTAGGCCCCGGCACGGTCCAACACCCCCTAGGGCCGGGCCAGTTCCAGGACGGCGATCCCCGCCAGCACGGCGATGCTGGCGGTCAGCCGCAGCCGTCCGAGGCGCTCCCGGAAGACCACGGTGGCGATCAGGGCGGCGATCACGATGCTGGTCTCACGCAGCGCCGCGATCGTCGCCAGGTCTCCCCGGGACTGCGCCCACACCACCAGGCCGTAGGCGGTCAGCGAGACCGCGGGTCGCCCAGGTGGTGCTCGACCGGGGCGCCGACCTGGTGCACCTGAGCGTCAGCGACGTGGCCGCGCTGGCCGGCACCGCGCCCTCCTCCGTGGTCCGGGCCTGCCAGCGGCTCGGCTTCCGCGGCTACCAGGAGCTGAAGATCGCCGCCGCCCGGCACTCCCCCGCCGCCACCCCGGCCCCCGCCGACGACCGCGACCCCGCCGCCCGGGCCCTCGCCGACACCCTCTCGGCGGACGTCACCGCGGACCATACGTACTGAGCGGACCGCACGTCCTGAGCGGGATTCACCCGTCCGGGGCCGTCGGCGCCGGCACGGACAGCTCCCGCGCCCACATCGCCGCCGCCATGAACTGCAGCACCACGTTGGCGGCTGTCCCGCCACCCTCGGTGCCGGGCTGCGGGCGCCGCAGCCGCAGGCGGCCGATCAGGGCCCGATCGGGGCGGCGGCGGTGGGAACCCGGGCCGGTCGGGGGTGCTGTGTAGGCTCGCGGGCATGGCGAGGGTGACACGGGACGATGTGGCGCGGGTGGCGGGGACGTCCACGGCGGTCGTGAGTTATGTGATCAACGACGGGCCGCGGCCGGTGGCGCCAGCGACCCGGGCGCGGGTGCTCGCGGCGGTCGAGGAACTGGGCTACCGCCCCAACCGGGTCGCCCAGGCGATGGCGCGACGGCGGACCGACCTGCTCGGCATGGTCGTACCGGACGCCCGCCAGCCGTTCTTCGCCGGGCTCGCGCACGCGGTCGAACAGGCCGCCGCCGAGCACGGCCGGCTGCTGCTGATCGGCAACTCCGACTACGTGGACGAGCGCGAGGCGCACTACATCCGCGCGTTCCTCGGCATGCAGGTGGACGGGCTGATCCTGGTCACCCAGGACCCGGCCACGCCCGGACTCACCGGCTTCGACGTGGGCGACGGCACGCCGGTCGTGCTGCTGCACCACCGGGCGGAGAGCGCCGACGGCGTCGCGGTGGTGGCGGACGACGAGGGCGGCGCCCGCGAGGTGGTCCGGCACCTGCTCGGGCACGGCCACGCCGAGGTGCACTGCTTCGGCGGCACCCTCGCGCTCAGCCCGCACGACCCGGTCACCGGGCGGACGGCCGGCTGGGCCGCCGCCCTGGCCGAGGCCGGGCTGGCGACCGAGGGCCGGCTCGTCCCGGCGCCGTTCGACCGCGTCCGGGCGCACGCCGAGGCGCTCACCCTGCTGGCGCGGCCCGACCGGCCGTCCGCCGTGTTCTGCACGACGGACGACCAGGCGATCGGCCTGCTGCGGGCCGCCGACGACCTGGGCATCCGGGTGCCGGAGCAGCTGGCGGTGGCCGGCTTCGACGACATCGCCGAGGCGGTGATCGCCGGCCCGGCGCTGACCACCGTCGCGACCGCGCAGGACGAGATGGCCCGCGCCGCGGTGGACCTGGTGCTCGGCGGGGCCGAGCGGTGCTCCACCGGTGCGCGGACCTTCCCCGCGCGGTTGGTGCTGCGGCGCTCCTGCGGCTGCCCGGCGCCGGACCGGGCGGCCGCAGTCACGGCCGGAGTCACCGCCACAGCCCTGGTCTGACGTTCCGTCAGACCGGATCGGGCCTGGGTCAGTTCAGCTGGAAGGTGGCCTCGACCGGGTAGTGGTCGCTCGGGGCCAGGGTGTCCTGCCCGCCCGGGGTCCAGCCCGCCTGCGGGTCGAAGTCGACCTTCACGGTGGACATCGCGGCCGGCACCGGGCGGCCCGGGGCGTTGAGGTAGCCGAGGTAGTCGAGGTCGTCCCGGTAGTCCTTGGGGAAGGTCTCGACGTCCGCCATGTACTGACACCACGCGGAGACCGGGCAGTCCATGGTGGTCCGCGGCTGGCTCGGATCGGTGGCCGGGGTGCCGAGGACGCCGCCCACGGCGGACTGGGCGTTGGCGTAGTCGCCGCGGCTCTGGCCGTGGAAGTACTCGACGTTGAGGTCGCCACCGATCAGGACCGGTGCGCTGCTGCCGACGATCCCGTCGACCCAGGCGCGGATCTCGGCGAGCTGGCCGAGCCGGGTGGACTGGGTGGTGTCGGTGGAGACGTCCGACTCGTCGGCCTGCAGGTGGGTGCCGACGACCCAGGCGGAGCTGCCGTTCTTGTTCACCCGGACCAGCGCCGCGCCCTTGTCGGCGTGGTAGTCCCAGGTGCCGTAGGTCGAGTTGGCGAAGACGTGCGCGTACTGGGCGGTGATCGGGTACTTGGAGAGGATCATCGTGCCGCCGTTGATGACGAACCACGAGCTGGAGCAGTTGCCGCTGACGCCGGTCCAGCCGCCGCCGGAGCAGGTCTGGCCGACCACCGGGGTGCGGTACGGGTAGAGGTCGGCGAGCTTGCTGTTGATGTCGGCGGTCGAGCTGTTGTTGAACTGCTCGTCCAGGACGACCACATCGGCGTTGTGCTGACGGACGATCTGCTCGATCACCGGGGTGCGGCGGGCGGCCTGCTCGTTCTGGGTGCTGTCGACGACGGCGGTGCCGAGGTCGACGTTGAAGGCGAGGACGGACAGCGTGGTCGCGCCTGCCTGGGTGCCGGCGGAGGCGGTCGGGGCGGTACCGCCGAACAGCAGTGCGGCGGCGGCCGCCGAGGTGAGGGCGGTGGCCGTACGGCGCGAGAGCATGGGCGTTCTCCTGGGGATTCGTCTACCCTGCGGGCCCGACGGCGCCGGGGGTGGCGGCCGTCGGGGATGGCAGCGGAACGGTAGCTACTGCCCGGTACGTCGGGAAGAACGCCAGGAGATCAGTTGCGATCGCAACTGTGGCCATGAGATGTCTGTACAGGTCTGGGTGGGTGAGAGACAAGATGTCTGTACACCCTTGCACCCGTCGTCGGGGGTGCCGAGGTGCGCCGTCAGCCCTCGACCAGTTCGTCCGCGAGCAGATCCATCAGCAGGTTGTCGTGCCAGGTGCCGTCCGGGCCGCGCTCGTACTGGCGCATGGTGCCGACCGGGCGGAAGCCGACCTTGCTGTAGCAGCGGATCGCGGCGATGTTGTCCGCGGCCGGGTCGATGATCAGCCGGTGGTAGTGGTGGACGTGCACCAGGTGGCGGGCCAGGGTGCGGACGGCGTCGGTGCCCAGGCCCAGGCCGTGCACCTCCGGGTCCAGGTAGAGGTCGATGCCGGCGTGCCGGTACTCGTCGTCGTTGTTGGCGTACCACTGGATGGCACCGACCACCCGGCCACCCAGCTCGACGGCCAAGGTCTCGGTGTCGGGCTCCTCCAGATCGGTGGCGACCGCGGCGGCCAGGTCGTCGCCGCCCCTCCAGCGGGCGAACACCTCGGGCGTGCCGCGGATGACCACCAGGGCCGGGACGTCGTCGGACGTGGCCGGGCGGAGTGTGACGAGAGCACCGTGCAGAATCGTCCCCATATGGGGCATGTTGGCACGGAAATCACCGCCCGGCGAGCGGCTTTACCGCACCGCCCGCGACCCCGCCACCAGGGGGCCGCGGCGGGCGGGCGGCGGCCGACTTCCGGGCTCCGGCCGGGGCTCGGGTCGGGGCTCAGGTCAGGGCCAGGGCTCGGGCCGGGGCCGGGGCCGGGCTCAGGCCGCCGGTTCGCCCAGGGGGCCGAGCCAGACGGCAGTGACCCCGCTGACGTAGCGGGCGCCGCAGTGGTCGTCGGGGACGACGAGCTGCGGGCCGGCGGCGTCCAGCGGGGCGCCGTCCATGCTGGTGGCCAGCAGGATCCGCTGGCCACCGAAGTCGGGGTCGATCTCGGCCCACGACACCACGGCCCGGTGGCCGTCCGCACCGCTGACCGACACCAGGAAGCGCAGCCGCTGCTTGCGGCCGGAGAAGTCGATCCGGGGCCGGGCGGCGCGCAGCACATCCCAGAGCGTGGGCCCCTCGTAACCGTGCCGCTGCTCGCCCCCGGACAGGCAGTCGAAGCCGACTTCGACGCGGTGCGCGGGGAGGGTGCGCAGCTGCTCGACCGTCAGTTCGGCGGGCCGGTCGAGGTGACCGTGCAGCCGGACGGTGGGTCTCGACGGGGTCATGATGCTCCCTCCTCCCGGGCCGCGGCGCCGCGGCCCGGGAGAGGGTTACCCGAGGGGAGTCCAGGACATTCGCAGCTGCGGCGCTGAAGGGATTATTTCAGCGGCATCTGCGATGGGTCGGAACACTTTCAGCCAGCATCTGCGGACTCGGAGGGGGCGCGCCGGAGGAGACGGCTCGACGCGCCCCGCACCGATTGAAGCAACCCGGCAATCGGGCGGACGACTGGTTCCCCGCACCACTCCGGGGCCCCCTCGCTGGATGATCCGACAAGAAGAATTGCCGCCGCCCCACCTGCATTTACGACGCCTGTGCGCACCTGAACCTTGCACGTGCGAGACGTGGTCCCGTCCAGCGCACAAGGGCGAGAGCGAGCGAGAGATGAGCGAGAGATGATCGTCGGCGACCTGCTGCACCTCGACGACCTGGACATCCGCCTGGCCTGGGGCACACCGGACCTGCTCGACCGCCCGATCACCGGGGTCAGCTCCACCGACCTCCAGGACCCGGCCCGCTACCTCCAGCCCGGCGAACTCGTCCTCACCGGCCTGGTCTGGTGGCAGCCCGCCGACGCCTCCGGCGCGCTGCGCTTCGCCACCGCCCTGCGCAGCGCGGGCGTGGCGGCGCTGCTGGCGGGCGAGGGCACCCACGGCAGCATCCCGGACAGCCTCGCCGACGCCTGCCGCACCCACGGCATCCCGCTGCTGGCGGTGCCCGCCGGGGTCAGCTTCCGCGCCGTCACCGACCGGGTCTACCTGCGGCTCTGGGGCGACCTGCGGGCCGGCGCCCAGGACACGGCGGCGATCCCGGAGACCGTCCGGCGCGAGCTGCTCGACCTGCTGCGCGCGGACGCCGGGGCCGGTGAGGTGCTGGCCCACGCGGTCGGCCGGCTCGGGGTGCCGGACTGCTCGATCACCACCATCGGCGGCCGGGCCGTCGCCGCCACCGCCACACCCGCCCCGGCCGCCGCCGGGCGCGGCGACACCGGGCTGCCGGTCGGACCGCAGGACGGCTCGCCGTTCGACGGCTGGCGGCTGCGCCCGCACCTGCGTACGGCGGCGGCCGAACCGATGCTGCAGGGCCTGGCCGACCTGCTCGCCCCGCTCGCCGCCCGTGCCCACGCCGCCGCGGGCGCCCGGCGCCGGGCCGCCGGGCGGCTGCTGGACGCGCTCGCCGGGGAGGGCGGGCTCGCCGGGCCGCTCGCCGCCTGCGGACTGGGCGGGGCCGAGGCGCTGGTGGCGGTCACCGCGCGGATCGACGGCGGCCGGGCGGACGGGACCGCGGGAGGCGTGGGCACGGGCGGCGAGGGCGCGGCGGACGGGGGCGCGGGAGGCGAGGGCGCGGCGGACGGGGGCGTGCCCGCAGCCTGGGCCGCGCACGCGCTGGCCGAGGCACTTCACCCGCTCGGCGTACCGTACGCCACCGGGACGGACCGCGCCGGGCGGTCCGCCGCGCTGGTGGCCGCGCCGGCCGAGCAGGTCGCCGAACGGCTGCGCCAGGCCCGCCCCGCGCTGCAGGCCCGGCTGACCGGCCGGCGCACCCTACGGGTGGGAGTCGGGCCGGCCGTCCCGCCCGAGCCCGCCGCACTGCGGGCGGCGCTGATACAGGCCAGGTACGTGCTGGAGGGCTCGGCCGGGCCGGTCGGCAGCGCCGCCGAACTGGACTCGCTGGACGGGCTGTTGCGCGGCATCCCACCGGAGGTGACGGCCGCCTTCCACGCCCGGCTGCTGGCCCCGCTGACCGCCCACGACCGGGAGAACAGCGTCTCGCTGCTGGGCACCCTGGCGGTCTTCCTGGACCACGACGGCTCCTGGGCGCGGACGGCCGAGTCGCTGCACATCCACGTCAATACCGTTCATTATCGGATCCGCCGGATCGAGGAGCTGACCGGCCGCAACCTGGCCCGCCTGCGGGACCGGCTCGACCTGCGCGCGGCCCTGCTCTGCGCCCCGCAGCCGGCCCCGGCCGCCCGGTAGGCCCCGGTAGGCCCCGGCGGGAGCCCCGGGCGGCGAGGCCGGCGAGGGCGGAGAAAGATATTTCCGGGCCGGTGTCGATCCGGCGCCGGCCCGTTCGACGCAGGGGTGAGAGGTGGGGAGAGGCCCCGCCCGTCCGACCGAGGAGTCACCATGCCGCGCTTCATGACGCTGATCCGTATCGACGAGCAGGCCGCTGCCGGGTTCGAGCCCGACCCGGACTTCGACAAGCGGATGGGGGCCCTGTTCGAGGAGATCACCAAGGCCGGGGTGATGCTGGAGACCTCCGGGCTGACCCCGACCGCCCAGGGCACCCGGGTCACCTGGAGCAACGGGAAGGTCGGCTACACCGACGGGCCGTTCACCGAGACCAAGGAGGTCGTCGGCGGCTACGCCATCCTGCAGTGCAAGGACAAGGCGGAGGCCCTGGAGTGGACCCGCCGCTTCCTGAGCACCCACCCGGCGAGCTGGACGGTCGAGGCGGAGGTCCGGCAGATCGAGGAGATGCCGCAGCCGTAACCGTGGTGGTGTTTGCCTCCCTCTCCGCCGGCTGCTCTGATGGGTGCCCGTGACGGAGAGGGATGCGGCGGCGGCCGTCGAGACGGTGTTCAGGATCGAGTCCGCACGGATCATCGCCGGGGTCACCCGGATCGTGCGGGACGTGGGCATCGCCGAGGAGTTGGCGCAGGACGCCCTGGTGGCCGCGCTGGAGCAGTGGCCACGGTCGGGCGTCCCGGACAATCCGGGCGCCTGGCTGACGGCCGCCGCCAAGCACCGGGCGATCGACCTGGTCCGCCGCCGGGACGTGTACGCCCGCAAACTCGCCGAGGTGGGGCGGTCGTTGGAGGACGTCCCGCCCCCGGAACCGGTCGAGCCGGACGACATCGACGACGATCTGCTGCGGCTGATCTTCACCGCCTGCCACCCGGTGCTGTCCGCGGAGGCCCGGATCGCACTCACCCTGCGACTGCTCGGCGGGCTGACCACACCGGAGATCGCCCGGGCGTTCCTGGTGCCCGAACCGACCGTGGCCCAGCGGATCGTCCGGGCCAAGCGGGCGCTGGCCACGGCCCGGATACCGTTCGAGGTGCCGTACGGGGAGGACCGCACCGAGCGGCTCTCCTCGGTGCTGGAGGTCATCTACCTGGTCTTCAACGAGGGCTACTCGGCCACCTCCGGGGACGACCTGCTGCGCCCGCAGCTGTGCGAGGACGCGCTGCGGCTGGCCCGGGTGCTGGCCGGGCTGATGCCCGCCGAACCGGAGGTGCACGGGCTGGCCGCGCTGCTGGAGTTCCAGGCCTCGCGGACGGCCGCCCGGACGGGGCCCGATGGACGGCCCGTCCTGCTGGCGGAGCAGAACCGCACCCGCTGGGACGGGCTGCTCATCCGGCGGGGCTTCGACGCGCTGGGGCGGGCCGGCACCGGGCCGTACGCGGTGCAGGCCGCGATCGCCGCCTGCCACGCCAAGGCGGCGCGCTACCAGGACACCGACTGGGCGACGATCGCCGCGCTGTACGGGCGGCTGCTGGTGCTGACGCCGTCCCCCGTGGTGGCGCTGAACCGGGCCGTGGCCGTCTCGATGGCGCAGGGCCCGGCGGCCGCGCTGGAGCTGGTGGACGAGTTGGCGGCGGAGCCGGCGCTGCGCGGGTACCACCTGCTGCCGAGCGTGCGGGGCGATCTGCTGGCCCGGCTCGGGCGGGCGGCGGAGGCCCGGACGGAGTTCGAGCGCGCGGCGGAGCTGACCCGCAACGAGCGGGAGCGGGAGCTGCTGCGGGGGCGGGCGGCCGCGCTCGGCGGGGGCGCCCGGCCGGACGCCTAGCCGGGCGTAGCCGGGCGCGCGGACGGGCGCTCAGCCGAGCGCCTGGCCACGCGGGCCAGGGTGCTCGGGTGCTCGGGTGCTCGGCCGGGAGCGGATCAGGGCCTGGGTCAGGACGTGGGGTCACCGGGCCTGGGTCAGGGCGTGGGGGTCAGGGCGTGTCGTCGAGGCGCAGCCGGGCGCTGACCTGGCCGAGGCCCTCGGCGAGCACGGCCAGCTGCTCGCGGGTGAGCACGTCGATCAGCAGCTCGCGGACCAGGGCGACGTGCCCGGGCGCGGCCTGCCGCAGCGTCTCCCGCCCCTGGTCGGTGAGTTCGGCGATGACGCCGCGCACGTCGCTGGGGCAGGAGCGGCGGGCGACCAGGCCCATCCGCTCCAGTTGGGTGACCTGGTAGGTGAGGCCGCTCTTGGAGGTGACCAGCTTGTCGGCGAGTTCGGTCATCCGCAGCGAGCCGGCCGGGGCGGCGGACAGGTGCACCAGGATCTCGTACTGCTGGTGCGAGAGGCCGGAGTCGTCCTTGAGCTGGCGCTCCAGCCGGCGGTTGAGCAGGTTGCTCGCGACGACGAAGCCCCGCCAGGCGGCCATCTCGTCCTGGTCCAGCCAGCGGGGTTCGTTCAGTGTGGACATGTGGTGAAGCCTACTCCCGTTGTTCAAATTCGAACCAAGGTGTACGGTCAGTGGAGAGAGGTTCAAATTTGAACTACTTCTCTTTCCATCCGACCCGGAGGAGGACGCCATGAGCACCGCGGCCCCCGAGCGTATGCCCGCCCTGTACCTCTCGCACGGCGCGCCGCCGCTCGCCGACGACCCGATCTGGCCCGGTGAACTGGCTGCCTGGTCCGCCGACCTGCCCCGGCCCAAGGCCATCCTGATGGTCTCCGCCCACTGGGAGGAGGCCCCGCTCGCCCTCGGCGCCGTCACCACCGTGCCGCTGGTGTACGACTTCTGGGGCTTCCCCGAGCACTACTACCGGGTCGAGTACGCCGCTCCCGGCGCACCGGAGCTCGCCGACCGCGTCCGCAAGCTGCTGCGCGCGCCCGGCACGCCCGGCACGCCCGTCCAGGACATCCCCGACCGCGGGCTCGACCACGGCGCGTACGTCCCTCTGGTGGAGATGTTCCCGGAGGCCGACATCCCGGTCCTCCAGATCTCCATGCCCACGCTCGACCCGCAGCGGCTGCTGGAGATCGGCCGCCGGCTCGCCCCGCTGCGCGACGAGGGCGTGCTGATCGTCGGCAGCGGCTTCTTCACCCACAACCTGCGGGCGCTCAGCAGCGACGGCCGGATCAGCTCGGTGATGGCCGAGTTCGACGACTGGGGCCGGCGCGCCCTGGATGCCCGCGACCTGGACGCGCTGCTCGACTTCGAGCACAAGGCCCCCGCCGGACGGCTCGCGCACCCGCGCACCGAGCACTTCGCCCCGCTGTTCGTCACCCTCGGTGCCGGCGAGGCCGACCTCGGCAGCCAGCGCAGCGTCATCGACGGGTTCTGGATGGGGCTCGCCAAGCGGTCGATCCAGCTGGGCTGACCGGGGGCTCCGGGCCGGGCTCCGCGGGCCGGGCACCACGGGTGGGGCACCACAGGTCTGGACTCCACCGGTGGGGCACCACAGGTCGGGCGCTACAGGGAGCAGCAGGTGTAGCGCTCACCGATGTGCTCGGGCTGGTCGACCTCGTCGACCAGGGCCACCGCGTAGTCCGGCACCGAGATCCGGCTGTGCCCGGCGGCGTCCGTGAGCAACTGTTCCAGCCCCGTCCGGTAGCGGCCGGTCCGCTCCCCCGGGCCGATCTCGGCGGCCGGGCTGAGCACCGTCCAGCGGACGTCGGAGACCGTCCGGTAGTAGTCCAGCGCCGCGCCGTGCGCGTGCATGGTCTGCAGCACCGGCTCCGGCAGCCCCGGCGCGTCCCAGGCCCGCACGCCCGGCGCGGTCTCCAGGCTGCCCGCGCCGCCGACCGCGACCAGCCGGGGCGCCCGCTCGCCGAGCGAGCGCAGGCCCTCCACCAGCGAGCGGGCGGCCGGCTCGATCAGCGCCAGGTGGCCCGGGCCGTTGCCGCCGCCGACGGCGCTCACCAGGACGTCCTGGCCGGCCGCGATCCGGGCCACCTCCGCCGGGTCCAGGACGTCCGCGCGCTCGACGAAGGCGGCCTCGCCCCGGTAGCGGTCCGGGTCGCGGACCACGGCGGTGACCACGTGCCCGCGTGCCGCCGCCTCCGCGACGATGGCGCTGCCGATGGTGCCGTTGGCGCCGATCACGGCGATTCTGGCCATGGGGTACCTGCCTGTCTCTGTGGGCGTCGTGGTGGGGACGTCGCGGCGGGGGTTCGCCGGGGCGGGGAGCCGCCGTAACGGGAAGGTCGCCGCGACATGGCGTCAGACAGGGTCGATTATCGGACGGACGCGCTGTGCGGGCTCGGGGCGTCGGCCTATCGTGTGACGATCCACCGAAGGAGTGATCGTGCGCAACGGCGACGCGGTACGCACCGCACTGGAAGCCTCCCTACGGGCCCTGACCCCGCACACCGAGGACCGCGACTGGGGCGCCCCGGCCGGACTGCTGGAGTGGAGCTGCCGCGACACCGCCGCCCACCTCGCGCACGACCTGCTCGCCTACGCCGGCCAGCTCGCCGCCCGCCCCACCGACCGGTACCTGCCGCTCGACCTCACCGTCCGCCCCGACACCGGCCCGGCCCAGGTGCTGACCGTCGTCACCGCCGCCGGGCGGCTGCTCGCCACCGCCCTCGACGCCGCCCCGCCCGAGCTGCGCGCCTACCACCACGGCCCCTGCGACCCGCCCGGCTTCGCCGCGATGGGCGTCGCCGAGACCCTCCTGCACACCCACGACATCGCCCGCGGCCTCGGCCTGCCCTGGCAGCCCCCCCGTCGACCTCTGCGTCCTCGTCCTCGACCGCCTCTTCCCGCACGCCCCGGACGAGCCCGGCGCCGCGCCGGCGGACGTGCTGCTCTGGTGCACCGGGTGCGGGGAACTGAACGGCCGCCCGCGCAAGTCCTCGTGGAACTGGCGGGCGGCCGTGGGTGAGTGGCCGGCCTGATCGGGCCCGATGTGCTCGGGAGTTGCCGGTCGCTCAGGTGCTGCCGACGACACGGGTGCTGTCGGGAACTCAGGCGTTGCCGAGGGATCAGGCGTTGCCGAGAGATCAGGCGTTGCCGGTGGCGATCCGCTCGGCCTGGCTGCGCTCGACGCAGAACTCGTTGCCCTCGGGGTCGGCCATGGTGACCCAGCCCTTGCCGTCCGGGGTCCGGCGGTCCGCGAGCACCGTCGCGCCCAGGGCGACCAGGCGCTCCACCTCCTCGTCCCGGCTGCGGTCCTGCGGTTGGAGGTCGAGGTGGACCCGGTTCTTCACCGACTTGCCGTCGGGCACCCGGATGAACAGCAGCGAGGCCCCGGCGGACTCCACCAGCGCCTCCTCGTCGCCCGGGTTGTCGTCCTCGCCCACGGTGCTGTCCAGCGCCTGCGCCCAGAACCCCGCGAGGCCGAACGGGTCGGCGCAGTCGATCGTCACATGTCGTACCAGAGAAGCCATGCGCATACTCTCACCTGGCCTGTTCGGATCCGTCCAGCCTTTTCCGGGAGTGCCGGTGGCCGTCGAGCGGGAACTCCGGCGGGAGGGCCGTCAGCACCTCCTGGAAGGCGTAGCCGCTCTTCTCCGCGACCCGGCAGGAGGCGAGGTTGTCCACCTGGTGCAGCAGGTCGATCCGGATCAGGCCGTCGTCGGCGAAGGCCTCGAAGGCCCAGGCGGTCAGCGACTCGACCGCGCGCGGGGCCACCCCCCGGCCGCGGGCGGCGGCCGCCGTCCAGTAGCCCACCTCGGCGGTCTCCCCGCCCGGGGTGCCGCGCTTGAGCGCGACGTTGCCGACCAGTTCGCCCGTGCCGGGCTCCAGGACGGCGAAGCTGTACCGGCGGCCCTCCGCCCGGCCCCGGTACTGCAATTCGAGCCAGTGCGCGGCCTGTTCGGCGTTCCCCACCGGGATCCGGGTGAAGTGGCGCAGCGTCTCGTCCCGGTACACCTCGATCAGGGCCGGTGCGTCCGCGTCCTCGAAGGGGCGCAGCAGCAGGCCGTCGGCTATCGGGTTCGCGGTGATGGCGGCAGTCACTGCAGGCCCTCCCGGCCCCGACGCGGGGTGGGGCCCGGCTCGCCCGGGTCGGTGCCGACCGGGGTCGCCGGGAGGCCGCTGACGGCGTCGTGGAGGGTACCTGGTCGTTCGTCGCTCATGGTGGTTCTCCCCGTGGGTGCGTGACGTTCGCTGTGATCTTCCTACGCGGGGCATTCTGCCGCTTGACCCTGACGTTGGCGGCAGGGTCGGAGGGTGACGGCATGAACGGCGAGAGCAACGAGAACGACGCGAGCGGCGAAGAGGCGACGCGGCAGCGGGTCGTGGTGGTCACCGGGGCCGGGACGGGGATCGGGCGGGAGACCGCGCGGGCGTTCGCGGCGCAGGGGCCGCAGGTGCGGGTGGTGGCGGTCGGGCGGCGGGCCGAACCGCTGGCGGAGACCGCGGCCGGGTACCCGGGGCGGATCGAGCCGCTGGTCGCGGACGTCACCGGGCCGGGCGCACCGGAGGCGATCGTCCGGGAGACGCTGGAGCGGTACGGGCGACTGGACGTGCTGGTCAACAACGCGGGGATCGTCCGCGGCGGCGGGCTCGGCGACTTCACCCGGGACGGCGTCGAGTCCGTGCTGGGCACCAACCTGGTCGCCCCGGTCCTGCTCGGCCAGGCCGCGCTGCCCGCGCTCGCCGAGAGCCGGGGCGTGATCGTCAACATCAGCACCGCCATCGGCCAGCGCGGCTGGCCGCGGGACTCGGTGTACGCGGCGAGCAAGGCCGCGTTGGAGACGGTCACCCGCTGCTGGGCGGTGGAGCTGGCGCCGCGCGGCATCCGGGTCGCGGCGGTGGCGCCGGGGGCGATCGAGACGCCCATCGGCGAGCACTCCGGGTACGGCCCCGAACAGCTGGCGGCGCTGCGGGAGTGGCAGATCGGGCACACCCCGCTGGGCCGGATCGGCCGGGCCGAGGAGGTCGCCTGGGCGGTCGTGCAACTCGCCTCCCCGCAGGCCTCCTTCGTCACCGGAGTAGTGTTCTCGGTGGACGGGGGCGCGCTCGTGAAGTGACGTGCCGGGCAGCGTGGACGGGGGCCGTACGGGTGCGGATCGGTGAGCTGGCGCGGGCGACGGGCGCGACGGTCCGGGCGCTGCGGCACTACGAGCAGGCCGGGCTGCTCGCCGCCGAGCGGGCGCCCAACGGGTACCGGGAGTACGGGGAGACGGCAGCCGTCCGGGTACGCAACATCCGCGCGCTGGTGGCCGCCGGACTCACCCTGGAGGACGTCCGGTCGTTCCTCGGCTGCCTGGACGGCGACGTCCTGGCGCAGCCGCCGTCCGGCGAGGCGCTGCGGATCGCCCGGGCGCGGCTGGCCGTGCTGGAACGCCGGATCGCCGCCCAGGCCGAGACCCGGGACCGGCTGGTCGCGGCGCTGGCCGCGGTGGGTGCGTCCGCGGGTGCGGTGGATGCGTCCGCGGCTTCGGTGGCCTCCGACGGGTGACACCTCCGATCGGGGGTATGCGGCGGGCGGCCCGGGGAGGACAGTGGGCGCATGCAGATTCCACTCTCCGTGATGGACTTCCTCGACCGGGCCGAGCTGGTCTACGGCGACCGGGTCGGCATCGTCGACGAGCCGGTGCAACCCGCCGAATCCTGGGGCGAACTGAGCTACCGCCGGGTCGCCGAACTGGCCCGGGCGCAGGCGGCCGGGCTGGACCGGCTGGGTGTCGGGCCGGGCGAGCGGGTCGCGGTCGTGTCGCACAACTCGGCCCGTCTGCTGACCTCCCTGTTCGGGGTCAGCGGGTACGGGCGGGTGCTGGTCCCGGTGAACTTCCGGCTGAAGGCCGAGGAGGTGTCGTACATCGTCGAGCAGAGCGGCGCGTCCGTCCTGCTGGTCGACCCCGAACTCGCCGACGCGCTGGACGGGGTGACGGCCAAGCACACGTTCGTGCTCGGCGCGGACAGCGACGCGCTGCTCTACGACGTCGACACCTCCCCGCGGCGGTACGCCGTCTCCGAGAACGACACCGCCACGATCAACTACACCAGCGGAACCACCGCACGCCCCAAGGGTGTTCAGCTCACCCACCGCAACATCTGGCTGAACGCGGTACTGATGGGCCTGCACTACGGCGCCGGCGACCGGGACGTCTACCTGCACACCCTGCCGATGTTCCACGCCAACGGCTGGGGCCTGCCGTTCGCGCTCACCGGGCTCGGCGCCCGGCAGATCGTGCTGCGCAAGGTGGACGGCCCCGAGATCCTGCGCCGGGTCGAGCGGCACGGGGTCACCTTCCTGAGCGGCGCGCCCGCCGTGGTCCAGATGGTGCTGGACGCGGCCGCCGAGTGGGACGGCCCGGTGCCGGGCCGGGACCGGGTGCGGATGATCGTGGCCGGCGCGCCGCCGCCGACCTCGGTGGTCCAGCAGGTCGAGTCCGAGCTGGGCTGGGAGTTCATGCAGCTCTACGGCCTGACCGAGACCTCCCCGGTCGTCACGGTGAACCGCTCGCGGGCCGAGTGGGACGTCCTGCCCGCCGCCGAACGGGCCGAGCGGCTGGTGCAGGCGGGCGCCCCGGCGCTCGGCACCCGGCTGCGGGTCGACGCGTCGGGCGAGGTGCTGGTGCGCTCCAACACCGTGCTGGACGGCTACTGGCAGCAGCCCGAGGCCACCGCCGACGCCCTGCGGGACGGCTGGTTCCACACCGGCGACGGCGGCACCCTCACCGACGGCCAACTGGCCATCTCCGACCGGAAGAAGGACGTCATCATCAGCGGCGGGGAGAACGTCTCCTCGATCGAGGTGGAGGACTGCCTGTACGACCACCCGGCGGTCGCCGAGGCCGCGGTGATCGGGGTGCCGGATCCGAAGTGGGGCGAGACGGTCAAGGCGCTGGTGGTGCTCCGGGAGGGCCAGGAGGCCGTCACCGAGACCGAGTTGATCGCGCACTGCAAGCAGCGGCTGGCCGGCTACAAGTCGCCCACCTCGGTGGAGTTCCGGACGGCCCTGCCGCGGACCGCCACCGGAAAGCTGCAGAAGTTCCGGCTACGCGAACCGTACTGGACGGGGCGGGAGCGGCAGGTGAACTAGGGCCTGTCCGCGGCCCTTGTCATCGCGAGATCGTCACACGCGGCACCACCGCTGGCGCGAGTCCTGACCTGCGCGTTCCACGGAGTGGCGGGCGCGGCGGCCGGGCCGGGCGTAGGGTGCGGCCGTGGATTACCGGCGGGTAGCACGCCGGAACCGGAAGGAGGGGAGCCGATGACGGACCCGAACGCCCCGACGACGCCCGCGGCGGACGTCCTGACCGCGCTGCTGGACGACCTGCGGGCCGAGAGCGCGGTGCTGGACGCCCTGGTGGCCGACCTGGCCCCGGCCGACTGGTCCCGCCCGACGCCCGCCGAGGGCTGGACGGTCGCGCACCAGATCGCCCACCTGGCCTGGACCGACGACTGGACCGCCCTCGCCGCGCGCGACGCGGACGGCTTCACCGCGGCACTCGGCGAGCGCTTCGGCGCCCTGCTGAACGCCGGCACCGACCCGGTGGAGGAGGGCGCGACCGCCGGTGCCGCCGCCGAGCCCGTGGACCTGCTCGCCCGCTGGCGCGCCGGCCGGGAGGAGGTCTCGGCCGCCCTGGCCGCCGCCCCGGCCGGCACCCGGCTGCCGTGGTTCGGCCCGCCGATGAAGCCCGCCTCGATGGCGACCGCCCGGCTGATGGAGACCTGGGCACACGGCCAGGACGTCGCCGACGCACTCGGTGCCACCCGCGAGCCCACCGCCCGGCTGCGGCACATCGCCCACCTGGGACTGCGCACCCTCGGCTTCGCCTTCACCGTGCACGGGCTGCCCGCCCCGCAGCACCCCGTCCGCCTCGAACTCACCGCGCCCGACGGCACCGTGTGGACCTTCGGCCCCGCCGACGCGGCGGACCGGGTGACCGGCCCGGCGCTGGACTTCTGCCTCCTGGTGACGCAGCGCCGCCACCGCGACGACCTCGCCCTCACCGCCACCGGCCCCACCGCGACCGCCTGGCTCCCGATCGCCCAGGTCTTCGCCGGCGCTCCAGGCAAGGGGCGAACTCCCACCGGAGCTGACCAGTCGTCATATCGGTGAGGCGCAGGGTGGACCACTCCTCCCGGCGATGATCCGGGGTCGGCGGCGGGTGGTGGAATTCCCGCCATGATTCGCACGCACACCATGCGCACCGCCCTGCCCGCTGCCACCGTTCTGCCCGCGGCCACCGCCTGACCGTGGCCACCGCCTGACCGTGGCCGTGCTCCGACCAGGCCTACCGGGCGGCGGACTTGGCCCAGGCGCTGATGCCGAGCCTGCCCGTGGTGCCGAGGTCGAGGTGGGCGGGGACGGCGAGGCGGGGGCGGCCGGGCTGGGGGGCGATGTCGAGGTAGCGGCCGTCGTCCGGAGCGCGGTCGCCCGCGGCCACGGTGTTGCGCCAGAGCAGCTTGAACTCGGCGGCCTCCTGCGGCTGGAGCGTCAGCGGCGACCCGGGGGCGTCGAAGCCCTCGACGGTCGCGATGCCGGCCGCACCCTGCCGCACGCCGATGTCGAGCGGGGCACGCTCGGCGCCGAGGACGCGCACGCCCGGGTGGCCGTTCAGGCGGTAGGGGCGGGTGCCGCAGTTGGTGAGCCGGACCGTCATCGCCCGCAGGCCCATCGCGGCCTCCACCTCCCCGGCGGCCATCATGACGCCCTCCGGGGAGCAGACCGGCGTGGGCGTCGGAGTGGGGGCGGGAAGGGGGATGCCGGTGAGGGTGTCGGACATGGGGCGGGTGGGCACCGGGCCGGTGGGGGCCGGGGTGGTGCGCGCCCGAGTGGTGGGCGCCGGGCCGATGGTCCCCGGGCTCCCTGCGCCCGTGGGCCCCGGGCCGCCGCCGGCGGCGGTCACGTGCGTGCTGCCGCAGCCGACCAGCAGGGCGCCCGCGGCGAGCAGCGGGAGCGCCCGGCGGAGCGCCCGTGTCCGGTGGTTCGTCTGCGGCCGCGTCGCGTTCATCCGGCGATCATCGCACGACCGCACGCCGGGCCCGAGGCCGCTGCGGATCGGGCTCAGAGGCCGATCCGCAGCGGGGTGAGCCGGGTGGCGATCAGGTTGGTGGCGCCGCGGTCGCGCTCGATGGTGCCGTGGACCAGCAGGCCGGCCCGGTCGAGGGCGGTGCGGCGCTGGGACTCCCAGACCAGGCGGTTGCAGATCACGTTGATCAGGCCGGTCTCGTCCTCCAGGCTGAGGAAGAGCACCCCGCCGGCCGTCGGCGGCCGCTGCCGGTGGGTGACCAGACCGCCGACCACCACCGCCGTTCCCGGTGTCACGTCCGGCAGCTGAACGGCCGACAGGGCGCCGCCGCGCTCCAGGTGGGCGCGCAGATGCTGGAGCGGGTGGCTGGTGGCGGAGGTCCCGGTGGCCCACAGGTCGGCGATGGTCTCCTCGACCGGGCTCATGCCGGGCAGTGGCGGCGCCTCCGTCCCGGGCGCGGTGCCCGGGATCAGCTCGGCCGACATTCCGGCGAACGCACCTGCCATCCACAGTGCCTGACGCCTCGTCAGGCCGAAACAGTCGAAGGCGCCCGCCGTCGCCAGCGACTCCAGCGCCGGTGCGGGCAGGCCGGTGCGCCGGGCGAAGTCCTCCAGATCCGCGTACGGTCGGCCGGCCGCGATCGCCGCGGCCTGTGGGGCGCCGATGCCGCGCACCGTCTCCAGGCCGAGCCGGATCGCCGGCTGCGGGCGGCCCGCGGTCAGCGGCGGCTTCGGAGTCGGCCCCCGGTACGGCTCCAGGGTGGGGCGCGGCGCGCTGGCGTTGACGTCCACCCCGCGCACCCGCACCCCGTGCCGCCGGGCGTCCGCGACCAGGCTCAGCGGCGAGTAGAAGCCCATCGGCTGGTTGGCCAGCAGCGCGCAGGTGAAGGCCGCCGGGAAGTGGTACTTGAGCCAGGCGCTGGCGTACACCAGGTAGGCGAAGCTGATCGCGTGGCTCTCCGGGAAGCCGTAGTTGGAGAACGCCTCGATCTTGCCGTAGACGTCCTCGGCGACCTCCTCGGGGATGCCACGCTCGGCCATTCCGACCAGCAGCCGCTCGCGCAACCGGGCGACCCGCTCGTGCGAGCGCTTGGCCCCCATCGCCTGCCGCAGCCGGTCCGCCTCGGCGGGCGTGAACCCGGCGCAGTCGATGGCGAGTTGCATCATCTGCTCCTGGAACAACGGCACCCCGAGGGTCTTGCCGAGCGCGTTCTCCATCAGCGGGTGCGGGCAGTCGGCCGGTTCGACCCCCGCCCGGCGGCGCAGGTACGGGTGGACGGATCCGCCCTGGATCGGGCCGGGCCGGATCAGCGCGACCTCGACCACCAGGTCGTAGAAGTGGTCCGGCTTGAGCCGGGGCAGTGTCGCCATCTGCGCCCGCGACTCGACCTGGAACACGCCGACGGTGTCCGCCCGGCGCAGCATCGCGTACACGCCCGCGTCGGCGTCCGGGATGGTGGCCAGGTCGTAGCGCAGGCCGTGGTGCTCGGCGACCAGGTCGCAGGCGTCGTGCAGCGCGGCGAGCATGCCGAGGCCGAGCAGGTCGATCTTCACCAGCCCGGCGCCGGCGGTGGACTCCTTGTCCCACTGGAGGACGGAGCGCCCGGGCATCCGGGCCCACTCGGTCGGGCAGATCTCGCCGATCGGCTCCCTGGTGAGCACCATGCCGCCCGAGTGGATGCCCAAGTGGCGAGGCAGGCCGTGGAGTTGGGCGGCGAGCGAGAGCACGTCGGCGGGGATGACGGCGTCCGCGCCGGGCGCGGAGCGGAAGTCGGTCTGTCGGCTGAACGCGTCCACCTGTCCCTGCGGGTAGCCGAGCACCCGGGCCGCGTCGCGGATCGCCAGCCGGGGACGGTAGGTGATCACGTTGGCGACCTGCGCGGCGTGCTCGCGACCGTAACGACGGTAGACGTACTGGATGACCTCCTCGCGGCGGCGGTTCTCGATGTCCAGGTCGATGTCGGGCGGCCCGTCCCGGGCGGTGGAGAGGAAGCGTTCGAAGAGCAGCTTGTAGTGGATCGGGTCGACGGCGGTGATCCCGAGGGCGTAGCAGACCGCCGAGTTGGCGGCCGAGCCGCGGCCCTGGCACCAGATGTCCTGGCTCCGGCAGAAGTCCACGATGTCGTGGACGATCAGGAAGTAGCCGGCCAGGTCGAGGTCCTCGATCACGTCCAGCTCCTTGGCGAGCTGGCGCCGGGCCGCCGCGTTGCCGGGGCCGAAGCGGGCCGGGCCGCCGGCCGCGACCAGGGCGCGCAGATGGCTGGTCTCACTCTCGCCCGCGGGGACGGGAAAGCCCGGGAGCTCCGGATCCAGCCTGGTGAAGTCGAAGGCGCAGGAGCGGCCGAGTTCGGCGGTGGCCTGCCGCACCCCCGGGAAGCGGGCCAGCCGGGCGGCCATCTCCCGGCCCGAGCGCAGGTGCGCGGTGCCGGCGGCCCGCGTCCAGCCGACCGCGTCCTGCAGGGTGCGGCGCTCGTGCAGCGCAGCCAGGCCCTGCGCCAGCCGACCCTGGGCCGGGCCTGCGTGGTGGGCGTTGGTGGAGGCGACGGCGGTCAGTCCGTGGGCGGCGGCGAGCGCGGCGAGCGCGTCGTTGCGCCGGTCGTCGCCGGGAAGCCACTGGTCGATCAGCTCGACGTGGACGTTGTCGCGACCGAACGCCTCGACCAGGGTACGGAGCCGGTGCTCGGCGCTGCCGTCCTTCAGGCCTGCGGGGACCCGGCCGAGGCGGCAGCCGGTGAGCACCGCCCAGTGGCCGCCGTGCGCCTCCGCCAGCGCCGCGAGGTCGTACACCGGGCGGCCCTTCGCGCCACCGGCCAGTTGGGCGGCGGCTATCGCCGTGGACAGGCGGCGGTAGCCGGCCGGGTCGCGGGCCAGCACCAGCAGGTGCTCGGCCTCGGCCGCTTCGTGACGGATCGTCAGTTCGGCGCCGAACACGGTGGCCACGCCTGTCCCCCGGGCCGCCTCGGCCAGCCGGACCGCGCCGTACAGGCCGTCGTGGTCGGTGATCGCCAGCGTCTCCACGCCCAGCCGGGCGGCCTCGGCGACCAGGTCCTCCGGGTCGCTGGCGCCGTCCAGGAAGCTGAAGGCGGAGTGGACGTGCAGCTCGGCCCAGGGCTCGCCGCCGTCGTCCCTGGGGGCGGGGCTCTCCCGGGCGGGGCGGCGCAGGGGGACGACCGTACGGTCCGGCGCGGCGCCGGTCAGGCGGCGGTGCAGCTCGCTCCAGGGGAGGGTGGGGTGGCTGGTGAAGCCCATCGGGGGTGCCTTCGTTCTCGCGCTTCCTACCCCCCTGCTTACTGCTCCCCCTTGGTTCCTGCTGCCTCCGGTTTCCCGCTGTCTCCCGCTTCCCGCTGCCCCTGGGGTGGTGGCCGGCGGCCGTCAGTCGTAGCCGGCCTCCAGGTACCACGCACCCCCCTCCACGGTGAGCAGCAGCGCCCGGCCACCGCCCACCACGACCTGGAACCGCGCCCGGCGGCGGGCCAGCGACTGGTCCCACCAGTACTCGACCGCCGGCCAGGGACCGGTCCAGCCGTCCACCCGCTCCCGCCGCCCCTGGAACACCACCAGGGCCGGCCGGGCCGACACCCCCGCCCGGCCGTCCACCGTGACCGGCTGCCCGGCCCCGTCCAGCACCCGCACCGGCGCCGGCTCCCGCAGCACCACCGCCGGCCAGACGTCCGGCAGCCGACCGGGCCAGGGCGCGTCGGCCGGCGCCGCCGCCTCGTACGGCTCGCCCCACGGCACCTTGACCGCCTGCTCGCCCGGGCCGCGCCCGCCGGCCGGCTCGATCCGGCGCAGCCCGGCGTGTCCGAGCACCGCCTGCACTCGGGCCACCGCACGCTCCACCCGGTCGTCCGCCACCGCCTGTCCCCACAGCGCCAGTTGGCGCCCCTGGTCTGGGGAGAGGCCGTCGGGGGCCAGGCGCAGCAGGGTGAAGCCGGCGTCGGGGTCGGCGGGGCCGGCAGGTCGGTCCGGGTCGGCGAGGCGGTCCGGGTCGGCGGGGCGGACCGGGCCTTCGGTGCGGTCCGGGTCGTCAGGGGCGGTGCTTCCGGCGGGCGGGGTGAAGGTGCCCGCGCCCTGCCAGGCCTGGAGCTGCCAGCGGACCCGCTCGGCCAACGCCGTCGCCGACAGCCGGCCCTCGTGCCGCCACAGCCGCGAGGCCGTCCGCCCGTCCGCGCAGGCCACCTCGACGGCCACCCGGCGGCAGGTCAGCCCGGCCCCGGCCAGCCGCTGGTGCAGCCGCTCGGCCAGCGTGCGGGCGACGAACACCAGCGGCTCCGCCAGCCGCTCGGGCGGGTCGAAGCGCTGCTCGACGGCGAGGTCCGGCTCCTGGTCGCGCGGCACCAGCGGGCGCGGCTGCAATCCCCGGGCCAGCCGGTGCGCCACCGTCCCGGCCGGGCCGAAGCGGTCCGCGACCGCCTCGGGCGGCAGTGCGGCGAACGCCCCGACGGTCGGCAGGCCGAGCCGCCCCAGCAGCTCCGCCAGCGCCTCGTCGCCGAGCGCGCTCACCGGGTACGGCGCGAGGAACTCCGCCGTCCGCCCGGCCGGCACCAGCACCCCGGCGCGGGCGGCGAGCACGGCGGCGAACAGGCCGTCGGCGACGCCGACCTGGGCGTGCGGGGGGCGTTCCGTCGTGGCGGGAGTGGCGGGGGTGGCGAGCGCAGTGTCCGTGCCGGGGACAGGGGCCGCGCCGGGGACGGCATCCGGCACCGGCTCCCGCGCCAGCGCGTCCACCACCGCCGTCCGGACCATGGCCGCCAGCGCCTCCTCACCGCCGAAGTAGCGCCCCGGCCCCTTCACCGGAATCGCGCACAGGCCCGGGCGGATCACCTCCACCCTCGGGGTGAACGCCTCCACCGCCGCAACCACCGGCTCGAAGCGGCGGGTCTCCGCCTCCGGGTCGCGGTCGCGCAGCTCCAGCGCCGGGCAGAGCCGCTGGGCCAGCTTGAGCCGCTGCCCCTGCCGCACCCCGGCCGCCCGGGCACCCGCCGAGCAGGCGAGGATCCGCCCGCCATCGGTCACCGCCACCGGGCCGTCGCCGGTGACGGCCGCCACCGGCCAGTCCGGGCACCAGACCACCAGCACCCGCGGCGTTCTGTCGTCCGCCATCGCTCACACCACCGCTACCTGTTCGAGCGGCTGCTCGACGGCCCCGGCCCTCTCCAGGGCGGCCCGTTCCAGGACGGGGCGCTCCGGAACGGGCCGCTCCAAGACCGGCCGCTCCAGGACCGGCCGTACCGCGCCGTGCTCGTCCGGCAGCCAGAGCCGGGCGGTCCGCCCGCGCACCGCCGAGCCGCGCCCCTCGGCCACCACCTCCACCTGCCGCCCGGCCAGCTGGCCGTGGCCGTCCCCCAGTCCGAACCAGCGCCCGGACCGCACCCCCAGCCGCAGGGTCGCACCCGGCCACGGTCCGGCCACCAGCAGCACACAGCCGCTGCGCCGCAGCACCGCCGCCAGCCGGGCGGCCAGCTTCGGCGGCACCGGGCCGTCCGGGCGCAGCATGACCAGCTCGACCGCGCCGGCCAGCACCGACACCACCTCGGCCCAGTGCGGCCCCGGGTCGTCCGCGACCAGCAGCCGCCGCAGGTCCAGCCCGTACCCCTCGGCCGCGGCCAGCCCCAGATCCGGCAACCCGACGGCCGCCGCCCAGCCCCCTTCGGTCTCCTTCACCCCGGCCGCCAGCGCCAGCAGCAGCCCGGTGTCCCCGCCCGCCACCGACACCGCCGTCCCCCGCCGCAGCCCGCCGTCCGGCAGCACCTCCCGCAACGCCGGCACCACCGGCACCACGCCCCGCCCGGCCGCCTCCGGCCCCGCCCCCTTCTCCGGGGCGCTTTCCGGCACGGCCGTCGACGCCACCGGCCGGAGCGTCGGCCGCTCGGCGATGGATTCGAAAACAGATTCGAAAATGGGCACAACCCCAGGATCGAACATTCGTTCGTAAAGATTCAAGTCCACACCCTCCGCCCCACCCGTCACACTCCGTGTTGTCTCGGCTCAGCGAAGGCTGCGCATTCTCACCGGATCTTGGTTACCGGTAGGTTCGTCTCACCGAAGCCTGAGCGCTGTGGCTGTCGAGGGGCGAGGATGGCAGGCTCGCCTCCGAGACCGGCAACGGGCCGGTGGAAGCACTGGCCGGTGTCGGCCGCTCGTCGCGTCATCCGGAGGGTGCGCCAGGATGGCGGCATGGCCGATGAAACGATCACCCCACGCACCATCGCCGACTGCCACCTCGACCAGGTGGCTGCACACGACCCGCTGGAGGCCGCCTGGCTGGGTCTGCACCCGGGCGACGACCGGCAGCCAGACCTCTCCCCGGAAGGTTTCGAGGCGCTCGCCGACATCGCCCGACACACCCTCACCGCGCTCGACGCCGCCCCCGCCGCGGACGACCCCACCGACCGGGCCTGCGCCCGGCTGCTCCGGGAGCGCCTCACCGCCGAACTCGCCATGCACGACACCGGCGAGAACTTCCGTCAGCTCCGCAACATCGGCGCACACGTCCACCACGTGCGGGACATCTTCACCCTCATGCCGACCGCCACCGACGACGACTGGGCAGCGGTGGCCGGGCGACTGCGCAACCTGCCCGCCGCGCTCGACGGGTACCGCGCGACGCTCACCGAGGGAATCTCCCAGGGCCTGCTCGCAGCGCCCCGCCAGGCAGCCGCGGTCACCGACCAGCTCACCGCCTGGACCGGCGAGGGCACCGACAGCACGGGGTGGTTCGCCGACTTCGTCGCCCCCGGCCCCGAGCAGCTGCGCGGCGAACTGGGCGCCGCCGCCCTCAAAGCCACCGCCGCCGTCGCCGAATTCCGCGACTGGCTGCGCGACACCTACGCCCCGGCCACCGCCGACACCCCGGACGCGGTCGGCCGGGAGCGCTACCGGCTCGCCGTACGCCACCACACGGGCGCCGACCTCGACCTGGACGAGGCCTACACCTGGGCCTGGAGCGAGTTCCACCGGACGGCGGCCGAGATGCGTACGGAGGCCGAACGCGTGCTGCCCGGAGCGGGAGTCCGGGGCGCCATGCACCACCTGGAGCGGCACGGTCACGCGGTCAAGGGCGAGGAGGGGATCCGTGACTGGCTGCAGCAGATCATGGACGAAGCGATCGAGGCCCTCGACGGCACCCACTTCGACATCTCCGGACCGGTGCGAAAGGTGGAGTCCCGGATCGCCCCCGCCGGAAGCGCCGCGGCACCGTACTACTCCGGCCCCAGCCTGGACTTCAGTCGCCCCGGGCGCACGCACCTGCCCGCTCTCGGCCGGGACGCGTTCCCGACCTGGCAGCTCGTCACCACTTGGTACCACGAGGGTGTCCCCGGCCACCACCTGCAACTCGCCCAGTGGGTCGCCCTCGCCGACCAGCTGAGCCGTTACCAGACCACGCTGGGCACGGTCAGCGCCAACATCGAAGGCTGGGCCCTGTACGCCGAACGCCTCATGGACGACCTGGGCTTCCTCACCGACCCCGCCCACCGCCTCGGCTTCCTCGACGAGCAGATGCTGCGCACCATCCGAGTGATCATCGACATCGGCATGCACCTGGGCCTGGCCATCCCCGCCGACGCGGGCTTCCACCCCGGCGAGCACTGGACCCCCGAACTCGCCACCGAGTTCATGGCCACCTACAACGGCAGCCCCGCCGAACTGCGCAGCAGCGAGATCGTCCGCTACCTCGGCTGGCCAGGTCAGGCCATCGGCTACAAGCTCGGTGAGCGCGCCTGGCTGCAGGGACGCGAAGCCGCCCGCCGCCGGCAGGGCGCCGCGTTCGACCTCAAGACCTGGCACATGAAGGCGCTCTCCCAGGGCTCGCTCGGCCTCGACGACCTGGTCGACCAGCTCTCCACCCTGTGAACCCGGCAGCGACGGGCCCCGCTCCGCGGGAATGACGACCTCCGGAACGGGGCCCGTCCACGTTCTCGGTCCGGCCATGGTCAAGGCCGAGACGAACACTCCGGCGCTCAACCTTCGGTGAGATCGCGCCCCCGGCCGCCGATGCGCCGTCTGACTCCGGCCGTCCCGCCCGGCAGCGCCGACGCGGGTCGGCGCTGCCGGGCGGGCCTGAAATCGGTGGACAGGTTCGGTGTGGTCCACAGACTGGTGCCATGACCACGACCGACCCCAAGGCCGACCTCCGGATCTACCTCCAGGACGCCCGCGACGTCCTGATGTGGAAGCTCGACGGCCTGTCCGAGTACGACCTCCGGCGCCCGCTGACCCCGACCGGGACCAACCTGCTGGGGCTGGTCAAGCACGTCACCGGGGCCGAGGCGATGTACTTCGGCGACACCTTCGGGCGGCCGTTCGCGGAGCCGACGCCGCTGTGGATCACCGGCGGCGCCGAACCGAACGCCGACCTGTGGGCGCGGGCGGACGAGAGCACGGAGGAGATCGTCGGGCGCTACCGCCGGGTCTGGGCGCACGCGGACGCCACCATCGAGGCGCTGCCGCTGGACGCGATCGGCCGGGTGCCGTTCGGCAACCGCGCCGAGCAGACCCTGCACCGGGTCCTCGTCCACATGATCGCCGAGACCCACCGCCACGTCGGCCATGCCGACCTCGTCCGCGAACTCGTCGACGGCGGCACCGGCCAGCGCCCCGACGGGGCCAACACCGCGCCCGGCGACGCCGCCTGGTGGCAGGCCCACCACGCCCGCGTGGAGCAGGCCGCGCGGGAGGCCGGCGGACTCGCCTGACCCGTCCGGCGGCGCCCGGGACTACGACCGGGCCGGCGAGGCTGTCCTGGCAGGCGGCAGGCCCGGCGGATCTGTTCGACGCCGCGTGGACGGGCGGGGAGTCGGCGGCCGAGGGGCGGCTGCGCCTCGCCCTGCCCGCCGGGCGCCACCGTGTCCGCGCCGCCCACGTGGAGCCCGCCCCGGAGACCTGGCGCGTCCTGGTCCGGCTGGAGCTCCCCGGCGGCGGTAGGCGGTGAGCCGCGCCGTAGCGGCGGACGGCCGGCGCGGGCGGGGAGTTGGCGCCGGGCGCCGGGGAGGTCGAGGGTGTTCCGCGCTGCGTGCCTGCCCGGGCGCGGGAATTGTCGGCGGCGCTGTCGGGTGGGGCGGCTAGGGTCTGGGGGTCAAGGGTCGGGGCTGTGGAGGGTGGGGCACGTGGGGCACACGGGGTGCGCGCAGGTGGCGGCGGACGGATTGCCGGGCGGCGTGGTGCATGCGGGGAGCCGGGAGTTCCTGATCCGGGAGGGGCTGCCGGCCTCCGGGGCGTTCCTGGACTTCGGGGTGCTCGGCGACGGGGCGTTGGCGGCCGTGCCGGGGACGGGGCGGTTGTTCGTGCTGGGTGAGACGGAGTACTGCGCGCCGTTCGCCGCGGCCGGTGGCCCGGTCCTGCTGGACGGGGTGACCGGCGAGGTGTTCCTGGCCGACGTGGCGGGGGCGGCCGACGGGGAGATACGGCGGGACCTGCTGGCCTCCGACCTGCCCGCACTGGCCGGGTTGGTGCGGGAGGTGGAGGCGGTGGCCGAGGCGGCCCTGCGGGCGGACGCGCTGGGCGGGCGGCGCGGGCCGGCGGTGGTCGCCGAGGTGATGGCCGGGGCCGAGCGGCGGATGCGGGAGGTCGACCCGGGCTTGTTCGGCCGGTCCGCGACGCCGCCCCCGCACTGGGACACGGCGCTGCTGGTACGGGCGCTGGGCTGGGGTGCGCTGCCGGGCGGCCCGGACGGGCCCGCGTACGAGGTGGGCGCGGAGCTGGTGGCGGAGCTCGCCTCGCTGACGGGTGAGGGTGCGGACTCAGACGCAGGCGCAGGCGGGGGCGCGGGGCTGGTGCACCGCTACCGGGCCGAGGACCTGCCCGCCGGGCTGGTGCACGAGCCGACCCGGCGCCTGCTGACCGAGGTCGGACTGCCGCTGGGCGGGGCGATGTTCGGGGTCTGCGAGGAGCCGCTGGTCACGATGGCGGAGGCCTACCCGGAGTACTTCGACGGCGAGGAGGAGCGCCCGTACCAGCGGGAGTTCCTGGCGCTCGGGGACTGGCCGACGGATCTGACGATCGCTCTGGACGGCGCCACCGGACGGCTGGAGCTGCCGGACTGGTACGACGACGGCCAGCCGGAGGCCTACCTCAACCGCGATCTGTCCGCCCTGCTGTACGCGCTGTGGACGTACGAACGACTGCGCGCCGAGTGGGAACGCTGGGACTACGGGCGGGGCCGGGACACCTGGGCGGTGTTCGACCCCCAGTCACTGCTGAGCACCGTGGTGGACCGGCTGGTGGAGGCCGTCGACCCGGAGGCGTTCGCCTCGCCCGGGTGCTCGTGGCGGCTGCTCGCCGAGGACGCGCACATGGGCGGCCTGCTCGGGTGATCCTTGCGGCGCCCCGGGCCGCCCGCCGGTACGCTGCCCCGGTGACGAACATCCGTACGGCGGCCGGGCGCAGGCGGACGGTGCTGCTCACCTGCGGCGCCGTCCTGCCCCTCGCCGCGGCGGGTGCGCTGTACGGACTGCTGTACGTGCGGTCGCTGGGCTTCGGCGCGCGCTGCGAGCTGGGCCTGGTGCCCGGCGGCGGGCGGTTGGTGGAGACGGGCGCGTCCTGGCTGCCGCCGGACGCGTGGTGCCGGTTCGAGGACCGGAGCGTGTCCACCACCCCGTTCTGGGCGCTGCTGCTGTTCTACGCCCTGCTGACCCTGGTCGTCTGGTCGGTGAGCACGCTGCTGCGGATCCACCGCCCGCGCCCGCACCTGGGGTTGGACTGGCAGCCTGGGCACGGGCCGGGCTGGTAGGCCCTTCGGTTCTGTGGGGCGGCGGGGCGGCCGGGCGGCCGGCGCCCGGCAGCCGACGAGCGCGGGGTGGCGATCGCCCTGACCGGGGACGCCGGCGAGCGGCTGCACGTGCCGACCGGACCGGGCATGGACCAGGTGCTGGACAACGTGCTCTCCGACGCCCTGGAAGTCTCCTCCGACGGCGGCACCATCACCGTCCGGGTCAACGGCGGCGGCACCGTGGCCCTCGTGGACCCGCCCGGCGGCGGGCTCGGCGTGCGGATCACGCTACGCACCGTCGCCTCGCGCACCGATGCCTCGCGTGCCGATGCCTCGCGTGCCGACCAGCGAACCGGGCTGCGGCTCAGCCCTCGGCCGGGAGCACTGAAGAATGGTGGTTGACGATCAGCCACCGGCCGCCGCGCTTCTCGTACTCGTAGGTGCAGCGGGCGTCGACCGGCTTGGTGACACCGCGACACTTTGTCCCGACGGCTCACCCCGTGGCTGGAGCCGCGGAACCCGGCGCTCACCCGACGCGGGAGCTGGACCCCAGTCATGCCCACCACCAATGCGAACATCCGAAACGGCTCGCCGGACGAACCGACGAACCGTCACGAAATGCTGGCTAGCAGTTGCAGGGATTGCCGTTCGTGTCCGAAGGCGCCATCGTGGTCGACGGCCCGGAAGGCGTGGTCGACGGCGTCGACGG
>NZ_JBIUUS010000013.1:59747-228129 GCF_044742585.1 Kitasatospora sp. NPDC087861
GACGGCTCGGAAGGCGCGATCGACGGTGCCGACGGCCCAGAGGGCGTGGTCGACGGCGTCGACGGCTCGGAAGGCGCGATCGACGGTGCCGACGGCCCAGAGGGCGTGGTCGACGGCGTCGACGGCTCGGAAGGCGCGATCGACGGTGCCGACGGCCCGGAAGGCGTGGTCGACGGCGTCGACGGCTCGGAAGGCATCCTGGCGTGCGTGGACGGCACCGAAGTGGTGCCCTGCGAAGGCTCCGCCGAATTCTGGCATTCAGCTATCGAGGCGGTCCATCCTTTACCGAAGTTCACCTGATAATCTTTCGCCCTATTATTTGCATCTTGCCGCTCCTGGCTATTGGGCGGCGCCTTATTTATCGCATCAGCGAGATCGGATGGGAGCCCTGATTCGCTGGCAGGCGGCGGCCCTGACGTGAGCTTTTCGCCCGATGCGCAGAAACGTGAGCCGGCAGCATACCCTGCCGTATAGCCGTAGCCGCCCTGATCACTACCTTGTGACGGGGCTGCTGCGACTACAGAATTCGGCAGGGAAAGAGCGGGCCTCGCCAGGGCTGTACTGGCGCCACCGAGGAGCGTACTGATCGCCATTATGGCGGCCGCCGTGAGCCCACTGGCTCGCTTTACTCGCTTGACCCTATACCCTTCAATAGACATTTCAACGTTCGCTCTCACTAATATTTTTCGCCCTATTCCCTTTTTGATCACACTACATCGCGGCGCGTGATGACGAAAGGGTCGGGCAGTCTGCCACCTGCCGCACGCCGCACGCCGACCGAAGGGAAGGCGACCACCCATCCGCTGAACCGTGGACTCCTGGCCGGTTGGCACATGGTCGGCCGTCACATCACTGCGCGCGGGGCCACCTTCCACCGACGTCCGACCGCGCGGCGCCGACAGCGGTCGTGCTCACGACGGGGCCCAGCAGGACGGCAAGGAGGGAGAACGAATATGAACAAATCAGAATGAATTGGCCACCCATCGGGTGTGTGAACTATTTCCGCGACCACGGGTATCGCGACGCCAATTCGCGGCAGAGATGCGCGGGTCACTCAAAGGGCCTGGTCGCAGGCTTGCTCGGCACCGGTCGGCGCTGCGTTCCGGGGCCGCCATGGCACGCGGGAAGTCCACTCTAGCGGTGGTTTGTCAAACCCGTGATGAGAGATTGAGCACCCGCCCGCCGGCCGATGAAGCAGCCCTCGCCCTCGCGGCCGACATCGCCTCGTCCGCCACCTCGCCGAGCACCTGTGGAATCCCGATCAAATACAAGAATCGGGTTGGCTGGGCTAGGGTCCGTACAGCTGATGGCAAAGGGCACGGCCGAGGCTGCGACAAAATCGGTTGGGAGAAAGGAAGTACGGGACGTGAACAGCACCACGGGGGGCCTCTACCAAGCGTTCGCGGAGCGGGAGGCTCGCGGGAACTCGGCGAGCTACCAGGAGCTGGCCGAACGCGTCGCCGAGGATGCCGGGTTGCGCGCGCTGCTGGACGGGTTGCCGGCCGCGAAGCGGCAGCCGAACCTGCTGTTCAGCGCGGTCCGTCACCTCGGTGGGCCGGTGAAGGACGGCTATCCGGCCTTCCGCGACTGGACGGTGGCGCACTGGGACGAAGTCGCGGCGACGACGCTGGAGCGGCGGACGCAGACCAACGAGGCCGGCCGGTGCGCCACCCTGCTGCCGCTGCTGGCGGCGCTGCCGCAGCCGCTCGCGCTGATCGAGGTGGGGGCCTCGGCGGGGCTCTGCCTGTACCCGGACCGGTATCGGTACCAGTATGTGGGTGAAGTGGAAGGCTCCGCAGAGGAGTTCGGCGCCGAGGGGAGCCCGGTGACGCTGGAGTGCGCGGTGCGCGGGCCGGTGCCGCTGTGGGATCGACTACCCGAGGTGGTCTGACGCGCCGGGATCGACCTCAACCCGCTGGACGTCCGGGACGAGGAGGACATGCGCTGGCTGGAGTCGCTGGTCTGGCCCGAGCAGACCCACCGGCTGGAGCGGCTGCGCGGCGCCGTCCGGGTTGCCCGGGCCGAGCCGCCGTACCTGGTGCGCGGCGACCTCAACACGACGGTACGGGAGTTGGTGGCGCAGGTGCCCGCGGGGGCGACGCCGGTGGTGTTCCACAGTGCGGTGCTCGCCTACCTGTCCCCGGAGGCCCGGGAGGAGTTCGCGGCGACCATGCGCGGTCTGCCCGGGCACTGGATCTCCAACGAGGCGCTCTCCGTGCTGCCGGTCGTCGAGCGGCGTCTCCCCCGCCCGGCGCCCGCCGGCTCCGGGTTGTTCGCGCTCGCCCTGGACGAACGGCCGGTGGCCTTCACCGGACCGCACGGGCAGTCCCTGGACTGGTTCGAGCCCCTGGACGAGTTCAGGCCGCACGACGGGTTCGAGCCCCTGGACGGGTTCGGGCCGCGCGACGGATTCGGGCCGCTGGAGCGGTCCGGCGCATAGGGCCCGTCCAGGACTTGAAACTGCCGCAGCGGCAGCTTCTACCGTCGTGACCAGGGCCGGAGGAACCGGCCCTGGTCCACGCGAACGTGAGCGAGGGAGACGACACATGGCATCGGCCTGGCCCATCGCGGAGGTTGCCCGGATGTCGGGCGTGACCGCCCGAACCTTGCGGCACTACGACGAGATCGGGCTGCTGCCTCCGGCCCGGATCGGCTCCAACGGCCACCGCTACTACGAGGAGCGGCAGTTGCTGCAGCTGCAACAGGTCCTCGTGCTGCGGGCGCTCGGAGTCGGTCTGACCGAGATCGCCCGGATCCTGGGCGATCAGGTGGACGAGCTGGAGGCCCTGCGGGACCACCAGCACCGGCTGCTCGCCGAGCGCGACCGGCTGGACACCCTGGCCGCCACCGTCTCCCGCACGATCGCCGACCTGGAACGCTCCCGGAAGGACGGCACCCCCATGACCAGCATCAACCGCCCGGAGAACCTGTTCGAGGGCATCCAGCCCGCCGACGTCGAGGAGAGCCTGCGCGACTTCCCCGAGCACGCCGAAGCGGCCCGGCGCGCGACCGCCGCGATGAGCCAGGCCGAGATCGAGGCCGGGCAACGCGAACGGACCGCGCGGATGGTCCGCCTGGCGGAGCTGATGGCGGCCGGCCACCCGGCGGACGCCGAGCCCGTGCAGAGCCACATCGACGCCGAGTACCAGGCGCTCACCGCGCTCCGCACGGTCTCGGTCGAGGAGTACCGCGCGATCGCCCGCTCCTGCACGGAGAACCCGCAGTGGAGCGCCGCGTACGAGGCCATCGCCCCGGGCCTGGCCGCGTACCAGCGGGCCGCCATGGAGGCGTACGCGGCGGCGCGGCCGGCCTGAGCCAGGCGGGCCGCTGGCTGAGGCCCGTGAGCGGGACCTGAGCCGGCGGGCCGCAGGCGGGGCCCGTCAGCGGGCGGCCGGGCCGGCGGCGGCCGTTCGGGGGACGGACGCCGCCGGGCCCTGGTCGTCCTCGGACCGGGCCGCTTCCGTAGGGGGACGGGCCCCACGGAAGCGGCCCTTCACGCCGTCCGGAACCCCTGACCGCCCTACCGAACTTGCCCCGGCCTACCGGGGTCGGCCTGCCCGACTCGCCCAATCCGCCCGGCCGCCGCTACTCGGTGCGCAGCGCCGTGGCCGTCCGGGTGCGGGCCGCCCAGGTGGCCGGGGGGAGGGCGCCGAGCAGCGCCAGCACCAGGCCGCCGAGTATCAGCGGCCCCACCACCGACGGGTCGAACACGGTGAGGTCCGCCTCGGGCACCCCGACCCCGGCGGCGCGAGCCATCGCCGGCATCACCTGGTGGTGCAGCACGATCCCGATCGGGACCCCGATCAGCCCGGCCACCAGCCCGCTGCCGCAGACCGAGGTGACCACCATGCCGACCGTCTGCCGGGGCGACATCCCCAGCGCCTTGAGCACCCCGAGGTCGTGCACCCGCTCCCGGGTGTCCAGCAGCACCGTGTTGAGCACGCCCAGGCCGGCCACCACGGCCAGCAGCAGGGTGAGCGTCCCGGCCAGGGTGTTCATGGCGAGCATCACGATGTTGATCTGCTGCCCGCCCGTTTCGGCGCTCAGGCCCAGCGGCCGGACCGCGTCGTCGAGTCCGTCCGCGTACGCCTTCGCGTCCGTCCCCGGGGTCAGGTCGATGTGGAAGCCGACCGCATCGGTCTGGACGGCGGTGCCGAGTGGGGCCAGCGTGGCCCGGTCGACGAACACCAGGTCGTTGGTGGTCAGGACCTCGCCGCTGATCCGCACCGGGATGCTGCGCCCGTTGTCGGTGAGGGTGACGGTGTCGCCGACGCGCACCTGGTTGGTCCGCAGGAAGGAGGTCGCGACGACCGCCTCGCCGGGGCCCTGGAACCATCGGCCGGAGATCATCTGGTAGCCGCTCCAGGAGGCGTCCCCGGTGAAGGCGATCACCGCCGAACGCCCGGTGTTCCCGGCCACGGCGACCGGTGTCGGCGCGCTGCTGTACCAGGCCCGGGTGCCGGGGCGGGTGGTGATCGCCTTGGCCACCGCGGCCTCGTCCACGTGGTCGACGGCCTTCGTGGAGCTCTCGATCGGGATCTGGACGACGACCTTGCTCGAACGCTCGGCCTGCAGGCCGTCCTGGAAGGCGCCGAGCGAGAGTGTCAGGCCCACGCAGAGGGCGACCCCGGCCGTGCCGAGCACCACTGCGGCGGCCGTGGTCGCCGAACGGGCCGGGCGGGTGAGCGGGGTCGCCAGCCCGAGGCTCAGTGCGCGCGGCACCGGCAGCCGGCCGATCAGGTGCTGGAGCCTGACGATCGGGCCCGGCGCCCCGGCCCGGACCGGACCGCCGCGGGCGGCCGCTCGCCGGGCGCCCGGTGCCGTCCGGCCGACCGCGAGCGCCTCCACCGTGCGCAGCCGGCCGGCCCGCAGCGCGGGCACCAGCGCGGTGCCCGTCACGGCGGCCAGGGCCACGGCCGGGACGACGACGTCCACCCAGAGCGGGATACCGAGCAGGCCGCCGCGCAGGGCCTTGTGCGCCACCCCGAGGACGGGCACGGAGAGCAGGTTGCCCCCGAGCACGCCGAGCGCCGTACCGACCCCGGCGGGGATCAGCGCCTGGCCGACGTAGGCGCGCGCCACCTGGGCCGGGGTGAAGCCGAGCGATTTGAGGATGCCGATCCGCCGGGTGGCGGCGCTGACGGCGCCGCTGACCACGACGCCGATGATCAGCACCGACATGGCCAGGCCGAGCACCCCGAAGGCCGTCACGAACGGGACGAAGGTCGCGGCCGTCCGGTTGGCCTCCGCCTGGGCCGGCCGGTGCGAGGTGGCCTTGGCGAGGGCGCCGCCCGGCACCGCGGCGGCGAGCGCGGCGCGGTCGGCCTCCACCTCGGTGTCGTTGTCGGCGTGGGCGAAGCGGTAGAGGTACTGGGCGGCGGGCTTCGTACCGGGCGCGGTGAGCGCGGCGACCTGCTCGGGGGCGATCCAGCCGTCCGCGCTCCAGGAGACGGAGGTGGCGAGGCCGACGACCTTGAGGGTCGGATGCCCGGGGAGGTCCGGGAACTGCAGGCTGTCGCCGACGGCCAGCGGCGAGTGGCCGTCCAGGAACACCACCTCGCCGGGGCCGGCGACCCAGCGGCCCATGGTGATCCGCAGGCCGTCCATCGGGCCGTCCTTGGCCCGACCGACCAGTGTCATCGGCGGGAGCGGGCTGCCGGGCGGCGGGATCCGGACGTCGGCACCGGCGCGCGGCTGGACGGAGAGCGCCGGGTAGGGGCCGGCCGAAGCCGTCACGCCGGGGGTGTGCGCGGTCGCGGCGAGCTGGGCGGGGCTCGCCTTGGTCGGGTCGTACAGCACGTTGAGGTGCGCGCCGTGCTGGTCGGCGAAGGAACGCTGGTAGGGGCCCTGGGAGGCGACCAGCAGGCCCGTCGCGAGGATGCACGCCGTCACGGCCGCCATCGTGGTGAGCACCATGACCAGGGTCTGCACCCGCTTGCGGCCGACCCCCGCCCGGACCACCTTGCCGAGCGCGCTCATGCGCCCACCCCGCTTCGCCCGGCCGGGGCACCCGCCCACGCGCGCCGTCCCGTCGTCCGCCCGGCGTGCCTCGCCCGAGCAGGGCACCCGCCCACGCACGTCCTTTCCACGGCTCGCCCGGTCATCGCACACCGCCGGAGGTCGGCACGGCCGCGGTGTCCCGGACCAGCCGGCCGTCGAGCAGCTCGATGGTCCGGTCGGCGCAGGCCTCGGCGAGCGCGGTGTCGTGGGTGACCAGCAGAATCGTCTGGCCCTCCGCGTTGAGCCCCCGCAGCAGGTCGCGGACGTCGGCGGCCGAGGCGGTGTCCAGCGCCCCGGTCGGCTCGTCGGCGAGCAGCAGCGGCGGGCGGTTCATCAACGCCCGGGCCACCGCGACGCGTTGACGCTCGCCACCGGAGAGCCGGCCGGGGAAGTCCTGGGCGTGCCGGGCCACCCCGAGCCGCTCCAGCAGCTCGCCGGCCCGGGCTCGGGCCTGCTCCCGCCGCATCCCGGCGAGCTGGGCCGGGAGCAGCACGTTGTCCTCGACGTTCAGGTCCTCCAACAGGTTGAAGAACTGGAACACCATGCCGATCCGCTTCCGCCGGTACTCGGCCAGGGCGGCCTCGCCGAGCTCGTGGACGGCCACGCCGTCCACCTCGACGGCGCCCTCGCTGGGGCGGTCGAGGCCGGCGATCAGGTTCAGCAGGGTGGACTTGCCGCTGCCCGAGCGGCCGAGCACGGCCAGCGCCTCGCCGGCCCGGACCTCCAGGTCGAGCCCGGCCAGCGCGGGGCGGGCGGCGTCGGATCGGTCGTACGTCTTGCTGACGCCGCGGATCCGGATGATCGGCGCGTTCACGGGCCCTCCACGGTTCGAGGTCCGGCACCGGAAACCCGGGCCGGCTGACGGGACATGACGCTACGAATCCGGGGCGGGGTCCGGACAGCCGTCTGGACGGCCTCTCCGAGGTGTATCCAGATACACCTCGGATTGGGGGCGCAGGCCTAGAGCGCTGGACCGGTTCGGCGGGGCAGACTGACCGCCGAATGATCAACCCGGGGCCCGTGTGGCCACCGACCGGAGAGGAGGCGCGCAATGACGACGACCGTGCTGTCCAGGGCAACCGCGCAGGTGGAGGGCGCCCTCGCGGCCTGCGTGCGGGCGCTCTACATGGTGACGCTGGCCGTCACGGGGCTGCTGGCGCTGCTGGCCGGGCCGGTCCTGCTGACCGCCGCCCTGCTCGGCCCCGACGACGCCGAGCCGTTCGAACATGGTCTGGGCGGGCCACTGATGCTGCTGGTGCCACTGGCACCGGTCGCCCTCTGGGCGCTCTGCTGGGCCACCGGAGGCGCCGGCCGGGCGGTCGGGGCCGCCCTGTTCGCGCCGGGCACGCTCGCGCTGATGGCCGCCGACCTCTACGGCGGCGCCCCGCCCGGCGGCCGGTCCGGCTCGCTGTGGTTGGCCCCGGCGATGCTGGTGCTCGGCCTGCTCGGGACGCGCTGGATCGCGACGGAGAACCGGCGGGTCGTCGGCCGGTGGAGCGGGCGGCCGATCCCGGTGCCGTACCGCCGTGCCGACACCGGGCCGTGGCGGCGGCTGCGCTCCGGTGGCTGGCTGGGCGACCTGGCGACCTGGCGGGACGTCCTGTGGGTGTTCCTCTCCGGCTGCGCCGTCCTGCTCGCCGCCGCGATCGTCGCGCTGACCCCGATCGCCCTCCAGGTGCTCGGCCGGAACGGCCCCTTCCTCCCGCTGGGCCCCGTCTACGGAATGGGGGTCGTGATCGCCCCGCTGGCTACCCTGTGGGCCGCACCGCCTGTCCTGCGGATGCACGAACGGGCCGCCCGCGCCCTGCTCGGCCCGTCCCGACAGACCGAACTCGCCCGCCAGGTGAGCCATCTGGCCCGGACCAGGGCGGACACCATCGACGCCGGGGCGGCCGAGCTGCGCCGGATCGAGCGGGACCTGCACGACGGGGCGCAGGCCCGGCTGGTGGCCCTGGGCATGCTGCTGACCGTCGCCGAGCAGTTGAAGGACGACCCGGAGGCCCTGCAGCCCCTGTTGGCCGAGGCCCGGATGTCCTCGGTGAGGGCCCTGGGCGAGTTGCGCGACCTGGTCCGGGGCATCCACCCGCCGGTGCTCGCCGACCGCGGCCTGGCCGACGCGATCGAGGCGACGGCGCTGGACCTCCCGCTGCCGGTCACCTTCGCCGGCGGGCTGCCCGGGCGGGCACCCGCCCCGGTGGAGTCCGCCGCCTACTTCGCGGTGAGCGAGCTGCTGGCCAACGTGGTGAAACACGCCGGTGCCTCGCACGTGTGGATCGAGATAGGGCACAGTGACGGGCTGCTGCGGATATCGGTCACCGACGACGGGCGCGGCAACGCCGACCCGTCCCGGGGAACCGGCCTCAGCGGAACCGAACGACGACTGGCCGCCTTCGACGGGGTGCTCGCGATCAGCAGCCCACCCGGTGGCCCGACCATTGTGAACCTGGAGATCCCGTGCGCGTTGTCATCGCCGAAGACCTCTTCCTTCTCCGGGACGGCCTGACCCGGCTGCTGGAGGCCAACGGCATGAAGGTCACCGCGGCGGTCGAGACCGGCGACGAACTGCTCTCCGCGGTGGCCGCCGACCGGCCGGACATCGCCGTGGTCGACGTCCGGCTGCCGCCCAGCTTCACCGACGAGGGGCTGCGGGCGGCGCTGGCGGCCCGTCAGGCGCACCCCGGCCTGCCCGTCCTGGTGCTGTCGCAGTTCGTGGAGCAGCTGTACGCGCGCGAGCTGCTGGCCGGCAGCACCGGCGGGATCGGCTACCTACTGAAGGACCGGGTGCTGGACGGCACCCAGTTCATCGACGCGGTGCAACGGGTCGCCCAGGGCGGCACCGCGATGGACCCGGAGGTGATCACCCGCCTGCTCACCCACAACTCCTCGGCCGGCCCGGTGTCGACCCTCTCCCCGCGCGAGCGGCAGGTGCTGGGGCTGATGGCCGAGGGCCGTTCCAACGCGGCGATCGCCCAGCAGCTGGTGATCACCGAACGGGCCGTCGCCAAGCACACCGCGTCGATCTTCGTCAGGCTCGACCTCCAGCCCTCCGACGACGACAACCGCCGCGTCCTGGCCGTGCTCGCCTACCTCAACAACGGCTGAAAGGAGCCGCACACGAAGGGTTCCCCATCCGAGGGTCCGGGGATTCCCAACCTGAGGATCCACCGACAACTGAGAGATATCCCTCCACCGCAGGGGGCTCGCCCGCCACGGAGAAGGTCATCTAGGCTGGTGACGTGCTCATCCTTGTTCGCCGCCGCCACGTGGACCTGCTCCGCGTGACGAGCATGTCCTGTCGACGCTCCAGCTGAACCTCGCGCCCCCTCAACCAGGCGGCCCCCACCCGGCCGCCTCCACCTCCCGGCTCCCGGAGCACCCGCCGCACCAGGCGATTGCTCCGGCCGCCTCCCCGGTCGATCACCGGGGTCGGCCGGGACGAGACCCAGCGGATGTCACACATGTCGCAGCAGCACACCCCTATACCCGGCTCCCTCCCGGTGATCGACCTCTCGCTCGCCGTCGGCGGCCCGGACGACCGCCGCCGACTGCACGACGAGCTTCGCGCCGCAGCCACCGACGTCGGGTTCTTCCAGCTCGTCGGCCACGGCGTCACGCCGCAGGAGACGGCCGCGCTCACCGACGCGATGCGCGCCTTCTTCGCCCTCCCCGAGGCCGACCGGCTCGCCGTGAGCAACCTCAACTCCCCGCACTACCGCGGCTACACCCGCACCGGCGACGAGCGCACCGGCGGCAGCCAGGACTGGCGCGACCAGCTGGACATCGGCGCCGAGCTGCCCCCGCACGTCCCCGGTGGCGACGAGCCCCCGTACTGGTGGCTGGAGGGCCCCAACCAGTGGCCCGCGGCGCTCCCGGAGCTGCGCACCGCCGCGCTCGGCTGGATCGACCACCTCAGCGAGATCGCCCGCCGACTGCTGCACGAGCTCCTCACCGCGATCGGCGCCCGCCCCGACTTCTACGACGAGGCCTTCGCCGGCCACCCCCACCTGCGGCTCAAGCTGGTCCGCTACCCCGGCACCGCCCCGGACGGCGCCGGCCAGGGCGTCGGCGCCCACAAGGACTACGGCTTCATCACGCTGCTGCTCCAGGACACCGTCGGCGGACTCCAGGTCGAGCGTCCGGACGGCACCTTCCTGGAGGTCCCGCCGATGCCGGGCGCCTTCGTGGTCAACCTCGGCGAACTGCTGGAGGTGGCAACGGACGGCTACCTCAAGGCCACCAACCACCGCGTGGTCAGCCCGGTCGGCGCCCGCGAGCGCTTCTCCGTCCCGTTCTTCTACAACCCCCGCCTCGACGCCCACATCGAGCCACTGGACTTCCCGCTCGCCCACCACGCCCCCGGCGCCACCGAGGACCCGGCCAATCCGCTGTTCGCCGAGTTCGGCCTCAACGAGTGGAAGGGCTACACCAGGGCCCACCCCGAGGTCACCCGCCGCCACCACGCCGACCTCACCGAGGCCGCCTCCCGCTAGGGCCTGGGACCGCAGGTCACAAGCACCGCCGCCCGAGTCCGCCCCCGCCGCCACCCGCGCGGCGGGGGCGGACTCGCGTCTGCGGCGGCCCCGGCCCGTACGGCGGACCTGCCCCGTGTGCTCCGACCGGCCGACGGGGCACGGCGCCGCACGCGGTGGACCAGCGGGGCGGGCACTGTCACACTGCTGCTGTCACAGTGGAAGTGTGCCAGCGCGGGAGGCGACGGATGGGGGAGCACGGGGCCGTGGAGGACGGGGTGGTCCGGCTCACGGTGGACGAGTTGGCGGCGCGGGCCGGGGTGACGGTGCGGACGGTGCGGTTCTACGGGACGAAGGGGCTGCTGCCGCCGCCGGAGCTGGGGCCGCGCCGGGTCGGGCGGTACGGGGCGGCGCACCTGGACCGGCTGGAGCTGATCGAGGAGTTGCAGCGCCAGGGCCTGACCCTGGCGGCGATCGAGCGCTATCTGGCCCGGCTGCCGGAGGACAGCACACCGCTGGACCTGGCGATCCACCGGGCGCTGGTGGCGTCCTGGACGCCCGGGGCGGCGGAGGAGCTGGGCCGGGCGCAGTTGGAGCGGCGGGCCGGGCGGGGGCTGTCGGAGGAGCAGGTGGAACGCCTGGTCGCGATGGGGGCGTTGGAGCGGACGGCCGATCCGGAGCTGTTCCGGGTGGATCCGGGCCTGCTGCCGCTCGGGGTGCGGATCCTGGACGTGCCGATCCCGTTGGAGACGCTGCTGGCCGCGCGGGCGGTGCTGCTGGAGCACAGCCGGGCGACGGCCCGGGAGTTGCAGCGGCTGTTCCGGGAGACGGTGTGGAAGCCGTACCGGGAGAGCGAGCCCGCGCCGGACGAGGTGGCCCGGATGAAGGCCCTGACCGACCACATCCAGCCGATGGTGGCGCAGGCCCTGGTCACGGCGTTCCAGCGCTCCCTGCGGGAGGAGCTGGGTGAGGCCGTACGGGGCACGGCCTCACCCGCCCAGGATTGACGGTCAGTCAGTGAAGGTGCGCCCCTCCGCCGCGATCCGCTCCAGCAGCGCGGGCGGCGCGAACCGTTCGCCGTAGGCGGCGGCGAGTTCGCGGGCGCGGGCCGCGAAGCCGGCCGGGCCGCCCTCGTACCCGTTGATGTACTGGAAGACGCCGCCCGTCCAGGCCGGGAAGCCGATGCCGAGGATGGAGCCCACGTTGGCGTCGGCGACCGAGGTCAGCACGCCCTCCTCCAGGCAGCGCACCGAGTCCAGCGCCTCGCTGAACAGCATCCGCTCCTTGAGATCCGCCAGCGGGATCGCGACGCCCTCGGACCCAGAGCCCTCAGGCCCAGCGCCCTCGCGCCCAGAACCCTCGCGCCCAGAACCCTCAGGCCCAGAGCCCTCCCCTCCGAAGTGCTCGCGCAGCCCCGGCCAGAGCCGCCCGCGCCGGCCGTCCTCGCCGTACTCGTAGAAGCCCGCGCCGCCGCTGCGCCCGGGGCGGCCGAACTCGTCGACCATCCGGTCGACCACCGCGTCCGCCGGGTGGGGCGTCCAGGTGCCGCCCGCGGCCTCGACCGCGCGCCGGTACTCGTCGCGGATCTTGCGCGGCAGGGTGAGGGTGAGCTCGTCCATCAGCGACAGCACCTTGGCGGGGTAGCCGGCCTGGGCGGCGGCCTGCTCGATGCTGGCCGGGTGGACGCCCTCGCCGACCATGGCGACGCCCTCGTTGAGGAACTGGCCGATGACCCGCGAGGTGAAGAAGCCGCGCGAGTCGTTGACCACGATCGGGGTCCTGTCGATCTGCCGGACCAGGTCGAAGGCGCGGGCGAGCGCCTCGTCGCCGGTCTGCGGACCGCGGATGATCTCGACCAGGCGCATCTTGTCGACCGGGGAGAAGAAGTGCAGGCCGATGAAGTCGGCGGTGCGCTCGACGCCTTCGGCGAGCAGCCCGATCGGCAGGGTGGAGGTGTTGGAGCAGAGCAGCGCGTCGGGGGCGAGGACGCCCTCGACCTCCTGGAACACCTTGTGCTTGAGCTCGGTGTTCTCGAAGACGGCCTCGATCACCGCGTCGCAGCCGGCCAGGTCGGCGGGTTCGGCGGTGGGGGTGATCAGGGCGAGCAGCGCGTCCCGCTCGGCCTCGGTGGAGCGGCCGCGGGCGATCGCCTTGTCCAGCAGTCCGGCGGAGTAGGCCTTGCCGCGCTCGGCGGCCTCGACACTCACGTCCTTGAGCACGACCTCGATGCCGGCCTTGGCGCAGGCGTAGGCGATGCCCGCGCCCATCATCCCGGCGCCGAGCACGGCGACCTTGCGGACCGGCCGCTTCTCGATGCCCTTGGGGCGTCCGGCGCCGGAGTTGACCGCCTGCATGTCGAAGAACAGCGACTGGATCATGTTCTTGCTGGTCTGCCCGCAGGCGAGCTCGGTGAAGTAGCGGGCCTCGATCGCCATCGCGGTGTCGACGTCGACCTGGGCGCCCTCCACGGCGGCGGCCAGGATGTTGCGCGGCGCCGGGTAGGGCGCGCCGTTCAGCTGCTTGCGCAGGTTGGCCGGGAAGGCGGGCAGGTTGGCGGCGAACGCCGGGGTCGAGGGGGTGCCGCCGGGGATCTTGTAGCCCTTGACGTCCCAGGGCTGGACGGCGGTCGGGTTGGCCTCGATCCAGGACCGCGCCCGGACGGTCAGCTCCTCGGGGGCGGTGACGAGTTCGTGCACCAGCCCGTGCTCCAGCGCTTGCGCCGGGCGGTACTGGCGGCCCTGCAGGAGGAACTTCAGCAGCGCGTCGGTGATGCCGAACAGCCGGACCGTACGGACCACTCCGCCGCCGCCCGGCAGCAGGCCGAGGGTGACCTCGGGCAGGCCGATCCGGCTGGCGGGGGTGTCCAGGGCGATCCGGTGGTGGCAGGCGAGGGCGATCTCCAGACCGCCGCCGAGCGCGCTGCCGTTGACCGCGGCGACGACCGGCTTGCCGAGGGTCTCCAGCTTGCGCAGCGCCCGCTTGATCCGCAGGGACTTCTCGAAGACGGCGGCGGCGTCCTCGGGGCGGGCGGCGGAGAGCATCCGGAGGTCTCCCCCGGCGAAGAAGGTCTTCTTCCCGGAGGTGACGATCACGCCGCGCAGCTCGTCGGAGGCGGCGAGGCCGGCCAGCCGGTCGACGACGGCGTCGAAGTCGGCGGTGAAGGCCTCGTTCATGGTGTTGACGGACTGGGTGGGGTCGTCGAGGACGAGGGTGACCACGCCGTCCTGGTCCTGCTGCCAGCGGATGGTGGTGGTGTCGCTCATGAGTTCAGGGTCTCCAGGTCTACCAGGTCTACCAGCGGGTCAGACGCGCTCGACGATGGTGGCGACGCCCATACCGCCGCCCACGCAGAGGGTGATCAGGCCGTAGCGCAGGTCGCGCCGCTCCAACTCGTCGATCACGGTGCCGAGCAGCATCGCGCCGGTGGCGCCGAGCGGGTGGCCGAGGGCGATCGCACCGCCGTTGACGTTCACCTGGTCGTGCCGGAAGCCCAGTTCGCGGATGAAGCGCAGCGCGACCGCCGCGAAGGCCTCGTTGATCTCGACCAGGTCGATGTCGGCGGCGGTGAGCCCGGCCTTGGCGAGCGCCTTGCGGGTGGCCGGGGCGGGGCCGGTGAGCATGATGGTGGGCTCAGAGCCGGAGACGGCGGCGGAGACGATCCGGGCGCGCGGGCGCAGCCCGTACCGCTCGCCGACCTCGCGGCTGCCGATGGCGACGAGCGCGGCGCCGTCGACGATGCCGGAGGAGTTGCCGGCGTGGTGGACGTGGTCGATGGCCTCCACCCAGTGGTACTTCTGCAGGGCGACGGCGTCGAAGCCGCCGGCCTCGCCGATGCCGGCGAAGGAGGGCTTGAGGCCGGCCAGGGTCTCGACGGTGGTGCCGGGGCGGATGAACTCGTCGCGTTCCAGCACGACCAGGCCGTTGCGGTCGCGGACCGGGACCACCGAGCGGTCGAACAGGCCGTCCGCCTGGGCCTTGGCGGCGCGGGCCTGGGACTCGGCGGCGAAGGCGTCCACGTCGGTGCGGGAGAGGCCCTCGATGGTGGCGATCAGGTCGGCGCCGACGCCCTGCGGGACGAAGTTGGTCTCGTACGAGGTCATCGGGTCCATCGCCCAGGCGCCGCCGTCGGAGCCCATCTTGACGCGGGACATCGACTCCACGCCGCCGGCCAGGACGAGGTCCTCCCAGCCCGAACGGACCTTGGCGGCGGCCAGGTTGACGGCCTCCAGGCCGGAGGCGCAGAAGCGGTTCTCCTGGACGCCGGCCACGGTGTCGGGCAGGCCGGCCGCGATGGCCGCGATCCGGGCGATGTCGGAGCCCTGGTCGCCGATCGGGCTGACCACGCCGAGCACGATGTCGTCGATCGCGGCGGGGTCCAAGTCCGGGAACCGGCGGCGCAGTTCGTGGATCAGACCGACGACGAGATCGATCGGCTTGGTGCCGTGCAAGGAGCCGGTGGCCTTGCCCCGGCCGCGCGGGGTGCGGATCGCGTCGTAGACGTACGCTTCGGTGGTCACGGTGGAAACGCCTTTCGGGGCAGGGGGTTTCGCAGGAGGTCTCAGCCGAGGATGGAGCGGCCGACGATCTCCTTCATGATCTCGGTGGTGCCGCCGTAGATGGTCTGGATGCGGCCGTCGGTGAACGCCCGGGCGACCGGGAACTCGCTCATGTATCCGTACCCGCCGTGCAGTTGGAGGCAGCGGTCGGCGGTGCGCTTCTGCAGCTCGGTGGCCCACCACTTGGCCATCGAGGCGTCCGCCGGGGTGAGCGCGTAGCGGTTGTGCTCGGTGATGCAGCGGTCGACGAAGGCCCGGGTGACGGCGCACTCGGTGGCGAGTTCGGCGATCTCGAAGCGCACGTGCTGGAGCTTGGCCAGCGGGCGGCCGAAGGCCTCGCGCTGCTTGACGTAGGCGGTGGTGATCTCGACCAGGTACTCGGCGCCGGCGATCGCCGCGGCCGCGATGGTCAGCCGCTCCTGGGCGAGGTTCTGCATCAGGTGGACGAAGCCGCCGTGGAGCTCGCCGAGCAGGTTCTCCTTCGGCACCCGGACGTCCTCGAAGAACAACTCGGCCGTGTCCTGGGCCTTCTGGCCGATCTTGTCGAGGTTGCGGCCGCGCTCGAAGCCGGGCATGCCGCGCTCGACCACCAGCAGGCTCAGCCCGTGCGCGCCGCCCTCGGGGGTGGTGCGGGCGACCACGATCACCAGGTCGGCGAGGATGCCGTTGGAGATGAAGGTCTTGGCGCCGTTGAGCAGGTAGTGGTCACCCTGGTCGACCGCCTGGGTACGGATGCCCTGCAGGTCGGATCCGGTGCCGGGCTCGGTCATCGCGATCGCGGTGATCAGCTCGCCACTGCAGAAGCCGGGCAGCCAGCGGCACTTCTGCTCCTCGGTGGCGAGCGCGGTGAGGTAGGGGCCGATGATGTCGTTGTGCAGGCCGATCGCCAGGCCGGCGGCCCCGGCCCGGGCGAACTCCTCGGCCAGCACGGCGGCGTAGCGGAAGTCCGGGGCGCCGCCACCGCCGTGCTCCTCGGGGACGGCCATCCCGAGCAGGCCCTGGCGTCCGGCCGCCAGCCAGGCGGAGCGGTCGACGATGCCGGCCTTCTCCCAGCGGTCGTAGTGCGGCAGCACCTCCTTGGCGAGGAAGGCCCGCACGGTGGCCCGGAAGTCCTCGTGCTGCTCGGTGAAGATCTCGCGCTGCAACGCTACGCTCCTTGTCCTGCTTCGGATTGTCCCGCTTCGGATCGCCCTGCATCGGTCTGTCCTGCATCGAGCCGCCCTGCGTCGGATCGCCCTGCGTCGGTCCGTCCTGCTTGGGGCAGCCCCGCTTCGACGGGCCCCGCATCGGAGCCGAGGGACGGGACGGCCCAGTCGCGGGCCACCTCGGCGGTGTCCGCACCGGGCCGGGCCGGCGGCCGGCGCAGCGTCCCGGGGGTGGCGGAGAAGCGCGGGGCAGGGGCCGGCTGGGTGACACCGTCCGCCTCGACGTAGGTGCCGCGCGCCACCAGGTGTACGTCGGCAGCGGCCTGACGCATCGTCAACACCGGCTCCACGCAGGCGTCCGAGCCCGCGAAGACGGCCTCCCACTCGGCCCTGGTCCGGGTGGCGAAGCGCTCGGCGATCAGGGACCGCAGTTCGGCCCAGCGGGCCAGGTCGTACTGTCCGGGCGCGTCGGGGCCGAGGCCCAGCAGCCGGACGAACTCGGCGTAGAACTGCGGCTCCAGCGTACCGACGGCCAGGTGCCCGCCGTCGGCCGCCCGGTAGATCGCGTAGAACGGCGCGCCGCCGTCCAGCAGGTTGGCACCCCGGCGGTCCTGCCAGTGGCCGGCCGCGAGCAATCCCCACAGCATGCTGGACAGGTGCGCCGCGCCGTCCACGATCGCGGCGTCGACGACCTGGCCGGTGCCGGTGCTCCTGGCGTGGTGCAGCCCGGCGAGCAGGCCGACGACCAGGTAGAGCGAGCCGCCCGCGTAGTCGCCCAGCAGGTTGGCCGGGATGCCGGGCGCCTCCTCGGGCCCGCCGGGGCCGGCGACCATGCCGAGCACCCCCGCCACCGCCGCGTACCCGAGGTCGTGCCCGGCACTGGCGGCGCGCGGCCCCTGCTGGCCCCACCCGGTCATCCGCCCGTAGACCAGCGCCGGGTTGCGGGCCAGGCAGTCCTGCGGCCCGACCCCGAGCCGCTCGGCGACACCGGGCCGGTAGCCCTCGATCAGCAGGTCCGCCCGCTCGACCAGGTCCAGCACCCGGGCGGGCCCCTGCGGGGACTTGAGGTCGATCAGCACCGACCGCTTGTTGCGGTTGGTGACGTCGTACGCCGGGTCGACGCCCAGCGGCGACGGGTCGGGCCGGTCCACCCGCACCACGTCGGCGCCCAGGTCGGCCAGCACCATCGCCGCGAACGGCCCCGGCCCGATCCCCGCGAGTTCGACCACCCGGACCCCCGCCAGCGGCCCGGAGGCGGCGGCCGGCGAACTGCCTTCGTCACGCACTGGCTGCGGAACCCTTCTGGGTTTGACAGTAAAGCTGTAACACTCGCGATGATAGAGAAGCGACCCGCCGGTAACAAGACCCCCGGACCACACCCGCCGGGCGGCCCCGACAACTCCCGGGCAGTTGTCGGAGTAATGGTCTATGGTGCATAGCAGCCATTACGAGAGCACGGGGGAAACCACCCATGACCGTCACCGAGCGCACGGCCCGCACGATCGTCGCGACCACCGAGCGGCTGCTGCTCACCCAGCCCCGACAGGGCGACGCCGAGGCCGTGTTCGCCGTCCACGGGGATCCGGAGACCAACCGCTACAACCCGAACGGGCCGCACCGGGACCTGGCACAGAGCCAGGAGATGCTGGACGGGTTCGTCGCCGACTGGGAGCGGGACGGCGTCGGGTACTGCACCGTCGCGACCCGGGAGGAACCGGACACGGTCATCGGCTTCGCCGGACTCTACCTCCACACGCTCGACGGCGAGCAGGTGTTCAACCTCTACTACCGCTTCCGCCCGTCGGCCTGGGGCCGGGGCTATGCCGCCGAGGCCGCCCGGGGGGCGATGGCCGAGGCGCTCCCCCGCTTCCCCGGCGTCCCGGTCGTCGCGCTGATCCACGCCGACAACCTGCCCTCCCGCCGGCTCGCCGAGCGCCTCGGGCTGGTGGCCGACCCGGACGGCCGGGTCGACCAGGAGGACCGGCTGATCCACCGAGCCGCCTGAGCCCGGCGGCCGGGGCTTGGGCCGAGGCCGGTCAGAACCAGGGAGCGGCGGCCCCGGTCAGGGCCTGGAGGGCCTCGGTCAGGGCCGTAGCGGCTCCCAGGGCGCCCGTGAGCGTGAACACGGCGCGCCTGACCCGGCCGCCGCCCTGGCCGCCCTGGCCGCCCTGGCCACCTTGGCCGTCCCGGCCGTCCTCGCCCGTGTCCGGTCGGCGCTCTTCGGCGGCGGCCTGCGCCACCTCGTCGAGCGCCTGCCCGGCCACCTCCGCGGCGGCGGGCGGCAGTTCACCCGGGGCGAGCACCCGCAACTGCGCGCGCAGCGCGTCCACCGCCGCGAGCAGGGCGCGCAGTTCGGGTGCCTCGCCCGGGGCGGGGGCAGGCTGGTGGTGGGTGTACTCGGCGCGGGCGTGGCTGCCGCTCTGCACGATGCCGGTGACGTTCCCGGTGATGCTGATCCCGTGGCCGCCGTCGTTCGTCATGTCCGTCAACTCCTGTTCCGATCAGTCCTGTCGGGTACTACCGACGCGCGGCGCCGGGCTGGCGAGCGGCCAGTACGACGCGCTGGCCGCGTCTCCGCTCTGCACGACGCCGTGGACGTCGCCCTGCACCTGCACGCCGTGGTTGATCACCACGCTCTGCAGCGTCCTCGCCCCGTCCGTCCGCAGCCCGTGGTCCCGCAGGCAGTCGTGGACGGCGGACACGATCCGGGCCCGGACGCTCTTCAGGAACCGCTGGACGTCCATCTCCTGGAACAGCTGCTGGTACGCGGGTTCCGCACCCAACTCCCGGACGGACAGCGTGGGCCCGTGCTCGACCAGGCGGTTCTCCCGGCACATCCGGGCGTACCGGAGGGCGTTCCGGCCGACCGCCCGTCGGCTGCGCGCGGCGCGGCGCAGCACGCCGACCGAGCCCGCCACCAGGGCGGGCAGCGACGCCAGCGACGCCAGGCAGAGGCCGAGCCAGTCACCCAGGTCGGCGGGCGGGGCGGCGGTGTCGATCGCGTGGTAGGCGCGGGCGATCGGCGGCAGCACGAAGGCCCTGCTCTCCAGGAAGAGCTGCCCGCCCTGGAGTTGGGCGCGCACGAACACGGTGACGACGATCTCCCCCTGCCAGCCCGCCACCCGTACCGCCAGATAGTGCCGGAGCCGTTCCTCGGCGGCGAGGTCGACACTGTCCACCCACCAGCGCGCCGGGTCGTGCACTCCCCCGTTCAGGGCGGCGGCGCAGCGGGCCGCGTACGGGGCGAGGGCGGCGAAGGCGGTGCCCGGGCCGTGGCCGCACCAGTCGGCGGCGGGACCGAGGCGCTTGCCGCTCTTGAACACCAGGTCGTGCACGGCGATCCCGTGCAGACGGTCGCCCGGGTAGGCGGGTGCGCCGACCGCGCCGAGGCGGGCCAGCTCGGTGCGCAGCCGGGCGTGCACGACCGGGACGGTCAACACCTGCTCCTGGGACGCCGGTTGGGCCGACGGGTCGGGCCGCAGGTCGTCGGCGAAGGACCAGTGGTCGACCTCGATCCCGGCGCCGACGAACGGCGCGTAGTCGCTGTAGACGACGTCGGGGTCGGCCTGCTGATGTGCGAGCCGCCGGTACAGCTCCTGATGGTGGTGGTCCTCGGGGACGGCCGCGCGGCCGGTGCCGAGGTCGTACAAGGTCTGTTCGAGCCGTCGACGGCCGGCGAGGGCCACCGCGAACCAGACGGCCGTCAGGGCGGCGACCCACTGCCACCCGAGCGCCGGGATCGCGAGCAGTAGGCAGCCGAGGGCCAGCCAGTTGCCGGTCCGTCGACGCCCGGGCCGGTCGGACCGGATCAGCCAGGCCGCCACGAACACCAGCGGGACGGCCAGTTCCAGCAACCAGACCCGCACCAGCAGGTCGAACGCCTGCGATCCGTCGACGTTCCCTGACATCAGCACGGCGAGGATCACGCAGACCGCGAACGCTGCCGCGGCCAGCAGGACCAGCACCGCCCGCCCCACCGCCTGCCGCCGGGCGGCGTAGCACTCCTTGAGCACCGCCACCAGGTCGACCCCGGGGCTCGGCGGCGGTACCCGGTACGGGTGCTCGGCGAGCTCCTCGATCACCGCGTCCCGGAAGGCCGGGTCGAGGTGCGCCCCCGCCCGCAGGTAGGCGGTGGCGTCGCCGCGCGGCGCCCCGCTCTGGGCCTGGATGAGCTGCTGCAGCGGGTCGGACGCCGGCGGGCCGGCGGGCCTCGGGGGCAAGTGCGGCCGCCGGGGCGGCGGTAGCGGTACGGACGGCTCGGTCATGGCGGTGTCCCCTCCCGTCGAGTGCACGCCTCGTGGGGTGTCCGTCCCGTGCGGGGTGCGCCCCGCCAGGACGGTGTCCCGTGCGGACGGTGTCCCGTGCGGCGTGTCTCCCGTGAGGTGTGTGCCCGAATCAACGAGGCTCCCCGCGCCGGGATGAGGGCCGCGGATCGAGATCCCCCCGGAGGGGGAGGGTGACCGTTCACGGGGTTGACGCGCCGACCCCGGATCCGGGGCGACCGTGGAGGGCATGAGGATCAAGGAAAACGCGGTGCGGGCCACGGCCGCCTGGATCGCCGTGGCGGCGACGGTGCCGTATCTGACGCTCAAGTCACTGTGGTTGACCGGCCACCCGGTGGGGTCCGACGATCCGGGCGCCATGGACGAGCTGTGGCTGGTGAACCTGCTCACCTTCGGGATGGACGCGATCGCCGTGGCCCTCGCGCTGGCCTTCACACGCCCCTGGGGGCGACGGGCGCCGGCCGGGCTGGTGGCGTTCCCGATGTGGGTGGCCACCGGGCTGCTCGGGACGATCCTGGTGGCGCTGCCGCTGTACCTGATCAGCGTGCTGCTGTCCGGGCCGGAGCCGCGAAGCGGCGAGGACGGCCCCGGCGGAACCGGCGCCTGGGTCTTCCCCGTGGTGTACGGCGGGTTCGCCGTCCAGGGCGTCGCGCTGATCACCGCCTTCGCGCTGTACGCCCGGCGGCGCTGGCCCGGCCTGCTGCGGGACCGGATCGGCGACCTGCCCGCCTCCCCCACGCTGACCGTGCAGCGCTGCCTCGCCTGCGTCGCCGCCCTGCTCGGCCTGGGCGTCGCGGCGGCCCGGGCGTACTGGGCGGCGGGCGGCACCGCCGGACTGCCGCCGGCCCTGGTGGCGGACCACAACCCGGGAGTGGCGGTGATGGACGGGGTCTCCGCGGTGATGGCGGTGGCCGCGGCGGCGGCGCTGCTGACGCTGGTGTTCCGGATCCGGCCGCGGCGGCGGCTGCGCACTCCGCTGCTGGTGGCCTGGACGGCGGCCGGTTCGCTGTTCGGCTGGGGCTGCTGGCAGCTGGTGGCCCTCGGCGCGACGACGACCACCGTGACGGACCTGCGGAAGGCGGTGCCCGGGCTGATGCCGCTGGTGCAGACCGCCCAGGTGGTCACCGGGCTGCTGGTCCTGGTCGTCGGCGCGGTGGCGCTGACCGAGCGGGCCGCGGCGGGCCCGGGGGCGCGGCGGGCGGAACCCGGCGAGATCCGCAGGCCCCGCCCCGGCACCGCTGACGTAGAGTCGCACTGATGGACACGGGGGCGGGCGGCCGGACACGGCGTGTGGCGGGGGCGCTGCTGGGCCGGCGGGCCCGGCTGCGCTGGGTGCACCTGGTGCTCGGCGGCGCGCTGCTGATGCCGTACTGGCTCCTCTCGGTGGTGATGCTCGGGGCACTCAACGCCGACCAGGGGCAGCCGCGCCAGCTGCTCCTGCAGTTCGCCGCGCTGTTCACGTCACTGCCGATGGCCGCCGTCACCGCACTGCTGCCGACCGTACGGGCGTTGGAGGGGACGGCGGCGCGGGCGCTCTGCGCGGCGGAGCGGCCCGAGGAACTGGCCGCCGGACCGGCCCGCTCATGGGCGGCGCGCCGGCGCACCGCGCTCTGGTACGTGCTGCACCTCTTCTTCGGCGGCGTGGTGGCCGGGATGACGCTCGGCGGGGTGCCGTTCGCGGTGGTGCTGCTGTTCTCCTTCGGCGCCGCCGATGACCTCACGAAGTACTGGGAGGACCGGTTCCCCGGCTGGATGCTCACCGGCCCCGCCTTGGGCTTCGCCCTCCTGGTGCTGATCGTCGCCACCAGCGCCGGCTTCGGCGCGCTGCTGGCCCGCTGGGCGCCGGCCCTGCTCGGCCCGACCCCGGAGGAGCGGCTGGCCGCCGCCGAACGCCGGGCCGCCGTGCTCGCCCAGCGCAACCGGCTGGCCCGCGAACTGCACGACTCGGTCGGGCACGCGCTCAGCGCGGTCGGCATCCAGGCCACGGCGGCCGCCCGGGTGCTGCGCACCGACCCGGACTTCGCCGCCGAGGCGCTGCAGGCGATCGAGGAGACCGCGCGGGCGGCCGTCGCCGAACTGGACGCCGTGCTCGGGCTGTTGCGCGAGGAGGATGCCCGCGCCACCGGGCCCGCCGGACCCACCCTCAGCGGGCTGGACGACCTGCTGCGCCAACTCGCCCGCACCGGCGTGACGGTGGACGCCGAACTGGCCCCGGGCCTGGCCCGGCTGCCCGCCGAGGTCTCCCGCGAGGCGTACCGGATCGTCCAGGAGGGCCTGACCAACGTGCTGCGGCACGCCGGGCCCGCGCCCGCCCGGCTGCGGGTCGCGCTGGCCGGGGGCCGGCTGGAGATCGAACTGACCAACCCGCTGGGCCCCGCCCGGCCGAGCCGCCCCGGCGGCGGGCGCGGGCTGCGCGGGATCGGGGAACGCGCGACGGCCCTGCTCGGCGGGAGCACGGCGGGGCCGAGCGAGGACGGAACGACGTGGCGGCTGGCCGTCTGGCTGCCGGCGGGAGGGACACGATGAACGAGCACAACGGTGCCGAGCACGACGGCGACCACGGCGACCACGGCGAGCGCAAGAACGACGAGAGCATCCGCGTGGTGATCGCGGACGACGAGCGGCTGGTCCGGACGGGCCTGCGGGTGGTGATCGACGCCGAGCCCGACCTCACGGTGGTCGGCGAGGCCTCGGACGGCGCCGAGGTCGTCCCGCTGGTGCGCCAACTGCGCCCGGACGTGGTGCTGATGGACGTCCGGATGCCCGGCATCGACGGGATCCGGGCCACCGAGCAGCTGGTCGGCGGGATGGCCGAGCCGCCGCGGATCCTGGTGGTCACCACCTTCGAGCACGACGACCACGTGTACGACGCACTGCGCGCGGGCGCGGCCGGGTTCCTGCTGAAGCGGGCGCGGGCGGAGGAGATGGTCCAGGCGGTGCGGCTGGTCGCGCGCGGGGACTCGCTGCTCTTCCCGGCGGCCGTCCGCGAACTCGCCCTGCGGCACGGCGCGGACCCCCGCAGGGCCGCCGCCCCGGACCGGCGGCCGATCGGGCGGCTGACCGAGCGGGAGGGGCAGGTGCTGCGGCTGATGGCCACCGGGCTCAACAACGGCGAGATCGCCCGGGAGCTGGTGGTCAGCCAGGAGACGGTGAAGACGCACGTCGGCAGCGTGCTCGCCAAGTTGGGCGCCCGCGACCGCACCCAGGCGGTGATCGCGGCCTACGAGTCGGGCTTCGTCCTGCCGGGCTGAGGGCCTGCCGGGGCCCGTGCGTCGGACCGTTCCTTTCGTCCGCCCGCTCCCTGCGAGTAGAGTGCGACGTTCCCCCTCAACCCGTCCGATACCTCCCGTATCGCCTGAACCGAACTGGTGGCCGCATGACCGTCCGGACCCGCCCAGCGCTGTGGTGGCGCATAGGCATCGTGCTCTCGGCGGGCCTCGGCCTGACCCTCGGGACCGCGCCGCTGGTGTACTTCACCGTACAGAGCAACGTCATCGTGCTCGGCTACTTCATCGGCGCGGTGTACTGGATGACCAAGCGCGGCACCGTGGACGCGCCCGCGCCCCGCCTGCGCGGCGCCGCCACCCTGTACATACTGATCACCGGGCTGGTCTCGCACATCCTGCTCCAGCACGGCGCCAACCCGCTGCCCGGGCTGGTCAGCGGGCCGGACCAGCTCGCGCACTGGTCGTCGTTCTTCCTGCACTACGTGACGCCGGTGATGGTGATCGCCGACTGGCTGGTGCTGAAGCCGCGCAACGCGGCGGTCTGGAAGGACGTCCCGCTCTGGCTGGGCTTCCCGCTCGGCTACGCGGCGATCGTGCTCGCCCGGAACGCGCTGTTCAGCGACTACCCGATGCCCTACCCGTACTTCTTCTTCGACCCCACCACCAAGGGCTACGGCTACGTCTGGGGCCAGATCGCCCTGTTGACCGTCGAGTTCGTCGTGCTCGCCGCCGTCGTGGTCGGGCTGGACCGGCTGGGAACGCTGGCCGCGAACAGGCTGAAGCCCGCCAAGTCCTGAACGCCCGGCCGCTCGAACGCCTCAACGCCTGGACGCCTCAACGCTTGGACACCTGACCGTCGGCCGGCCTCAGATCCGCCAGGAGCGGATCCGGTCGGCCGCCGCGAACACGTCCGCCCGGCCCTCGGCGATGTCCCGGGCCAGCTCGACCAACGCCCCGTACGGCGGGTCGACGCCCTCCTCGGCCGCGTGCATGTACGCGGCCGTCGTCATGCAGGCGTACAGGTTGTTGCGCACCGGCAGCGGGCGCAGCAACACGATCGTGTGCATCAGGGTGGCCGCGCACCAGGCGGCGTCGGCGTCGTGGCCGAGTTGCGCGGTGTTCACCCGGTGCCGGGCGACGGCGGCCTGCAGCGCGGAGTAGTCCCGCACGCTGAGGTCCTCCGGCGAGGCCAGCTCCTGCACGTCGAGCAGCCAGCGCAGGTCGACGTGGAGCAGCATCACCTCCGCACCCCCACCCCGCCGGTCACGCCGCCGGTGCGTCCTCCGGGAACGCGGCGTCGAACTCCGCCCGGTGCGACCTCCAGAACGCCACCGCGTGATCCACGAACACCCGCCGCTGCTGCTCCCGCACGCTCAGGTCGTGGATGTACGCCTTGATGCTCTTCCCGTCCGCGGCCGCGGCCTCGCGGATCGCGGCGAGCTCGTGCTCCGTGTACTCGATGTTGAGCGCAGGCATGGCGCCGATGCTACTGGAGCACACCGGAGTTGGGACCACCACCGGCGGATTTTCACCCGCCGTCAAAAGGGTTTGCTGTCGATACCCCCTCGGAGCGGTTTCGGCGAGGCCGCGGGTAACCCCGAAGTCGGGCGGGGGTTGAGCGCGCGGGATGACGTCGGGGCGGTGGGGGCGACCGTAGCGTCGGAGCCAGGGCGACGGAATCAAGCCCCTCTCGCCGGACCTCCTGGTGGTGCTGCCGAACGAGAAGTACCTCACCCCCGACGGCAGCACCTTCGACGGCCCCGGCATCCCGCCGGACATCCGCACGCCGGTGTTCACCGACGAGGAGTTGGCCGCGCTCAGGGACTCGGCCCTGAGCACGGCCCGGCGCGTCCTCACCGAGGACCGGTGACCGGCAACCAGCGACCAGCGACCAGCGACCAGCGACCAGCGACCAGCGACCAGCGACCAGCGACCAGCGAAGCGTGGCCGGTGACCGACGGGCTGCGGTGACGGAGCCCGCTACATCGGATCCACCGCCCGCAGTTCGCCGTCCAGCTCCAGCCACCGGGTGAGGCCCAGGCCGCGCAGGAACGGCAGGTCGTGGCTGGCCACGATCAGCGCGCCCTGGTAGGCGGCGAGCGCCTGGGTGAGCTGGCGGACGCTGGCGAGGTCCAGGTTGTTGGTCGGCTCGTCGAGCAGCAGCAGCTGCGGCGGCGGGTCGGCCAGCAGCAGGGCCGCCAGGGTGGCCCGGAACCGCTCGCCGCCGGAGAGGGTGGCGGAGAGCTGATCGGCCCGGCCGCCGCGGAACAGGAAGCGGGCCAGCCGGGCGCGGATCGCGTTGTCCCCGGCGGCGGGGGCGAACAGCTTGACGTTCTCCGCGACGGTCAGCTCGTCGGCCAGCAGGTCGAGCCGCTGCGGCAGGTGGCGCAGCGGCACCGGTGTGGTGATCTCGCCCTCCAGCGGCGGGAGTTCGCCCGCGATGGTACGCAGCAGGGTGGTCTTGCCGGAGCCGTTGCGGCCGACCAGGGCGATCCGCTCGGGGCCGCGCAGGTCGAGGTCGGCGGTGCTGCCGTAGGGCAGCCGGACCTTCTGCAGGGTGAGCACGGTGCGCCCGACCGGGACGGCCGTGCGCGGCAGGTCGATCCGGATCTCGGCGTCGTCGCGGACCGCCTCCTCGGCCGCGGTGAGCCGCTGCCTGGCCTCCTCCAGCCGCTCGGTGTGCATGCCCTGGAGCCGCCCGGCCGTCTCCTGGCCCTGGCGTTTGAGCTTGCCCGCGAAGATGTGCGGGTCGTTGCGGGTGACCGAGCGCTTCTTGCCGTAACTCGCGCTGCGCTCCAGCCGGGTGCGGGCCTCGGTCAAGTCCCGCTTCTGGCGCTGGACGTCGGCCTCGGCGTTGCGCAGCAGCCGCTCGGCGGTCTCCTGCTGGGCGGCGAGGGTGCGCTCGTACTCGGCGAAGTTGCCGCCGTACCAGGTGACCGCGCCGTCCCGCAGGTCGGCGATCTGGTCGACGTGCTGGAGCAGTTCGCGGTCGTGGCTGACGACCAGCAGGACGCCGTGCCAGCCGGCCACCGTCTCGTAGAGCCGCTCGCGGGCGGCCCGGTCGAGGTTGTTGGTGGGCTCGTCGAGCAGCAGGACGTCGGGGCGGCGCAGCAGCAGGGCGGCGAGGCGCAGCAGCACGGCCTCGCCCCCGGAGAGCTCACCGGTGGTGCGGTCGAGGCCGAGGCGGCGCAGGCCGAGCCGGTCGAGGGTGGCGCGGGCGCGCTCCTCGACGTCCCAGTCGTCGCCGACGGCGTCGAAGTGGCGCTGGTCGGTGTCGCCGGACTCGATGGCGTGCAGGGCCTCGCGGGTGGCGCGGATGCCCAGCGCCTCGTCCACCCGCAGAGCGGTGTCCAGTGTCAACCCCTGTGGCAGGTAGCCGAGTTCGCCGTCGACCCGGACGGTGCCGCCGGTGGGTGTCAGCTCGCCGGCGATCAGCCGCAGCAGGGTGGACTTGCCGGCTCCGTTGAGCCCGATCAGGCCGGTGCGGCCGGGGCCGACGGCGAGGTGGAAGCCGTCCAGGACGGGCTTGCCGTCGGGCCACTCGAAGGACAGGTCGGTGCAGAGGACGGCGGTGGTGGTGGGTTGTGCCATGGAGGGCCTCCCGGGTGGTTGCCGAAGGGAAGGAGGAGCAACACGGGGAGACACCGCGGGTGCGGGCCGGCACGGCCGAAGGGGGGTGGCGCGGATCCGGGCCAGACGGATCGGACTCGCCAGGGGGCCGTGGCTGAGGTCGCACACTCGCACACCGCGCGGCGGAAGGCCTGCGCGGCGGGGGCGGTGTCCCGGGACCTCAGTAGAGCAACGGCCTTCTCCTTGTCTGGCTGGTGAGGTCGTTCACGCTACGTACGGCGCCCGACGTCCGCAACCGGTTTTCCGAGTGCCGGAGGGGGGCGGGTGCCGATCCGGTGCCGATCCGGTGACGGCCTCGTACCGGCCGGGGGTGTGCGTGAGGACGTCTTTATCCGCATGGCAGACTTCCTCACCGCCATACCTGCGGCTCCGCCGAGCCGTACCCGCGGAACGGGCCGTATGGCGGTTATTCACAGGGGGATTTGAACTCATGTCACCGATATCCCGGCCGAACCGTGCCGTCCTGGGCGCCTCCGTCGCCGCGTTGACCATGCTGGCCGCAACCGCGTGCGGCCCGGACAACAGCGACCCGGCCGTGGCCCAGACCACGGCTCCGACGGTCGCGGCCAGTGCCACCGGCAAGCCGGGTGCGGCGCCGATCAAGCTGCCGACCGTCGAAGAGTTGAAGACCTGGAAGTTCGAGGACTGGGACAAGTGGGCCCAGCAGAACGTCGTCGCTCCGGCGGTCAAGGGCTACTGGACCCTCCAGAAGATCCTGAACGCCAAGCCCAAGCCGATGCCGCAGCCGCAGCCCGACCCGACGCAGCCGCCGGCCCAGCCGACCGGCGCGGCCCCGGCGCAGCCGACCTCGAAGCCGGCCACCCCGGCCCCGGCGCAGCCCACCACCGCCCAGCCCCCGAGCGGCGGCGGCGACCCGCTGCCCAGTGTCGTCGAGGCCAAGCCGACGCAGCACCCGTACGCGAAGAACCTGCACGTCAACGGCAAGATCTTCTTCAAGGACGGGAACGAGGACTACGTGTGCTCCGGCACCGTCGTCTCCGACCCGGCCAACCCCGGCAAGAGCAACCTGGTGTGGACGGCCAGCCACTGCCTGCACGGCGGAAAGGGCGGCGCCTACTACACCAACATCTCCTTCGCCCCGGCCTACAACAGCAACGGCCTGCTGAGCGGCGGCAAGCAGGCCAGCGAGGCCGACGCCGAGCCGTACGGCGAGTGGGGCGCGACCGCGGGCATGGTCTCGCCGCAGTGGTCGGCCGAGGCCGACCCGGAGCACGGCGGCCCGTGGAGTCAGTACGACTTCGGCATCATCAAGGTCGCCAACCCGAGCGGCAACGGCAAGTCGCTGGAGGAGACCGTCGGCGGCTCCGTGCCGATCTGGTTCAACGCCCCGCGTGAGCAGCTCACCAGCGTCAGCGCCTACGGCTACCCGGCCGGCAAGCCGTTCGACGGCGTCGAGCTGGACCACTGCGACAGCGGCAAGCCGGCCAAGAAGGCCGGCGACCCGAGCCGCCCGGCGATGCTGATGATCGGCTGCAACATGACCGGCGGCAGCAGCGGGGGCGGCTGGGTCGCCCCCAAGGACGGCAAGCCGGCCCTGGTCAGCGACACCTCGATCGGCAACGGCGCCAGCACCTGGGAGGCCGGTCCGTACCTGGACGACGTGGCGGCCCGGATGTTCGACTACTTCTCGAAGAAGTCCAAGTGACCCGCTGATCGACCGGCCCAGGGGGCCCGCGGCCGAAGCGGCCGGGGTCCCCTGGGCCTTTCGCTTTCCGCCTCCCGGCCCGCTCCTCCTACAATCGGGCTCATCATGAGCGCCACACTCGTAGTCAAGGACCTCGCCGCCGGCCACGGCGAGCGCACCCTCTTCTCCGGCCTGGACCTGGTCGTCGCCCCCGGCGACGTGATCGGCCTGGTCGGCGTGAACGGCGCCGGAAAGTCGACGCTGCTGCGGCTGCTGGCCGGGCTGGACACTCCCGAGGGCGGCTCGCTGCGGCTCAGCCCGGCGTCCGCCAACATCGGCCACCTGCCGCAGGAGCCGGAGCGGCGCGAGGGCGAGTCGGTACGCGACTTCCTGGCCCGCCGCACGGGCGTGACCGCCGCGCAGACCGCGCTGGACGAGGCCACCGAGGGCCTGGTCGAGGGCCGCCCGGGCGCCGACGACGCGTACGCGGCGAGCCTGGACCGCTGGCTGGACCTCGGCGGCGCCGACCTGGAGGAGCGCGCCGAGGAGGTCGCCGACTCGCTCGGCCTGAAGGTCTCGCTCGACCTGCCGATGACGGCGCTGTCCGGCGGCCAGGCCGCCCGGGCCGGCCTCGCCTCGCTGCTGCTCTCCCGCTACGACGTCTTCCTGCTCGACGAGCCCACCAACGACCTCGACCTGGACGGCCTGGAGCGGCTGGAGGCCTTCGTCAAGGGCCTGCGCGCGGGCACCGTGCTGATCAGCCACGACCGCGAGTTCCTGGCCCGCACCGTCACCAAGGTGGTGGAGCTGGACCTGCACCAGCAGCAGGTCAACCTGTACGGCGGCGGCTACGAGGCGTACCTGGAGGAGCGCGCGGTGGCCCGTCGGCACGCCCGCGAGGAGTACGACGAGTACGCCGACACCAAGGCCGGGCTGGAGGCCCGGGCCCGGATGCAGCGCGGCTGGATGGAGCACGGCGTGCGCAACGCCCGCCGCAAGTCCTCCGACAACGACAAGATCGGCCGCGCCATGCGCTCCGAGTCCACCGAGAAGCAGGCTTCCAAGGCCCGGCAGACCCAGCGGATGATCGAGCGGCTGGACGTGGTCGAGGAGCCGCGCAAGGAGTGGGAGCTGCGGATGGAGATCGCCACCGCGCCGCGCTCCGGCTCGGTCGTCGCCACCCTGCGCGGGGCCGTCGCCCGCCGTGGCGACTTCTCCTTCGGCCCGGTGGACCTGCAGATCGACTGGGCGGACCGGATCGCCATCACCGGCACCAACGGCGCGGGCAAGTCCACGCTGCTGGCCGCCCTGCTCGGCCGACTCGAACTCGACGGCGGCAGCGCCGCGCTGGGCTCCGGCGTGGTGGTCGGCGAGGTGGACCAGGCGCGCGGGCTGTTCCTCGGCGGCGAGCCGCTGTCGGACGCCTTCGCCGCCGCCGTACCGGAACTCACGCCGGAGGAGGTGCGCACCCTGCTGGCCAAGTTCGGCCTCAAGGCGGTGCACGTGATGCGCCCGGCCGGCACCCTCTCCCCCGGCGAGCGCACCCGGGCCGCGCTGGCGCTGCTGCAGGCGCGCGGGGTCAACCTGCTGGTGCTGGACGAGCCCACCAACCACCTGGACCTGCCCGCGATCGAGCAGCTGGAGTCGGCGCTCGGCTCGTACACCGGCACCCTGCTGCTGGTCACCCACGACCGGCGGATGCTGGACACCGTCGCGGTGAACCGGCGGATCGAGGTCCGGGACGGGCGGGTGCACGAGCGGTAAGTGGTCTTGACCTCTTCCCGGCGCAGGCGTCATGTGCTGTGCTGTCGGCCATGGTTGAGAACCGTACGGTCGACGGTACGGCGGACGGCAGCTCCTACCCGAGCGTCCCGCTCCGCCCGATGACGGTGCCGGCCCACGAGGCCGAGGCCCGCAGCAGGTCCTTTCACGACGTGATGGCGCAGCGCCGGACCGTCCGCGACTACGCGACCCGTCCGATCCCGGACGGGGTGGTCGAGTGGGCGATCCGGACCGCCAACACCGCGCCCAGCGGCGCACACGTCCAGCCCTGGCGCTTCGTGGTGATCACCGACCCGGAGCGCAAGCGGCGGCTGCGCGAGGCCGCCGAGGCCGAGGAGCGCGAGTTCTACGCGCACCGGGCGTCGGAGGAGTGGCTGGCCGCGTTGGCGCCGATCGGCACCGACTGGCGCAAGCCGTTCCTGGAGGACGCGCCGGCGGTGATCGTGGTGTTCGAGGTGCACAAGGGACCCGCCTCGCCGCGCCCGTACTACACCAAGGAGTCGGTGGGGATCGCGGTCGGGCTGCTGCTGGCCTCCCTGCACCAGGCCGGGTTGGCCACGCTGACCCACACGCCGAGCCCGATGAAGTTCCTCAACGAGGTCTGTGAGCGCCCGGTGGAGGAGCGCGCCGCGTACGTCATCCCGGTCGGCTACCCGGCCGAGGGGGCGCGCGTGCCGGACCTGCGGCGCAAGGAACTCGACGAGGTGCTGATCCGGCTCTGACCCGCCGGGCGCGCACACCCGGGTGCGCCGGGGCGGGGCAGGATCGTGCACCGAATCGTGCACCGAGGAGTGCGCCGGCGGCGGGGAAATCCGTTGGTGACAGGTTCCGGCCAAGGACATAATCGCGGTCATGAGCCACCCGCGACAACGGTCCTGCGAGTACCCGCCCACTCCGCGCCACACCCCCGGCTCCGACGAGGTCGCCACCGGGCGGCGCCCCGGTGCTGCGGGCACCGACGAACGGCGTCCCTGCGGGGAGGTCACCACCGGGCGGCCGCCCGAGTCGCTGCGGTTGCCCGGTGGGATCTCGCTGCTGCGCCGCCGCAGCAGCCACGCGGTGGCGCTCAACAAGGCCGTCCGCGCCAACCTGGACCACCTGCGGCCCTGGATGGAGTGGGCGGCCGAGGCCCCCACCCGGGCGCAGACCGCCGAGCTGGCCCGGGCCGGCTCCCTCGCCTGGGAGGCCGGCACCGACTTCATGTACCTGGTCGGTCTGGACAGCGAGCCCGGCGGCGTGGTCGGCGCCTTCGGCCTGCACGGCCGGATCGGCCCCGGCGCGCTGGAGATCGGCTACTGGGTCGCCGCCCGGCACGCCGGCCGCGGCATCGCCACCACCGCGGCCGGGGCGCTGACCGAGGCCGCGCTGGCCCTGCCCGGCATCGCGCGGGTGGAGATCCACTGCGACGAGGCGAACGGCGCCAGCGCGGCCATCCCGCGCAAGCTCGGCTACCGGCTCGACCGGGTCGCCGAGGCCGCCGTCCGGGCTCCTGCCGAGACCGGGCGGCAGCTGATCTGGATCAGGGGGTCCGGACGGTGACCCGGGGCGGGGCGCCCTGGACGGCCCGCTCCGCCCGCCTCGTTCGCTCCGGCCGCTCCGCCCGCTCGGCTCAGTAGCGCTCGCCGGTCGGCGTCGGCAGCGTGTCCAGCTCGGCCAGGTCGGCCGCCGAGAGCACGACCTCGGCCGCGCCCGCGTTGTCCACCAGGTAGCGCGGCGTCTTGGTGCCCGGGATCGGGAAGACGTACCGGCCCTGCGCCAGCACCCAGGCCAGCGCCACCTGGGCGGGCGTCGCACCGACCCGCTCGGCGACCTCCTTGACCTTCCCCACCAACGCCAGGTTCGCCTTCAGCGCGTCCTGCTGGAAACGCGGCAGCCGGCGGCGGAAGTCGTCCGCGGGCAGTTCCTCGAAGGAGGAGATGCTGCCGGTCAGGAAGCCCCGGCCGAGCGGCGAGAACGGCAGGAAGGCGATGCCCTGCTCCTCGGTGTACGGCAGCACCTCGGCCAGCACGTCCCGGGTCCAGAGCGAGAGTTCGGACTGCACGGACGCCACCGGGTGCACCGACTGGGCCCGCTTGATCTCCTCGACGGTCACCTCGGAGAGCCCGATCCGGCGGGCCTTGCCGGCCGCGACGGTCTCGGCGAGGGCGCCCCAGGTCTCCTCGATCGGGACGGCCGGGTCGACCCGGTGCAGCTGGTAGAGGTCGACGTGGTCGGTGCCGAGGCGGCGCAGGCTCTCGTCGATCGAGCGGCGCACGTGCTCGGGGCTGCCGTCGCGGGCCCCCGACTGGCCGACCTCGCCCGGGACGATGCCGACCTTGGTGGCGAGGAACGCGCGCTCCCGGTACGGGCCGGCCAGGGCGGCGCCGACCACCTCCTCGTTGGTGTACGGGCCGTACATGTCGGCGGTGTCGATCAGGGTGACGCCGAGGTCCAGCGCCTGCCGGATCACCCGGACGGAGTTCTCGTCGTCCCGGCTCTGGACGTCGTAGGCCCAGGTCATCCCCATGCAGCCGAGGCCGAGGACGCCGATCTCCGGGCCGTTGGTGCCGAACGTGGCCTTGCGCATGACGGTGCTCCGATCGTGGTGTGCGGGTCTGCGGTGGTGGTGCGGTGGATCAACGCGTCCAGCTTTCACCTTGGAGTGCACTCAAGGTCAAGCCCGTACCGACCACTGGGGTCAGGCCCGTACCGGCACCGGAGGTCAGGCCCGCCCGGGCTCCGACCGGATCCAGTCGCCGAACCCGCCGCCGAGCACCAGCTCCGCCAGCCGTCCGTACCCGCCCGCGCCCGGGTGCGCGCCGTCCGCGGCACCGGCCTCCGCCACCCAGACCGGATCCTCGGCCAGCGCCCGGGTGACGTCGATGAACGGCACGCCGGCCCCGGCGCAGAGCGCGGCCAGCGCGGGGGCGAGCCTCAGCAGCCGTGCCAGGTGCTCCGCTCCCCCGCAGACCACCGGCGGCGGGCCGACCACCAGGACGCCGATCCCGCGCTCGCGGGCACCGTCCAGCAGGGCGGCGAGGTTGGCCAGGGTGCGGTCGGGCGCGACGCGCGGCGCGCTGCCCCGGGGCGGCCGGTCGTCCTGCTGGACGGCACCCTGCGTCGGCGCGGTGCCCGGGGCCGGCTCGGCGGAGCACGCCATCGCCCCGTCCTGCGCCATCGCGTCGTTGGCGCCGACGGAGACCACCAGCCGGTTGTCGGCCCCGGGCCGGGTGCGGGCCTCGACCTCGGCCCAGCAGCGGTTCAGGACGTCCGCCGAGCTGTCGCGCCGGACGCCGAGGTTGAACGCGGTGGCGTCCGGTGCGGCGGTCTGGAGGACGCGGCCGACCCAGCCACGGAACTCCGGGTCGCCGAGGCCCTGGACGAAGGAGTCGCCGATGAAGCAGATCCGCGGGCCACCAAAGGGGTCGTTGATCATATGAGTCGTCATCGGCTCACCCTAGGGTGGGATGCGCCCGAGGCACCCATGGAGCGCGTACGTCGGTTCTCACCACCGTGCCCGGTGGCCCGACTGTCGGACCTGTGCGTTCCCACCACGGCCCGGCGCCGGGCGGGCACAGGCGACCACCCGTCAAACCGGCGCGCAAGAGTCCGTCGGCGGGCTCTCCGCACCACCGAGCGCCACCTCTCCGGCCTTGGCAGGGTTCACCGCGGCGGCGGACGCTCTGTGCGCAGCCGATCATCGGCTCATCCATCCGGTAGACCAGTTGGGGAGAAACCCATGTCGTTCTCGCGTGCCCGCCTCGCCACCGTCGCCCTGCTCGTGGCCGGTGCCACCGCGGTGGCCGTCCCGGCGCAGGCCGCCGGCGGCCACCGCGCCCTCAGCCGCTTCGACGACGGAAGCTTCGAGTCGCCCAAGGTCCCGGCGAACAGCTTCACCGAGTTGACCGCCGGTCAGAGCATCGGCCCGTGGAGGGTCACCAGCGGCAGCGTCGACCTGATCGGCGCCGGCTTCTGGCAGGCCGCCGAGGGCGACCAGTCGGTGGACCTCAACGGCTCCAACACCGGCGCCGTCGCCCAGACCTTCACCACCGTCCCGGGCGCCACGTACTCCGTGACGTACGCGCTGGCCGGCAACCCCTCAGCCGCGCCGGCCGTGAAGACCGGCCGGGTGCTCGTCGACGGCCAGGACTTCCAGGACTTCTCCTTCGACATCACCGGCAAGACACTGGCCGCCATGGGTTACGTGGGCCGCCAGTTGAGCTTCGTCGCGCAGAGCGCCTCCACCACGCTGACCTTCGCCAGCACCACCACCGGCGCGGCCGGCCCGGTCGTGGACGACGTCCAGGTCAAGGAGTGCAAGCCGTGTTGCGGGTGATCAGTTGATCTGCTGATCCGGTGAATGCCGGGCCCGGTGGGCCGGCGGCCCAGGCCGCCGGCCCACCGGCGTTCCTCCCGCCGTCCCGCACGGCCGGGATTTCGGCGGAGCTTCGGCCGGGCGTTCCGACGGAGCTTCGGCCGGGGTGTCCGGCGGAGCTTCGGCCGGGCGCTCGGCGCGGCGCCTTAAACCGTTCCTAAAACCTTCCCACGGCGGGCCTTCGATGCCCCGGAAGTGCTTGACGTGCACAGCTGGTCTAGTCCAGTTTGATGCTCAGCACCGCGCTCCGCCCCCGCACCGGACCAGCCCCCAAGCTGCCGCCCGCCCCGCGTCTCCCCCTCTCGCGGCGCGGGCGGCCCCACGTCCCGAGAGGCACCCCCATGCCCAGCGCGCCCCAGCCCGCCCCCACACACCGCCGCCCCGCCGGCCGCACCAAGCTGCTGAGCCTCGCCGCCGCCACCGCACTCGCCGCCGGCGGCCTCGCCGCGCTCGCCGGGAACGCCGGCGCCGCCGACGGCAACCTGCTCGCCAACCCCGGCCTGGAAAGCGGCACGCTCAGCCCCTGGAGCTGTTCCGCCGGAACCGGCAGCGTCGTCAACTCCGGCGCGCACAGCGGCAGCTACGCGCTCATGGGGTCGGTGAGCGCGAGCGACACCGCGCAGTGCGGCCAGACCGTCAGCGTCCAGCCCAACACCACGTACAACCTCAGCGCCTGGGTGCAGGGCCAGTACGTCTACCTCGGCGCCACCGGCAGCGGCGTCACCGACCCGGCCACCTGGACCCCGGGCGGCGCCAACTGGCAACAGCTGTCCACCAGTTTCACCACCGGACCGGCCACCACCAGCGTCACCGTCTACCTGCACGGCTGGTACGGGCAGGGCGCCTACCTCGCCGACGACATCACGCTCACCGGCCCCGGCGGCGGCCCCAGCACCCCGCCGCCCACCTCGGGCACGCCGACCGGCACGCCCACCGGCGGCCCGACCACCCCGCCGCCGAACGTCGCCGTCCCCGTCGCGCCGTACATCGACATGGGCGCCTGGCCCACCCCGTCCATGCCCGACATGGCCAAGTCCGGCAACCTCAAGGCCTACACCATGGGCTTCGTCACCGGCGTCGGCTGCAAGGCCAGCTGGTTCAACGCCTATGACCCGCGCACCGGCTGGGCCAAGGACCAGATCGACGCGCTGCGCGCGGCCGGCGGCGACGTCAAGCTCTCCTTCGGCGGCGCCAGCGGCACCGAACTCGCCGCCGCCTGCACCACCGTGGACGCGCTGTTCGCCGAGTACGACGCCGTGGTCAACGCCTACAACCTGCGCTACGTCGACTTCGACATCGAGGGCGCGGCCATCGCCGACACCGCCTCCAACGACCGCCGCTCCGCCGCGCTCGCCAAGCTCCAGCAGGCCCACCCCGGCCTCAAGGTGTCGTTCACGCTGCCCGTCCTGCCCGAGGGCCTGACCGCCGACGGCGTCGCCATCGTCAAGTCCGCCCGCGACGCCGGGGTGAACGTCGACCTGGTGAACATCATGGCGATGGACTACTACCGGGCCGGCACCGACTACGGCAACGCCGCCGTGCAGGCCGCCCAGGCCCTGTTCGGCCAGCTCAAGGCGCTCTACCCGGCGAAGACCGACGCCCAGCTGTGGGCCATGGTCGGCGTCACCCCGATGCTCGGCGAGAACGACGACCACCAGATCTACAACCAGGCCGCCGCCCAGCAGCTGGTGACCTTCGCCAGGCAGAACCACCTCGGCCTGCTCGCCTTCTGGGACGCCACCCGCGACGCCAACGCCTGCACCGGCGGTTCGCTCTCCAAGTGCACCAACATCCCGCAGCAGCCGTACGAGTTCGCGAAGATCTTCGCCCAGTACGCGGGCTGACCCGCGTCGGCGGTCACTGACCCGCGTCGACGGTCGGGGTGCCGGTGGGCCGGGGGGCCGCCGACACCCCGGCGTCCCGGCGTCCCGGCGCGCCGGCGGCCGCCGTAAATTGGCATCTCATCGTCCCGGACCGTCCACTACAGTCCCGCCCACCTGCACGGCACGAGGGGGCGGACATGACCGGCACGACGGTCCGGGACGACGAGAACCAGCGCATCACCATCACGGCGGCCACCGAGGCCGCCGGCGCCGCCGGACTCAGCCCCGAGGAACTCGCCGCGTTCAGCCGCACCCTCGGCCGCCTGCGCGCCCTCCCCGCGCACGACCGCACCCGCCTGCACGCCGAGCGGCAGCTCAGCTCCTTCGTCATGGAGAGCCGCAAGCGCCGCCGCCAGGAAGCCAAGCAGGCCGTCCGGCAGGCCGACGACGAGCTCCTCGCCACCACCGCCACCGGCGCCCGCAACCGCCGCGAGGACACCCCGCTCGCCCCCGCCGGCCGACCCGTCGGCGAGCTGCGGACACCGCGCAAGTGCTACGTCTGCAAGCAGCCCTACCGCCAGGTCGACGGCTTCTACCACATGCTCTGCCCCGGCTGCGCCGCCGACAACACCACCCGCCGCGCCCTCAGCACCGACCTGCGCGGCCGCCGCGCCCTGCTCACCGGCGGGCGGGTGAAGATCGGCTTCCAACTCGCCCTGATGATGCTCCGCGACGGCGCCGACCTCACCGTCACCAGCCGCTTCCCGCACGACACCGTCCGCCGCTTCCGCGCCGCCGCCGGCAGCGCACAGTGGTGGGACCGCCTCACCGTCGTCGGCATCGACCTCCGCGACCCGCGCCAAGTCCTCGGCCTCACCGAGCAGTTGCGTGCCGACGGCCGCCCACTCGACATCCTCGTCAACAACGCCGCCCAGACCCTGCGCCGCCCGCCCGAGTCCTACGCCCGGCTGGCCGCCGGCGAGCGCACCGCCCTGCCCGCCCCCGACCGCCGGGCCGTCACCCACGCCCCCGGCTTCCGGCCCCTGGCCGAGCCTGCCCGACTTCCGTCCGGCGCCGCGCCCTTGCTCGACCTCCCGGCCTTCCCCGGCCTCCCCGGCCTTTCCGACGTCCCGGACGAGGCCGGGCTGCTGCCCGACCTCTCCCCCGCCAACTCCTGGTCCGTCCGCCTCGGCGCCCTGGACCCGGCGGAGGTGCTGGAGACCCAACTCGTCAACGCCCTCGCCCCCGCCCTCCTCTGCGACCGCCTCCTCCCCCTGCTCCTCGCCTCCTCCCGCCCCGCGCGCTACATCGTCAACGTGACGGCCGTGGAGGGCCGTTTCGCCGTCCGGAACAAGACCGCGCGCCACCCGCACACCAACATGGCCAAGGCCGCCCTCAACATGCTCACCCGCACCAGCGCCGCCGAACTCGCCCCCCAGGGCGTCCACATGTGCGCCGTCGACACCGGCTGGATCACCGACGAGAACCCGGCCCCCAAGAAGACCCACCTCGCCGCCCAGGGTTTCCGCACCCCGCTCGACATCGTGGACGGGGCGGCGCGGGTCTACGACCCCATCGTCCGGGGCGAGGCGGGCCACCCGGTGTCGGGGGTGTTCCTCAAGGACTACCGCGAGGCCGAGTGGTGAGCGGGGCGGCCCGGCCGGCTCAGGTGTCGTAGCAGCCGTCCCACGGGGCGTGGAAGCCGAGGCCGTCGGGGTAGAGCTCGGCCCAGACACCGTCCCCGTCCCCGTCCTCGTCTTCGTCCCCGTCCTCATCTTCGTCCTCGTCGTCCTCCTCGATGACCAGGCCGAACAACGCCCCGTCGACCCGTACGGCGAACGGCGCGATGGCGATGTCCCCGTACGCGCGAGCTGTGACAACGTGGCCGGTCCGGAGCCGCCCCCGGACCGGCCACGCTCGACTCCGCTACCTCAACTCCGCCTGGTTCAACGCCCGGTGGGGAGGTTGGCCCCGCCCGTGCAGTCGAACACCACGCCCGTCACGAAGGTGTTGGCGGCGAGCAGGTGGATCACCCGCGCGACGTCCTCGGCCCGGCCGACCCGGCCGACCGGGGTGGTGGCGGCGAGGCCCTCGAACAGCGCCGTCCGCTGCTCCACCGGGACGCGGTCCCACCACGGGGTGTCGATGACGCCGGGCGAGACGGCGTTGATCCGCAGCGGGGCGAGTTCGACGGCCAGCGGCGGGACCATCGCCTCCAGCGCACCGTTGATGGCGGCCAGTCCGGCGGTGCCGGGGATGGCGGCGCGGGCGGAGGCGGCGGTGATCAGCGTGACGGATCCGTCCGACCGCAGGTGCGGCAGGGCCGCCTGCAGGACGCGGACCTGCGGCCAGAACTTGGCGTCGAACCCGGTCGCGAGGTCGGCCAGGTCGAGCTGGGCGAACGGGCCGCTGCCGGCCGCGCCGCTGACGGCGACGACCAGGTGGTCGACGGTGCCGGCCTGAGCGAAGAAGGCGGCGACGGCCTCGGGGTCGGCGGCGTCCAACCGGTAGCCGCTGGTCCTGCCGCCGATCCGGGCGACGGCGGCGTCCAGCCGGTCCCGGTCGCGGCCGGTGACCACGACCTCGGCGCCGTCCGCGGCGAAGGCGGCGGCCGCGGCCTCGCCGATGCCCGAGCTGCCGCCCATCACGACGACGTGCCGGCCGGTGAAGAGGTTTGACGTAGTGCTCATGGTGGCGCGTCCTTCATATTGTCGAGACCGCTAGTTCCGGTAATGATGTTTATCGAGACTGCTAGTCTTGTCAAGTGGGGACAGCGAAAGCGCAGACGAAGGGAACGTCATGACGGCGAACGACCACCCCCAGGGCTCTCCGGACAGCCCGACCCGCCCGCACACCGGACGCCGCCGCAACGAGGCCGCCCACCAGGCGATCCTCGACGCCGCCCTGCACCTGCTCGCCGAGTCGGACGGCACGCCCGTCACCATCGACGCCATCGCCCGCACCGCCGGCGTCGGCAAGCAGACCGTCTACCGCTGGTGGCCCTCCAAGGGCGCCGTCCTGCTCGACGCCCTCACCGACCGCGCCGACCAGGACGTCCCCGGCCCCGACACCGGCGCCCTGCGCACCGACCTCCGCGCCTTCATCACCACCACCTTCGACGGCGCCCAACGCGGCGCCACCGCCCCGGCCCTGCGCACCCTCGTCCGCGAAGCCGCCCGCGACCCCCACCTCGCCGACCTCATGCAGACCTTCACCGCCGCCCGCCGCACCACCCTGCGCGACCTGCTCACCCGCGGCCGCGAACGCGGCGAACTCGCCGAGGACACCGACCTCGACCTGATCGTGGACCAGATCTACGGCGTCTTCTGGTACCGCTTCCTCCTCGGCCACGCCCCCCTGGACGCCACCGTGGCCGACCGACTCACCGAATCCCTGGTCGCCGGGAACGACTGACGCCGTGACCGGCGACGTTCGCCGGGTGGCGCAACGACGACCCGGCGAACGTGCGCGGCCACGGTTCCGGCCACAGCCATCCACTCTCCGGCCAGGCCTGGCGGGAACGTATATCGCGATATAGCGTTAGTTCCCATCCGCGCCGCTGACCCCATCGCGCGAAGACCTTCGTCAAGCTCAGGACGGGAAGTATGTCGGGAGAGCTCTCGCCCGCCGGAAAGCGCACTGGCCGCAGCTCGCAGCCCGAGCTGCGGGCCTCTCATGCGGACCGGGATCGGGTGGCCGACCTGCTGTGTGTCGCGGCGGGCGACGGCCGACTGACCGCGGACGAACTGGACCAGCGCCTGGAGGCCGCCCTGTCGGCGCGGACGGTCCGCGAGCTGACCGAACTCACCGCCGACCTGCCGCCCGCGTCGGCCTTGGCCGGTGGGGTCGTGGCGGAGGCCAAGGACGTCCTGCGGATCGACCGCAAGTTCAGTGCGGTCGAGCGGGTGGGGCACTGGGTGGTGCCGCGACGGCTGGAGCTCTCCGTGGAGTGGTGCGAGGTGACACTCGATTTCACGCAGGCGGTGATCACACACGACACCTTGCAGATCGACCTGGACATGCGCGGCAAGAACCTGACGCTGATCGTCAAACCGGGCATCGTGGTCGATCCCGACGCCCTGAATCTGGAGTTCAGCAAGGTCAAGAACCACCAGGCCCCGACCCCCGGTACGCCGATCGCACTGCGAGTGGAACTGGTCGGCAAGAAGAGCTTCGGTCGCGTCGTCGTGCGGCAGCCGCGGAGGACGGCCGGCCAGTGGCTGCTGAGGAAGCGCACGGCCCTGCCCGCCGGCGACTGACCTGCCCTGTCCAACCGCATCCGGCGGGCGAACGGGCGCAGCGGCGGGCTTGCCCGATCCAGGCCGTCCGCCGGAAAAAGCCGTGCGAAGGCGGGGCGGCGGGCCTCGCCCTTGTCGCGTCGGCGCGAAGTACCGCTCGCCCGTCACCGTGGTCTCCCGCCCCGGCGCGGAGCCGCCCCGCGCCGGGCGTCACTCCAGGGTTTGGCCGGCATCCTCCCCGCGGCGTCGGACCAGCGGGAGGTAGACCTCGTCGACGATCTCGACGAGGACGTCGTCGGGCGCGCTCGGCACGCCGCGCACCACGAACTCGTTGCGCAGCAGCACCACCGCCACCGTCGCGACCCTCGGGTGGAGCACCTCGGGGGCGGCCTCCCCCCGGGCGACCGCGCGGCCCAGAACGGTGAGCCAGGGCGCGGCCGCGGCATCGCCGGACTGGTCCTGGAGCTGTGCCAGGAACTCCGTCGCGCCGCCGGCCGCGACCAGGAGGTCACGCAGGATCGCGCCGAGCGGGGAGCTCCAGTGCCGGTTCGCCTGACGCAGCAACTCCAGGGCGTCGCCGCGTAGTTCGCCGGTGTCGGGGAGCGGGACGGCGGTGGCCAGCTGCTTGTAGGCGGCGATGCCGAGGGCCAGGCGGTTCGGCCAGCGGCGGTAGATCGCGTTCTTGTTGGTGCCGGCGCGGGCGGCGACCTTGTCCATGGTCAGCCCGGCGAATCCGGACTCGGTGAGCTCCGCCACCGCCGCCTGCAGGATCGCCTCCTCCAGTGCCGCCCCGCGTCGCCGTGTCTGCCCGGCCATGGACCTCGCCCCGTCCCGTCCCGCCCATCGATACCGCCCGTACCCTCCCATCCTTCTTGCCATACGCGATCCACGGCAACTAGGGTACTTCTCGTACCGTATTCGCCAGCCCCACAGGAAGGCAGGAGACCGTGCGCGCCAAAGGCATCAGTTACGACACCGGATTCGTGAGGAACGGGTCGTACTCTCGTACGCGGTTTGACCCGAAGGAGGTCGAACGCGAACTGCGCATCATCCGCGACGACCTGCACTGCAACGCGGTCCGCATCATGGGCGGCGATCCCGACCGGATCGAGCGCGCCGCCGGATACGCCGCCGACCTCGGCCTGGAGGTCTGGTTCTCCCCCTACCCGCTGGAGCTCGCCGCCGAGGAGATGCTGGCGCTGTTCGCCGACTGCGCAGAGCGGGCGGAACGGCTGCGGCGGCGCGGGGCCGAGGTGGTGTTCGTCGCGGGGGCCGAACTCAGCCTGATGAACCCGGGGTTCCTGCCCGGCGACAGCACGGAGGAACGCGTCGCCCTGCTCGGCCGGCCCGAGCTCGTGCGCGAACACGTCGGCGCGGTCAGCGGCCGGGTCAACGAGTTCCTCGGCAAGGCCGTGGCAACCGTCCGCGAACACTTCGGTGGGCGCGTCACCTACGCCGCCGTGCCGCTGGAGCGCGTCGACTGGGCGCCGTTCGACCTCGTCTCCCTCGACCTCTACCGCTCCGCCGAGATCGCCGACCGCTTCGCCGACGGCGTCCGCGACCTGACCGCGCAGGGAAAGCCGGTCGCCATCACCGAGTTCGGCTCCGCCGGCTACCGCGGCGCGGGCGACCGGGGCGCGCTCGGCCTGGACATCGTCGAATACGCCCCCGAGGGCCCCGTCCGCCTGAACGGCAACTACGAGCGCGACGAGGCCGGCCAGGCCGACTACCTGCGCGAGCTCCTGGAGGCCTTCGACGCCGGCGGCATCGACGCCACCTTCGTCTTCACCTTCGCCCTCCACGACCACGTGCACCGCCCCGACGGCGACCCCCGCGACGACCTCGACCTCGCCAGCTACGGCATCGTCAAGGTCTACGAGGACCGCCGCCCCGGATCGGTCTACCCTGACCTCCCCTGGGACCCCAAGCAGGCCTTCACCACCCTCGCCGACTACCACCACAACCACTGACCCGCCCGCGCGGCCCGTGCCTCGGGCCACAATATGCAGACCGGTCTACCGATTCGTCTGAGTTCGTGCCGGCTGCTGCCCCCTCGTGCGCCCGTGCGCAGGAAGTCGGCCGGCCCGACTTCCTGCGCAGGACAGGCCATCGCGCGAGCTTGAGGGCTCCCAGCACCGCCACCGGCAGGCAGAGCGATGGTGCGCCAATCATCGTGATCGGTACGGTGACCGCCTGCCGACCGAGAAATCGAGGGTTGCTCATGAGCTCCGCGGAACATGCCGACACGACACCCGGCAGGATCTTCGGGGAGACGGCGGAGCTGTCCGACGCCGGGCGCGAACTGTCCGGACCGGCAAGGATGTCCGGTGCGTAGGATCTTCCATCCGCTGAACCGCCTAACCGGCCGTACCCCGCCGATCGGAGAGGAACGGGCCGACTACGAGGCCTGAGATCAGGTCGTCACGGAGATGCTGTGACTCCTGGGAACCCGCAACAACGCAAGCTGGTAGAGGTGCCCGAGTCCCTTCGGGCCTTCGGCCGCTGGCAGCACGAGGGCAGGGCGGGCAGCCGGTGGCTGGCGGCCCTGCCGGACACCGTCGCCACATGGTGCGACCGGTGGGACCTGAAGGTCGACGGGCCGCCCATGCACGGCTACAACAGCCTCGTCGTACCGGTCCGCCGGGACGGCGAGCCGCTGGCGCTGAAGGTGACATGGCCCGACCGGCAGATGGAAGAGCAGGTGCTCGCGCTGCGCCTGTGGGACGGCCACGGCGCGGTCCGGCTCGACGACGCCGACACCACGGCGGGCGTCATGCTGATGCAACGGCTGGACCACACCCGTCCGTTGCGGGAAATGCCGCTGGAGGAAGCGGTCCCCGTGATCGGGTCGCTGCTGCGAAGGCTGGCCGTCGAACCACCCCACGGTCTCCGCACGACCGGCGGCATCGCCGCAGGCCACCGGCGGGAGTTCGTCGGCCAGTGGGAGGAGCTCGGCCGTCCGATGCCCCGGCGCACACTCGACCGCGGACTGGACCTGGCCGAGGAGTTGTCCAACGACGACTACACGGTCCTGGTCAACAACGACCTGCACTACGACCAGGTGCTGCGCACCCGGAACGGGGGCTGGGCAGTCGTCGACCCGCTGATCGTTCGGGGCGTCCTCGAATTCCAGGTGGCACCTCTGCTCTGGAGCCGATTCGACGAACTCGGCTCCTCGCGCGTCGAGTGGTGTGTCGACGCGCTGGCCGACGCCGCGGACCTCGACCGCGACCGCGCCCGCAAGTGGGCACTGCTCCGGGCCATCGAGTACTGGATGTGGGGTCTTCGAGCCGGCTTCACCGAGGACCCGGTGCGCTGCTCCCACATCGTGGAAGCGCTCACCTGACGTGAACCGCCGACCGTCCGGGCCCTACAGCCCCGCCTCCCAGAGCGCGCGCCGCAGCGTGTGCAGGGCGGTGGCCGACTGCTCCCAGCCGTGCCACCAGAACAGGCCGCCGCTGCGGCTCGCCTCGGCGGCGAGCGCCGTCAGGTGGGACCACGGCCCGGACGGGATGCCGAACTGTGGACGGGTGGCCAGGCGTTGGGCATCGGCGGAGCCGACCGGCACCATGCCGACCACCGGCAGCGGTGAGCCGTCGGGCGCGCGGCCGGTGCCGTGGAACATCGGGTGCAGGGTGATCGGGTCGAGCAGCAGGGACAGTTCGGCGCTCGGCAGCAGCGCGGGGCCGTCGCGCCAGGTGAGGCGCTTGCCGGTGAACGAGGCGTTCGGGAGCGGCTGTTCGTCGAGCGTGACGCCGTCCTCGGCCAGCCGCAGGTCGGCGCCGCGTCCACCCGGCAGCTGCACTCGGTAGGAGCCGTACAGATACGACGGCACCGACGACGCCGGCACGGCCTGGGCGAAGGGCACGACGACGCCGTCCACTTCGAAGCCCGCCGGGCCGACCACGACCGCGGCCGTGGCGGTCACGCCGTCGACCGCGACGCGGACCCGCAGGGCCCGCTCGCCCTCGCCCGGCCCGACGGAGACGAGCACCTCGCGCCGCGCCTCGTCGAGCGCCCGGTAGCCACCGACGAGGTCCGCCAGCGGCGGTACGTCCGGCAGGGCGTACTCGGCCAGTTGCACCGAGAACTCCGCTGCCGCCACCCGTCCGGCGGGCCACACGGTGCCGACGAGCCGGCGCCGTCCGTCCCGGCCGACCTCCGTCCGCAGTTCGCCGCCGCAGTCGTTGCCGTCCTCGGCCCGCCAGCGCAGTACTCCGTGGTCGTAGCGCGGGCCGACGATCCGCCGCCCGTCGACGTGGATCCGGTGCCGGGGCGGGTCGGTGGCGCGGCCCAGGACGTAGACGTCGAGGTCGCCGTCGGGCGTGCCGTACAGGCCCGTCCACGGGTACAGCGCCTCGGCGAGGACGGCGTCCAGGTCCCGCCGGATGGTCTTCGCGTCGACGGCGTCGCCCAACCCCCCGTCGCGGACCGCCCGGAGCAGCCCCCGCGCCTCGGACTTGCGGGTCAGCAGGGTACGCAGCCGCCGCGCCGCCTCCGGGGTGGGCCGCCGGTAGGCGCCCTTGGCGGCGGCCTGCATGCCCGCGTCCTCGCGCCGGGCCAGCAGCGCACGATCGGTGTCGGCGAGGTCCGACGGCGCCCAGGCCGCCACCGCTGCCTCGGGTTCCTGGACGAAGCGCTCGCGCAGGGCGCCGTCCTCCCCCAGGGCGAGGACGAAGCGGGCGGCGGGCGTGTCCTCCTGCCAGTGGTAGCCGCCGGGGATGTGGAAGTCGGCGAAGCCGTCGAGGGCGGCCAGTTCGCGCGGCCCGTAGTCGTCGATCGTCCGGACCGGGCCGGTGGGCGGCCGCACGGTCTGGCCCGGTCGGAGCAGGCCGAGCCGTTCCAGCATCCGCGGGTCGGCCGGGGCGGCGAGGGCCGGCGGGACGTACCAGGTGGCGGCGCTGGTGACGGTCCGCCGCACGGCCGGGTCGCGGAGCCCGGCGACCGTGTGCCGGTCGGCGACGGGCGCGGTGCCCCGGTAGCGGGCGCCGATGTAGTTGACCACCGGGTGGTCCGGGCCGTAGACCTCCTCCAGCCGGTCCACCAGGACGGGCAGGTGGTGGTTGAAGAACCCGGTGCGCTGGTAGCCGAGTTCACCGACGAGCCCGACCTGCCAGAGCACCAGGTGCAGGCCCGGATCGATCCGCCGGTTGCGGACCAGCAGGTCGGAGGCCTCGAAGGTCTGCATGCCGGGGCTGCTCGGGTCCACGCCCAGGTCGGCGCAGAGGACGTCCAGCGCGCTGATCCCCGGACGCATCACGGCGGTGTGGCCCTCGCGGCGGGCGATCCGGACGGCACGGTGGCTGGAGAGGACGAAGACACCCGGGTGACCGTAGAAGACCGCCGCCACCCGCCGCCCGGCGCGGACGAAGTGCAGGATCGCCTCGGACATCTGCACGTACGTGAGGTACCGCTCCTTGGCGTCGTCGTAGAGGACGCCGAGGTCGTACGCGTCGGGCCGCCAGGCCTTGATCCGCACCACCGTCACGGGGTCGGCGACGCAGTGGAAGACGTGGTCGGCCTCACGGAGCAGCCGTTCGTCGGCGCGAGTGAACCCGGCCGCCTCGATGCCGGAGCCCAGGACGATCAACTCGCCCTTGCGTGAACCCGGTTCGGCGGGAGTGGTGTCCCGGACCGGGCGACGCGCGGCGGCGATGGCCTGAGCCAGCTCCGTCCAGCGGTCCTCGTGCTCACGGCGAGTGGGGAAGCGCTCGAACGGGCGGCCGTAGGTCCGGTCCGGGTTGCGGTTCAGGTCGAGGCTCGAATCCGGCTGCATCAGGCGGCGGCGACAGGCAGCGACGTCAGGCGATGTCGGTGTCGAAGTCCATCTGGGTGGACTGCGGCGGGGGATCCATCAGCGCCGGGGCACCCACCTCGAAGTCCAGCTGGACGACCTGCGGGGCGGCCCCCGACCGGCCCACGGCGTCCGCGGCCACCGGGAGAACGGGCAGGTCCGCGGCGGGGTCGGCGTCCAGGGCGAGATCGATGTCCACGTCGATGTCGATAACGTCGAAGGCCAGGGTGCTTGTGGTCACGATTGTCACACGTCCCCTCGGAGCCACGGGCAGCAGCGAGTTCATGCTACTGAACGCCCGTTCGCATCGACAGCCCTCGGACGCGCTACGAGTTCGTCGCATCCGGAGACGGGGGCAGGGTGGCGCTTTGCCTCCGCTGCGCGAGCAGGCAGAGATGGGAGCGGTCCGCCCGTTGCGGGTGCGGCTGCTCCAGGCGGGTCGTGACGGCGAAGCCGGCCCCGGTCAGCAACTCGGCCAGGCGGTCCGCCGGGACCAGGTGCGAGGCGTACGACACCGGGTGGCCGTACGCCTCGGCGGGGTACAGGCACGCGTCGCCGGCATGGCCGCCGAGCAGCAGGTGACCGCCGGGGGCCAGGACGCGGTGGAACCCGGCGAACAGCTGCGGCAGCAGTGCGGGCGGCGTGTGGTGGACGGAGTACCAGGCCAGGATGCCGCCGAGGCTGCGGTCGGCGAGGTCGAGATCCGCCATCGAGCTGTGCAGGAAAAGCAGTTGGGGGTAGCAGTGGCGGGCGAGCGCGACCATCTCGCCCGACACGTCGACGCCGAAGGCCGACAGCCCCAGGCTGTCCAGGTACGCCGTCACTCGGCCCGGCCCGCACCCGAGATCGGCGACCGGCCCGCCGCCCGCGCCCCGGACCAGCTCGGCGAAGGCGGCGAGCATCGCGCGCGACACCGGGTCCATCCCCTCCGGCGGGACGACGAGCCGGAGGTAGTCGGCGGCGACGGTGTCGTAGGACTCCCGGACGGCGGCCAGGTGGGCGTGCTCGGTCACGGTGCCACCCTAGGGCCTGCCGTCCGGCTACCGCACCGACGCCCGAGTGGCCCGGGTGGCCCGCTGGGCGAGGACGCGTTCCCGGCGCTCGGCGGTCTGCCGCAGGACGTCCTTGCGGTCCCGGCCGGACAGCCGGTCGAGGTACAGCCGGCCGCCCAGGTGGTCGGTCTCGTGCTGGAGGCAGCGGGCGAAGTACCCGGCCCCCTCGATGGTGACGGCGGTGCCGTGCTGGTCGAAGCCGTGCACCACCGTCCGGTCCGGGCGGGCCAGTTCGGTGCTGGCGCCGGGCACGGAGAGGCAGCCCTCGGTGTCCTCGATCAGCCGGCGGCCGGGCTTTCGCGGCTCGACGACCGGGTTGAGCACGTGACCGACATGCCGGACGCCCCGGTCGTCGCGGCAGTCGTAGACGAAGAGGCTCAGGTCCACGTCCACCTGGTTGGCCGCGAGCCCGCAGCCGTCGGCGACGTGCATGGTGGCGACCATGTCCTCGATGAGGCAGGCCAGTTGCCCGCTGCCGAAGTCCGCCTCGGTCGCCGGGCGGCAGGTGCGGCGGAGGATCTCCTCCCCCACCTCGGTGATCCGCAGGATGGTCGGGCGTTCACGCGGCTCGGACATCGGCGCTCCCTCGTCGACTGGATGACGTCCTGTCATCTCCTTGTCATCGACTTTGCAAAGTAGCAGACTTTGCAAAGTGACCGAAGACCTCACCGAACCCGCCACCGGCGCCCTCCCCCGGCACCCGGTGCGCACCGCCCTCCTCGGTCTCCTCACCGAGACCGCCGCGCTCACCTCCACCGAGGCCGCCGCCCGGCTCGGCTACAGCTCGGGCCTGTGCTCCTTCCACCTCCGGCAGCTGGCCCGCCACGGCCTGATCGAGGAGGCCCCGGCCACCGACGCCCGCGCCCGCCCCTGGCGGCTGCCGCAGGCGCCGCAGCAGTCGCAGCAGTCGCAGCTGCCCCACCAGGCCACCGGGGAGGACGAGTTCGGCGAACTCGCACGCGGCCTGGAGGACCAGAGCTATCAGCGCTGGCTCGCCCACCGCGACCAGGCCCCGGCGGACTGGCGACAGGACGAGGCGTTCAGCACCGTCCTCTACCTGACGCCCGCCGAACTGGCCGCCGTCGGCGAGGCCGTCCGCCAGGTGCTCGCCCGCTACCGCGACCGCGAGACCGACCCGGCCCACCGCCCCGCCGACGCGCGCCCGGTCGCCGCCGTGGCCCGCCTCTTCCCGCTCCTCCCGGACGAGCGGTAGCAGGCGGCGCCCGTCGGCCGATGGGGCCGGCGGGAGTCGACAGGAGCCGGTGGGAGCCGACTCGCACGGCCGGCGGCAGACGGCCGGCACCCCGATCCACCATGGGGTGGGCCCCCGCACCGGGTGCCGGGAATAACCGCTGGCGCCCCGGGCCCTCGACCGGCAGGCTGGCCCGCATGCACGTCACAGGCCCGCTCTGCACCCGCCAGTCCCTCGCCGCCGAGTTGCGCGCCGCCGGGGTCGAGCCCGGCGGCACGCTGCTCGTGCACTCCTCGCTCAGCGCCCTCGGCTGGGTCTCCGGCGGGGCGGTCGCCGTCGTCCAGGCCCTGCTGGACGTCCTCGGGCCGACCGGGACCCTCGCCGTACCGACGCACACCGGGGACAACTCCGACCCCGCCGAGTGGAGCAACCCGCCGGTGCCGCCCGAGTGGTGGCCCGACATCCGGGCGTCCTGGCCCGGGTTCGACCCCCGGGTGAGCCCCTCGCTCGGGATGGGCGCCGTCCCCGAGACCGCCCGAACCTGGCCCGGCGCCCTGCGCAGCACGCACCCCCAGACGTCCTTCGCCGCGCTCGGCCCGGGCGCCGTCGAGATCACCGACGGGCACGCCCTGGACTGCCGGCTGGGCGAGGCCAGCCCGCTCGCCCGGCTGGAGGACCGCGACGCCCACGTCCTGCTGCTGGGCGTCGACTTCGGCTCCTGCACCTGCTTCCACCTGGCCGAGTACCGGGTGCCGGGCCCGAGCGAGGAGTGCGCGTTCGCCGCCGTGACGCCCGAAGGCCGGCAACGGCTCACGGTCGAGGACCGGACCATCGACGCGGGCGACTTCACCGAGCTCGGCGCCGCGTTCGAGGCCGACCGGCCGGAGGCCGTCCGGCACGGCACGGTCGGCGCCGCCGCCACCCGGCTGTTCCGCCTCCGGGACGCCGTCGCGTACGCGCAGCGCTGGCTGCCCGAGCACCGGACCCAAGGGCTGTCCCGTACGTGACGGCGCATGCGCTGCCTGCCTGCCTGACCGCCTGACTGCCTGACTGCCTGACTGCCACCGAGGGTGCCGACGACGGAGGCACGACGCTGGCGGGGTGATGGAGGACGGCGCCACCCGTTCGGAACGCGAGGTTCTGCTGGGCGTCATGAGCGATTGAGGGCCACCCCCAACCCGCTGCCGGTCACGGGGCAGTGGGTCTCGACGCCTCCGGGTCCACCCCCGACGCCCCACCCGAGCTGACCAACCGTCAACTTCCTTCGCACTTCCCGCACCTCATTCCCGGCACGGGCCCGACGGAAGAGGCGTTGAACTCATGGCACACCTCGCGCTACCGTCGCCGCACTCTGCCGAGCACGCTCCCTTGAACGAAGAGCCGCAGAACGGGAGCAGGGCCGCGCACGACACGTGAGCCCGTGGAGGGGCGGCGCCCGTATTCGGCCTGCCCTCCGGAGGAGGATCCCCCATGCAACCCGTCAAGATCGGCCTCGGCCTCCCCGTCCACGACCCCGCCCTGCTGTTCGACTGGGCCCGACGGGCCGACGCCGGCCCGTTCAGCACGCTCGGCCTGCTGGACCGGCTGGTGTTCGACAGCCCCGAGCCCCTGGTGACCCTGGCCGCCCTGGCCGGCGCCACGTCCCGCATCCGTTTGCAGACCGAGGTGCTGATCGCGCCGCACCACGGCACCGCGCTGCTCGCCAAGCAGACCGCCACCCTGGACCGGCTCTCCGGCGGGCGGTTCACGCTCGGCATCGGCGTCGGCGGCCGGGAGGACGACTGCCTGGCCGCCGGCATCGACCCGCGCCGCCGGGGCCGGCGCCTCGACGAGCAGCTGCCGGTGCTGCGCCGCCTGTGGGCCGGCGAGCCGTACGGCGAGGGGGTCGGCCCGATCGGGCCCGCGCCGGTGACGCCCGGCGGCCCTGAGGTGCTGTTCGGCGGCTTCGCCCCGGCCGCGCTGGACCGGGTCGGCCGGTTCGGGGACGGCTTCCTCGGCGCGTCGCTGCCGCCGGAGTCGATGGCCGGGCTGTTCCAGGACGTCGAGAAGTCCTGGCAGCGGCACGGCCGCGACGGCAGGCCCCGGCTGGTGGCCCAGGTGAACGCCGCGCTCGGCTCGGAGCAGACGGTCGAGGAGGCCCGGCGCAACATCCACGCGTACTCCTCGTTCAGCGAGTTCGCCGACCAGACGGCGGACCGCCTGCTCACCACACCGCAGGCGGTCCGGGCCGCCGTGGCCGGCTACACGGCCATCGGCGCGGACGAGGTGATGCTGTACTGCTGGTCCCCCGAGGTCGACCAGGTGGACCGCTTCGCCGAGGCGCTGTTCCGGTAACGGACGGCAGCCCGCAGCCGACGGGGACGTCAGTGCGGGATGCCCGCGATCAGGTCCTGCGCGCCCTGCCGCTTGAGCGCCAGGGCCGTGGAGGTGCCGAGGTCCTCGGGGTCGAGGGCGCCGGCCCACTCGTGGGCGTCCAGCACCTGCTTGCCGTCCGGGCTGAAGACCCGGCCGCGCATCGAGAGCCGACCGTCCGCTTCGGCCTTGGCGTAGCCGGCGATCGGGCTGTTGCAGTGGCCCTGCAGGACGTGCAGGAACATCCGCTCGGCCGCCGCCTCGCGCCAGGTGTCGCGGTGGCCGAGCGCGGCGACGGCGTCGATGGTGACGACGTCGTCCTCGCGGCACTGCAGGACGAGGATGCCGGCCCCGATCGGCGGGCACATCGTCTCGACGTCCAGGATCTCGGTGATCCGCGCCTGCTCGCCGATCCGCTCCAGCCCGGACACGGCGAGCAGCAGCGCGTCGACGTCCCCGGCCGCCAGCTTGGCCAGCCGGCTGTTGGCGTTGCCGCGGATCGGCAGGCACACCAGGTGCGGGTGGGAGGCGGCGAGTTGGGCGACGCGGCGGACGGAGGAGGTGCCGATCCGGGTGCCGGGCGGCAGTTCGGCCAGGGTCAGGCCGCCGGGGTGGACGAGGGCGTCGCGGATGTCGTCGCGGCGCAGGTAGGCGGCGAAGACGGTGCCGGCGGGCAGCGGGCGGTCGGCGGGCACGTCCTTGAGGCAGTGCACGGCGACGTCGGCCTCCCCGGCGAGCAGCGCGGCGTCGACCTCCTTGGTGAACGCACCCTTGCCGCCGAGCCGGGCGAGGTCGCCCGTCCAGCGGTCGCCCGAGGTGGTGACCGGCACCACCTCGGTGCGCAGCCCCGGGTGCAGGGCGGCGAGTTCGGCGCGGACGCGCTCCACCTGGGCGAGCGCCATGGGTGAGGAGCGGGAGACGATGCGGATCAGCTCAGCGGTGGCCATGGCGCGATGATAGGCGCTCGAACACCATTCCTTGACGTGGTGTCAGCCATGCGGCGGACGGCCGGGCGGCTTCTCCGCCCGGCCGTCCGTGTGCCACCCGCGCTCACTCGTTGTGCAGCACCTCGGCGATCGGCAGCCGGGCCGCCGAGCGGGCCGGGACGAGGGCGCCGAGGACGGCGATCACGACGCCCGCCAGCGCGAGGCCGGTCAGCAGCGGGGCGCCCCAGACGTCCTTCGTCGCCTCCGGGAAGTGGATGATCCGGACGTTCTCGACGATCAGCCGGTGCGCCATCATCCCGACCGGGATGCCGATGATCCCGCTGACCACGCCCTGCCAGGCCACCGAGGTGACCGTCATCGCGACGACCTGCCGGGGCGTCATCCCGATCGACTTCAGCATGCCGAGGTCCCGGCGACGCTCGCGGATGGTGAGCAGCAGGGTGTTGAAGACGCCGAGCGCGGCGACCACCGACAGCAGGACGCTGAAGGTCGTGCTGAAGGTCTTGATCGCGACGACGGGCCCTGCCGAACTCGCCGTGACGATCGAGGGCGAGAGGCTCGGGTCAGCGGCCGTGACCGCCTTCTGGTACGCCTGCGCGTCGGTGCCGTCGGCGAGCCGCACGTCGTACTCGACCACGTGCGGGTCGGGGGTGAGCAGGGCCCTGGTGGCGTCGTTGGAGGAGATCGAGTTGGCGTTGCCCTGGACCTCCTCGCCGACGACGGTGACGGTGGTCTGCCGGCCGTCCAGGACCAGGGTGATCCGGTCACCGAGCTTGACCCCGTGCTGGTCGAGGAAAGCCGGCCCGGCCTCGACCTCGTTCAGTCCGGTTGCCGGGCGGCCCTCCACCACGTCGAGCCGCCGGTGGTCGACCATGGCGTCGCCGCCGTAGAAGTTGGCGAAGACGGGCTGGGGCTGTCCCACGATGCCGATCCGGACCAGCCCGCGGACGGAGACCCGCTCGGCGCCGGGGGTGGCGTGCAGCATCGCCTCGGTCTGCTCCGGGGTCAGCCGGGGCGCGATCTTGTTGTCCGAGAAGACACTGGTCTGCACGTCGATGTGGGTCCTGCCGTCGGGCGCGGGCATGGTCTTGGCCAGGGTGCTGCTCACCCCGGTGGTCACGGTCACGGTGACCACCCCGAGCACGATCGCCGCCATGGTCAGCGCGGTGCGGGCCGGGCGGGCGAAGGGCTGGCCGAGACCGAGGCTGACGGCGCGCGGCAGCCGGGTGCCGCTCAGCCAGCGCTGGACCTTCAGTCCGCGTCCGGTGCGCGGCGCGCTGCCGGCCGAGATGGCCTGGGCGGCGGAGAGCCGGTGGGCCCGCGAGGCGGGGACGAGCGCGGCGAGGGCGACCAGCAGCGGGACGCTGAGCAGGGTGGCGGCGGGCAGCCAGCCGGCCGGCTCGATCACGGCGGCGCCGGTCGAGATCCCGGAGAACGCGGTCTCGAGGATCGGGTACGCCGCCGCCCAGCCGGCCGCCGTCCCGAGGACGGTGCCGACGACCGCGGGCACCGAGACCATGGTCAGGTAGACCATGACCACCTGGCGCGGGGTGAAGCCGATCGACTTCAGCACGCCGATGTGCCGGTAGCCGGAGACCACCGCGCCGCTCACCACGTTGCCGACGATCAGCGCGGCGACGATGAGGCCGAGCACGCCGAAGACCGTCATCAGCGGCAGGTAGGCGTCGGCGCCCGCAGAGAAGGCCTGCTTGAGCACCAGGTACGACTGCGCGCTGGCGACGGCGTCCTTGGGCAGGCCCTCGGTGGCGGTGCCGAGCGAGGCGGTGAGCTGCTGCTCGGTGGCCGCGTCGGTGAAGCGGTAGAGCATCTGCCGGGCGGTGGGGTGCAGGGCGGCCGCCTGCGCGGGGGTGACCCAACCGCCGGAGGACTGGCTCATGTCGGTCGCGAAGCCGACGACCGTGAGCTTCAGCCCCGTGCTGGTGATGAGCTGATAGCCGAGGTTCCACGCCCCGGCGCCCCCGCCCGGGTTGTTGACGACCACCTCGCCGGGCGCGGTGGCCCAGCGGCCGGCCAGCAGTCGCACCCGGTCCACCGGACCGCCCTGGTCGGCCCGGCCGACCAGGGTCAGCGGTCCGGGCGGGCGGCCGACCCAGTCGGTGGGGATCTCCACCACGGCCTGGTCGAACGGTCCGGCGGCCGCCTCGACGCCCGGCCGGTGGGCGGTGGCGGCCAGTTGCTCCGCCGAGGCCTTGGCCGGGTCGAAGGCAGCGGCGACGTGCGCGCCGCGCTCGGCGTCGAAGGCGTCGTCGAAGGGGGCCCGGGCGGCGCTGATCACCGCGAGGGCGAGCAGCACCGTCGCGGTGGAGCAGAAGACGACCAGGCCGATCACGATGGTCTGCACCCGGCGGCGCTTCACGGCCGCCCGGGAGGCCCGCCACACGGCGCCGGTCACGACTGCGCCTCCAGCATCCGCTCGCGCGCCACCCGGCCGTCCGCGACCTCGACCAGCCGGCTGGCGCAGCGGGTGGCCAGGTTGGGGTCGTGGGTGACGATCAGCAGGGTCTGCCCGATCTGGTTGAGGTCGATCAGCAGGTCCATCACCTGCTCCCCCGAGCGGCTGTCCAGCGCGCCGGTCGGCTCGTCCGCGAGCAGCAGCGCCGGGCGGTTCATCAGGGCCCGGGCCACCGCGACGCGCTGGCGCTCGCCGCCGCTGAGCGAGGCCGGGTAGACGTCCTTGCGGTGCGCGACGCCGAGTTCGTCCAGCAGCTCAAGTGCCCGGCGACGCGCCTGGCGGGCGGTGGTGCCGGTCAGCTGGGCGGCCAGGGCGACGTTGTCGAGGGCCGGGAGGTCGTCGATCAGGTTGAAGAACTGGAAGATCATGCCGACGTGGCGGCGGCGGAACAGGGCCAGCCCGGTCTCGTTCAGCTGCCCGAGGTCCTGGCCCTGCACCCGGACGGTGCCGGAGGTGGGGCGGTCCAGCCCGGCCACCATGTTCAGCAGGGTGGACTTGCCGCAGCCCGAGGGGCCCATCACGGCGACCGCCTCGCCCGCCCTGATCCGCAGGTCGAGTCCGTCGAGCGCCTTGGCGTCGCCGAACTCCTTGTGCACCCCGGACAGCTCGACGACGACCTGCGCGTCGTCCGGCCGGGTGGTCCCGTCGTGGTCGTTGCTCATGGTGGACGACGGTAGGCGCGGCCGCCCGGGCCGGGCGTCCCACCCCGGGTGTAACCGCAGGTGGCCGTAGTCCCCGGGATGTACCCGGGCGGCACCCCCGGATGATGTGGATCACTCGCTGAGCTGGGAAGCTGTCGGCGTGTGGGGAACGGGGTTGGAGTGGGCCACCGTCGCGGTGGCGGGTACGGCGGGCACGGCGGCCGGCTGGCTGGGCATCGCGCTCGCCCGGGCGCGCCGGCAGCACCGGGCGGCCATCGGCGAGCGCGGTTGGCTGCTGGAACGGGAGCGGGAGAGCGCCGCCCGTACCGCCGTGGACGCCGAACGGGCGCGCATCGCGGCCGAGTTGCACGACATCGTCAGCCACAACGTGAGCCTGATGGTGGTCCAGGCCGGGGCCGCGCGCGAGGTGCTCGCCACCATGCCCGAGGAGGCGACGGCGGCGATGAGCGCCGTCGAGGCCGCCGGGCGCGACACGATGACCGAGCTGCGGCACCTGCTCGGGCTGCTCGCCCCCGCCGCGGACGGCCGCGAGGAGCCGGATGCGGACGGCTTCGCGCCGCAGCCCAGCCTGAGCCGGCTCAGCCCGCTGATCGACCGGTTCGCCTTCGCCGGACTGCCGGTGGAGGTGCGGATCTCGGGCGAGCCGAGACCGCTGCCCGGCGGCGTCGACGTGACGGCGTACCGGATCGTCCAGGAGGCGCTGACCAACGCGCTCAAGCACGGGGACGGGGTGACGGCCGAGGTGACGGTGCGGTACGCGGACCACTACCTGCGGGTGGAGGTGCTGAACAGCGGGCCGAGCGTGCTGGCCGGCGCCCCGGCCGCGCCCGACCGCAAGCCCGACGGCGCCGGGCGCGGGCTGCTCGGCCTGCGCGAGCGGGTCGCCGTGTACGGCGGCGACCTCGACGCCCGGCGCCGCCTCGGCGGCGGCTACCGGGTCCGCGCCCGCATCCCGCTGGACCGGCCGTGACGGAGGAGACCGTGGAAGACGCGACGAGGGAACCCGACGAGCGGCGGCGCCCGAGGGTGGTGATCGCCGACGACCAGGAACTGGTCCGCACCGGGTTCCGGATGATCCTCACCGCGCGCGGCATCGACGTGGTCGCCGAGGCCGGCGACGGTGCCGAGGCGGTGGCCGCGGCGGTCGCGCACCGGCCCGACGTCGCGCTGCTGGACATCCGGATGCCCGGCATGGACGGCCTGGAGGCTGCCCGCCGGATCCTCGCCCGGGTGCCCGGCTGCCGGGTGATCATGCTGACCACCTTCGACCTCGACCACTACGTCTACGCCGCGCTCGCCGCCGGGGCCAGCGGCTTCCTGCTCAAGGACGTCACCTCCGCCCACCTCGCCGCCGCCGTCCGCCTGGTCGACACCGGGGACGCCCTGCTCGCCCCCTCGATCACCCGGCGCCTGGTCGAGCGCTTCGCCGCCGGCGCCCCGCGTCCCGCCCCCGGCACCGACGGCCCGGCGCTGCACCGCGACCTCGCCCCGCTCACGCCACGCGAGGCGGAGGTGCTGGCACTGCTCGGACGCGGGCTGTCCAACGCCGAGTTGGCGGCCGAACTGACCCTCAGCGAGTCGACGGTGAAGACGCACGTCGCCCGGATCTTCGCCAAGCTCGACCTGCGCGACCGGGCGCAGGCGGTCGTCCTCGCGTACGAGACCGGGTTGGTCGCGCCCGGGGGCCGGCAGCCGTGACGCAACCCCACAGCCGCTCCCTGAGCCCTGAATCAACTCCCGTGATTCGCACGACAATCATCTATCTAACTCGTTAGAGCTAACTCCCCATCCGATTCACATTTTTGCCAGCCCATGGGGGAACATCTTTATGTCCGAGCCCGAACGAAAGAAACCATTCGGGCGGCATTACCACGACATCTGGATAGGCCCGTGACTTCCTCCGCCCCCGTGTGGGACTGCCCCTTCAACCACACCGACGGTCTGGAGTTCGATCCGCTTCTCAAGCGGCTGCTCACCGAGGCCCCGATCGCCAGGATCCGCCTGCCGCACGGCGAGGGCGAGGCCTGGCTGGCCACCCGCTACGAGGACGTCCGCGTGGTCACCACCGACCGGCGGTTCAGTCGCGCCGCCGGCATCGGGCGCGACCTGCCCCGGATGACGCCCGCCCCGATCGCCCAGGCCGAGGCGATCAACCTGATGGACCCGCCGGCCCACAACCGGCTGCGCCGCCTCGTCGCCCAGGGCTTCACCAACCGCCAGGTCGAGCGGATGCGCCCGACCACCCAGCGGATCGTCGACAGCTACCTCGACGAGATGGCCGAACACGGCTCCCCCGCCGACCTGGTGCACTTCCTCTCCAGCCGGCTCCCGCTCACCACCATCTGCGAGCTGCTGGACATCCCCGAGCAGGACCGCGCCGAACTGCGCGGCCACGCCGTCGCCATGATGGCGATGGGCCCCGGCAGCCGGGCCGGCCAGGAGACCGCCAAGGCCGCGCTGCGCGGCTACTTCACCGAGCTGACCGCCGCCCGCCGCGCGCACCCGGGCGAGGACCTCGTCAGCGCCCTCGCCACCGCCCGCGACGGCGACGAACTGCTGGACGACCAGGAGTTGGCCGTCATGGCGATGGTCCTGCTGGTCACCGGCCACGACACCAGCACCTACCAGCTCAGCAACATCACCTACACCCTGCTCACCCACCCCGAGCAGCTCGCCAAACTCCGCGCCCAGCCCGAACTGCTGCCGCGCGGACTGGAGGAGCTGCTGCGCTTCATCCCGTTCCGCCAGGGCGTCGGCATCGCCCGGGTCGCCACCGAGGACGTCGAGCTGGGCGGCGTGCCGATCCGGGCCGGCGAGGCCGTCCACGTCTCCTACCTCGCCGCCAACCGCGATCCGGCGATGTACGAGCGCCCCGACGAGCTGGACCTCGACCGCGGCGCCCCCACCCACATGACCTTCGGCTACGGCCAGCACCACTGCCTCGGCGCACACCTGGCCCGGATGGAGCTCCAGGTCGCCATCGGCACCCTGCTGCGACGCTTCCCCGGCCTGCGACTGGCCGTCCCGCCGTCCGAACTGGACTGGCACACCGGCTCGATCTGGCGCTACCCGCGCACCCTGCCGCTCGCCTGGTGACCTCCTCCCCGCGCCGCCCGCGCGGCGCCCGACCGACGCACCCGTAGACCGCCTGCCCAGGCCGCTCACCGGCCCGCCTGCCCGGGCCACCCAGGGGGAGACCCGCACCATGGCAACACTCTGCTGCCCTGCCATCGCCGTACCCGAACACGTCATCACCCTCGACCAGACCCTCGACCTGGCCCGCTCCGTGCACGCCGGCCACCCGCAACTCGGCCTCGCCCTACGGCTGATCGAGAACACCGGGGTGCGCACCAGGCACCTGGTCCAGCCGATCGAGCAGACGCTCACCCACCCGGGCTTCACGGTCCGCAACACGGTCTACGAGCGGGAGGCCAAGCTCCGCGTCCCCGAGGTGATCGAACGGGCCCTGGGCCACGCCGAGTTGGCCGCCCGGGACATCGACCTGATCATCTACGTGTCCTGCACGGGCTTCATGATGCCGTCGATGACCGCCTGGCTGATCAACGCCCTGGGCTTTCGCTCCGACACCCGCCAGATGCCGATCGCCCAGCTCGGCTGCGCGGCCGGCGGCGCCGCCGTCAACCGCGCGCACGACTTCTGCCGCGCCTACCCGGGCGCCAACGTGCTCATCGTGTCCTGCGAGTTCTGCTCGCTCTGCTACCAGCCGACCGACCTCGGCATCGGCTCGCTGCTCTCCAACGGCCTGTTCGGGGACGCCGTCGCCGCCGTGGTGGTGCGCGGACACGGCGGCACCGGCGTGCACCTCGAACGCAACGGCTCGCACCTCGTCCCGGACACCGAGAACTGGATCTCCTACGGGGTCAGGGACACCGGCTTCCACTTCCAGCTGGACAAGCGGGTGCCCGGCACCATGGAGATGCTCGCCCCGGCGCTGCGCGGCCTGACCGGCGAACACGGCTGGGACGTCTCCGGGTTGGGCTTCTACATCGTGCACGCCGGCGGCCCACGCATCCTCGACGACCTCTGCCACTTCCTCAACCTGGAGCCGGCCACCTTCCGGTACAGCCGCGCCACGCTCACCGAACGCGGCAACATCGCCAGCGCCGTCGTCTTCGACGCCCTCGCCCGGCTGTTCGCCGACGGCGGTGTGACCGACGGCACGCCCGGCCTGATCGCCGGTTTCGGACCGGGCATCACCGCCGAGATCGCACTGGGGAGTTGGGTGGGGGCGCCGATGGAGGCCGCCCGCCGCCGGCCCCGCGCCATCTCCACCTCGGACATCGCCCTCGTCCATCCGACCGCCCCCCGCCGTTTCCCGGCCGGCACTACGATCACCGAATGACCGACACCACACACCGGAGCGACGCCTCCGACACCGCCGACGGCTCCGACGCCTCTGGCAGAGCCGCCGAACTCGCCGCGCTCTTCCCGGCGTTGCACGCGCCGCAGTACTGGACCTGGGGCAGGTACGACGCACTGTTCTCGACCGTGCTGCCACCGGACGAGCTGGTGACCAACATCCACCTGGTGGGCTTCTCGGACGACCGGGTGGTCCTCTGCCGGGACGACCGGAACCACTGGTTCCTGCCCGGCGGCACCCGGGAGCGGGACGAGAGCATCGCCGCCTGCCTGGAGCGCGAGCTGCGCGAGGAGGCGGGCGCCCGGCTGCTCGCCGCGCCGGACTGGCTCGGCGCGCACCGCTGCCGCACGGACGACCCGACGCCGTACCGGCCGTGGCAGCCGCACCCGGAGAAGGCCTGGCTGTGGGGCTGGGCGGAGGTCGCGGTGGACTCGACACCGACCAACCCGGCGGACGGCGAGCAGGTGGTCGAGGTACGGGCGGTGCCGGCGGACGAGGCGCAGCGACTGCTGGTGGCCGGGCACGACGCCTGGTGGGGCGAGCTGATCGGACTGGCCGTGGAGCTCAGGCGGCGGGCCGGGCAGGGCTGAGACCTCCCCGTCCGAGATATTCCCGCCGGGCCCGAAGACCACTGGAACAGTCGAACAGCAGAGAGCAATGTCCGTTTTGCAGTGATATGACTCGGCCATGGATACCAAACTGCTGGCCGTGGACTACCCCGTGCTCAACATCTTCTGGACGATGCTGGAGCTGTTCCTCTGGATCCTCTGGTTCTTCCTGCTGTTCAAGATCATCACGGACATCTTCCGCAGCCATGACCTGGGCGGCTGGGCCAAGGCCGGCTGGATGATCCTGGTGATCCTGCTCCCGCTGATCGGCGTGCTCGCCTACGTCATCGCCCGCGGCAAGGGGATGAGCGAGCGGGACGTCGCGCAGGCCCGGCAGAGCGAGGCCGCGTTCAAGGCCTACATCCGGGACGCGGCCGCCGACACGCCGGAAGGCCGCCCGCGCAGCCACGTCGACGACCTGGCCAGGCTGGCGGACCTCAAGACCAACGGCTCCCTCTCCGAGGAGGAGTACCAGAAGGCCAAGGACAAGCTCCTGGCCTGAACACCGGAGCAGACGGGGCCGGCGGCAGCACCTGCCACCGGAGCAGACGGGGCCGGCGGCAGCACCTGCCACCGGCCCCGCCGTCCGCACGTCCCCGTGCTCAGCGCCGCCCGGAGCGCCGGTCCCCCGAACCGCCGTCGCCGCCGGTCAGGCCCGCCCGGCGCAGCGCGTCCGCCATGGCGCTGTTCGCCACCGGAGCGCCGCCGGCGGAACCGCCGCCGCCCTGGCCGCGCCGGTCCTGCCCGCCCCGGTCCTGGCCGCCCCGCCGGTCCTGGCGCGGCGGGCGGGCCTGGCGCTCGCCGCCCCGGCCCCGGTCGCCGCCCCGCTCGGCACCGCGGTCGCCCCGGTCACCGCCCCGCTCGCGGCCGGCCTCGTCGTCCAGCCGCAGGGTCAGCCCGATCCGCTTGCGCGGCACGTCCACCGAGACGACCCGGACCTTCACGATGTCGCCCGGCTTGACCACCTCGCGCGGGTCCTTGACGAAGGTCCGCGACAGCGCCGAGACGTGCACCAGCCCGTCCTGGTGGACGCCCACGTCGACGAAGGCGCCGAACGCGGCGACGTTGGTGACCACGCCCTCCAGTACCATGCCGACCTCCAGGTCGCCGATCTTGTCGACGCCCTCCTTGAAGGTCGCGGTGCGGAACGCCGGGCGCGGGTCGCGGCCCGGCTTGTCCAGCTCGCCGAGGATGTCGGTGACGGTCGGGATGCCGAAGACGTCGTCCGCGAAGTCGCCCGGGCGCAGGGCGCGCAGCCGTTCGCCGTTGCCGATCAGCTCGCGCAGCTCCCCGCCGGTCGAGGCGAGGATCCGGCGCACCACCGGGTACGCCTCGGGGTGCACGCTGGAGGCGTCCAGCGGGTCGTCGCCGCCGGGGATGCGCAGGAAGCCCGCGCACTGCTCGAAGGCCTTCGGGCCGAGCCGGGCGACGTCCTTGAGCTGCCTGCGGGTGCGGAACGGCCCGTTGGCGTCGCGGTGGGACACGATGTTGTCGGCGAGCGTGCCGGTGATGCCGGAGACGCGGGTGAGCAGCGGCGCCGAAGCGGTGTTGACGTCCACGCCGACGGCGTTGACGCAGTCCTCGACCACCGCGTCCAGCGAGCGGGAGAGCTTCACCTCGCTCAGGTCGTGCTGGTACTGGCCGACCCCGATCGACTTCGGGTCGATCTTGACCAGTTCGGCCAGCGGGTCCTGCAGGCGGCGGGCGATGGAGACCGCGCCGCGGATCGACACGTCCAGCTCCGGCAGCTCCTGCGAGGCGAACGCGGAGGCCGAGTAGACCGAGGCGCCGGCCTCGCTGACCATCGCCTTGGTGAGCTTCAGCTCGGGGTGGCGCTGGAGCAGGTCCTCGGCGAGCTTGTCGGTCTCCCGGGAGGCGGTGCCGTTGCCGATCGCGACCAGGTCGACGTCGTGCTTCCTCGCCAGCGCCGCCAGGGTGGCGAGCGCGGCGTCCCACTTGTTGGCCGGCTGGTGCGGGTAGATCGTGTCGTACGCGACGACCTTGCCGGTGGCGTCCACCACCGCGACCTTCACGCCGGTCCGGAAGCCCGGGTCCAGGCCCATGGTGGCGCGGGTGCCCGCCGGGGCGGCCAGCAGCAGGTCGCGCAGGTTGGCGGCGAACACCCGCACCGCCTCGTCCTCGGCCTCGGCCCGCAGCCGGGCCCGCAGGTCGATGCCGAGCCGGACCAGGACCCGGGTGCGCCAGGCCCAACGGACGGTGTCGCCGAGCCACTTGTCGCCCGGGCGGCCGTGGTCGGCGATGCCGAAGCGGGCCGCGATCCGCCGCTCGTAGTCGTTCTCGCCGGGCAGGTCGCCCTCCTCGCCGTCGTAGGGCGAGAGGTCGAGGTCCAGCACCTCCTCCTTCTCGCCGCGCAGCATCGCCAGGATGCGGTGCGAGGGGAGCCGGGTGTACGGCTCGGCGAAGTCGAAGTAGTCGGCGAACTTGGTGCCGTCCTGCTCCTTGCCGTCGCGCACGGTGGCGACCAGGCGGCCGCGGGTCCACATCCGCTCGCGCAGCGAGCCGACCAGGTCGGCGTCCTCGCCGAAGCGCTCGACCAGGATCGCCCGGGCGCCCTCCAGGGCGGCGGCCTGGTCCGCGACCGACTCGTTCAGGTACCGGGCGGCGAGCGCGGCCGGGTCCTGGGAGGGGTCGGCGAGCAGGGTGTCGGCGAGCGGCTCCAGGCCGGCCTCGCGGGCGATCTGCGCCTTGGTGCGCCGCTTCGGCTTGAACGGCAGGTAGATGTCCTCCAGCCGGGCCTTGGAGTCGGCGGCCAGCACCTGCGCCCGCAGCGCGTCGTCCAGCTTGCCCTGGGCCGCGATCGACTCCAGGACGGCCGCCCGGCGCTCCTCCAACTCGCGCAGGTAGCGCAGCCGCTCCTCCAGGGCGCGCAGCTGGGCGTCGTCGAGGGAACCGGTGACCTCCTTGCGGTAGCGGGCCACGAAGGGGACGGTCGAGCCGCCGTCGAGCAGATCGACGGCCGCCTTCACCTGCCCCTCGCGGACACCCAGCTCCTCGGCGATCTTGCGCTCGATCGCCTGCTGGGCCTGCCGGGCCACCTGTTCGACTGGCGTGGTCACGAAGCCGGTCACCTTCTCCTTCAGTGCGTTCGCCGTACGCCCTGCATTCTGGCAGGTGCCGGGGACAGCTCCCGGCCGCACCCGGGGCACCCGGGCGTGGCGGCCGCGGCCCGCGGCCCCAACCAGACTCAAGCAGGCCCCCGTTGTGCCTTCCTACGCTGACGCGCATGGACACCTCCCGCCCGCTCGACGCCTCCCCCGCGCTGAACGCCCCCGGCTCACCGGACGTCTCCCCCCGGCTGGACGCGCTCGCCGCCGCCAAGTACCTGCTGTTCACCACCCACCGCAGAAACGGCACCCCGGTGCCCACCCCGGTCTGGGTGGCACGCGACGGCGACGCACTGGTCTTCACCACCGTCACCCGTACCGGCAAGGTCAAGCGGCTGCGCAACCGCTCCGACGTGCTGGTCGGGCCGAGCGACATCCGCGGCAACCTGCTCGGCGAGCAGGTCCCGGCCACCGCCGTCCTCGACCCCGACCGCGCGCCCGCCTACCGGAAGCTGCTGCGCCGCAAGTACGGGCCGCTCTGCGCGATCGCGCTCACCGCGAACGTGCTGCGCTTCGGCCGGGGCGGGACGATCGGCGTGCGGGTCACCCTGGGCTGAGCCTCCCGGCGGCACCCAACCGGCGCCCAACCGGCGCACCTCGGACGCGCGTCGAGCGCGCGTCGAGCGCGCGTCGAGCGCGCGTCGGGATCCGGGCCGCGGAAGGACGGGTTCGGGAAAGCTGCTGAAGGGCGGCGATCCGCGCTGTACGCTGCCGGGCATGTGCGCTGCCACCCGGATGCACCCCGACGAACTGGTCATCGACGCGGCCCTGGTGCGGCGGTTGATCTCCGCCCAGTTCCCGGACTGGGTCGGCCGCCCGGTCACACCGGTCGCCTCCACCGGGACGGACAACGCGATGTTCCGCCTCGGGCCCGACCTCGCCGTCCGCCTCCCCCGGGTGGAATGGGCGGCCGGGGACGTCCGCCGCGAGAAGCAGTGGCTGCCCCAGCTGGCGCCCCGGCTTCCGCTGCCGATACCCGCACCGCTCGCGGTCGGCCGGCCCGCCGCCGGCTACCCCTGGGAGTGGTCGGTGCTCCGCTGGTTCGACGGCGTCAACCCGACCGCCGGCGCAGTCGCCGCACCCGGCGCGCTCGCCCGCGACCTGGCCGCCTTCGTCAACGCCCTGCGCGCCGTCAACCCGGCCGGCGGCCCGGCCGCCCACCGCAGCGCCCCGCTCGCCTCCCGCGACGGCTCCACCCGCGCGGCCATCGCCCAACTCGCCGGGGCGATCGACGCCGAGGCCGCGACCGCCCTGTGGGACAAGGCGCTGCGCCTGCCCGAGTACGCCGGCCCGCCCACCTGGATGCACGGCGACCTCACCCCCGGCAACCTCCTGCTCAACCGGGCCGGACGGCTCGGCGCCGTCATCGACTTCGGCCTCATGGGCGTCGGCGACCCCACCGCCGACCTGATCGTCGCCTGGAACCTGCTGCCCGCCGCCGCCCGTCCCGCCTTCCGCGCCGCACTCGGCGCGGACGACGCCATGTGGGGCCGCGGCCGCGCCTGGGCGTTCTCCATCGCGCTGGTGACGATCCCCTACTACCGCCACACCAACCCGGGCCTCACCGCGAACGCCCGCCACGTCGTCCGCGAGGTGCTCGCCGACCGCAGCGTCTGATCAGGGCCTGCCCGGCGGATCTCGCCGGGCCCGCGACGCCGGACAGAACACCTAGCCCCCCGCGAGGCCCAAGGAGCGGACCAGCTGGGCCAGTTCGGCGCCGAAGAGCCGGTCCGGGCTGGTGGTCTGGGCCCGCAGGTGGCCGTAGACCTCCAGCGAGACCAGGCCGTGCAGACGGCCCCAGATCCGCAGGGCCAGCGCCACGCCGGCCGGGGGCAGCCCGGGGAAGGCCGGGCGGACCTTGCCGAGCAGGCCGGGATCGAAGTCCGCCCAGGTGAAGTCGTCGTCCGCGCCCGGTGATCCGGCCTGCGGCCAGGCCGCCGCCGCGAGGCCGGCGATGCCGACGCAGACCCGCTGGGCGGCGTCGGGCGCGGCGCCGCCCTCGGGGGCGCGGTAGCCCGGGACGGGGTCGCCGTAGATCAGCCGGAAGCCCTCGGAGTTGGCCAGCGCCCAGCCGCGGAAGGCGTGCGCCCAGGCCCGGATCCCGGCCGCCGGATCGTCTGCCGGGGCGGCGCTCCAGGCGGCCTCGACGGCGTCCGCGAGCGCGGTGTAGACGTCCGCGATCAGTGCGGTGACCAGGTCGTCCCGGGTGGCGAAGTAGCCGTAGATGGCGTTGGCCGTCATGCCCATCTCGCGGGCGATCGCCCGCAGGGTGATCGCGTCGGGCCCGCCCGAACCCATCAACTCCAGGGCGGTGCCCTTGATTTCGGCGGTCGTCTCGGCCCGCAGCCGCTCGCGTCGTCCAGTGCCTCGGGTGCCTGCCATGCGCTCACTCTACAGCGTCACCTTGCTGATTGCCGTTCAAAAACTTCACGCCGTATAGTTTTCGCACGGCGTGAGATTCTCAGGCCGTCCACCGGCATGACCAAGGGGAGAACCATGCACATCGGAGTCATCGGAGCCACCGGCACCATCGGCAGCCGGATCGTCACCGAAGCCCTCGGCCGCGGACACCGCGTCACCGGATTCAGCCGCGACGCCTCCGCCATCGACGACCAGCGGGAGAACCTCACCTGGGCGAGCCTCGACGCCCTCGATGCCGAGAGCATCGCCGCCGCCCTGCCCGGCCTCGACGTCCTCATCAGCGGCTTCCAGCCCGGCAACGGCGCCCGGGACATCATGGACACCATCGAACGCTCCATCGCCGACCCCACCGTCTACGCCACCGCCGCCCGCGCCCTGCTCAAGGCCCTGGACGGCCACCCCCGCACCCGGCTCATCGTCATCGGCGGCGCCGGCAGCCTCGAAATCTCCCCCGGCGTCGTCCGCGCCGACCACGACGACCTCCTCCACGAGGCGCTCGACGAACTCGGGCTCCCCCGCGGGTACGCCGCCGCCGTCCGCGGCCACCGCGACGCCCTGAACGTCCTGCGCACCTCCAACCGGCTCTGGACCTACTTCAGCCCCGCCGAGCAGATCGCCCCCGGGGAACGCACCGGCCGCTTCCGCATCGGCGGCGACCAGCCCGTCCTGGACGCCGACGGCCTCAGCCGGATCTCCGCCGAGGACGCCGCCGTCGCCCTCGTCGACGAGGCCGAACTCCCCCGGTTCGTCCAGCGCCGCTTCACCATCGGCTACTGAGCGACGGTCAGCGGCGACGGCCTCCGGCGGCGACGGCGGGAGTGCCGCCACCGCCGTCGGCGGCCGTTGCTATGGTTCTCCCCGCCACTACGGGTAGGGGGACGGAACTTGGCACGCAGAAGCAGTGTGATCGACGTCAGAGTCAGCCGACGAGTGCTGTGGGTGGGCGGCGACGCGTACCCGCTCCACAACATCGCCAGGGCCCGGCAGTTCCAGCTGTTGCCGCCCAAGCGCTCGCGGGTGATCATCCGGTTCATCCGGCAGGTGATCGGCCTGCTGGTGGCCACCGCCGTCCTCGGTTCGCTGCTCGGGAGCGGCGCGAACCAGGGCACGACCAAGAACGTGATCGGCGTGGTGATGCTCGCGCTCTTCGCGGTCAGCCTCCACCGACTGGTGAAGCGACTGCGGATGCGGACGGTGTACCAGCTGGTCATCGAGACCTCCAGCTCCTCGAACACGGCGGTGGTCAGCCACGACGCCCAGCAGGTCGGCAACCTGATCCAGCTGATCATGGAAGCGATCGACAACCCCCAGGCCGAGTTCGCGCTCCAGGTGGAGAACGTCCACATCGGCGACCAGATCAACCAGTACGGCGACCACAACATCGGAAAGAAGGTCGGCCTGTGAGCGGCGGCATCCACTTCGGGGACTCGGTCACCCAGCACGGGGACCACAACATCGGCATCATCAAGCACCAGGGCCCGGCCGACCCGCAGGCCGCGATGCGCGAACTCATCGCTGCCGTACGCCAGTTGCGCGACCAGGTGCCGGCCGAGGACCGTGAGGTGCTGGACGAGTCGCTGGCGGACATCGGCGACGGGCACACCACCCCGCCCTCGACCCTGCGGCGCGCCCTGCGCAACATCTCCGGCGTCGCCGCCCTGGCCGCCGCCGGCGCCCCGGTGGTGGAGTCGATCCGCCGCATCCTGGACTCGCTGAGCTCCTGAGCGGCGGCGCGGCGGGCGACCAGGGGCAAATGTCATACCAGGTCAGGAAACTGCCCAGGTCAAGTACTGCTGCTAGCCTGACCCCATGAGCGGACTGCGGGAACGGAAGAAGGAGCGGACGCGGCGGGCGATCTCCGAGGCCGCCATCGCGCTCTTCCTGGAACACGGCTTCGACAGGGTCTCGGTGGCGGACGTCGCGGCCGCCGCCGAGGTGTCGAAGCCGACCCTGTTCAGCTACTTCCCCACCAAGGAGGACCTGGTCGTCCACCGGTTCGCCGACCACCAGGAGCAGGCCGCCGACGTCGTCCGCGGCCGGGCGGCCGGCGAACCGGTGCTCGCCGCGCTGCACCGGGACTTCCTCGACGGGCTCGCCCGGCGCGACCCCATCACCGGGCTCAACGACCATCCGGAGGTCCTGGCCTTCGGCGCCCTGATCCACGCGACCCCCAGCCTGACCGCCCGGGGCGCCGAATACCTCGCCCGGGCCGAGGAGTCCCTCGCCCGGGCGCTGCGCGAGGCCCCCGACCTGGCCCCGCCCCGACACCTCACCGCCCCCCTGCTCGCCGCCCAGGTCACCGCCACCCAGCGCGTCCTCGCCGAACACAACTGGCACCGGATCCGGAACGACGGCCGGACCGCAGACGAACTCCACGCCGAGGCCGTCAGCAACGCCGACCGCGCCTTCCGCCTCCTCGGCGCCGGATACGGCGGCACCGGGCACGAAGGCGCCGCTGGCTAGAGTGCCACGCATGACAACGCGTCACCTCACGTTCGAACGGCTGCACAACTTCCGCGACCTGGGCGGCTATCCCGCCGCCGACGGCAGGTCCGTCCGCTGGGGCCTGCTCTACCGCTCCGACTCGCTCGGCAAGATCACCTCGCCCGCCGACCTCGACCGGCTCCAGGCCCTCGGCGTCCGCACCGTGATCGACCTCCGCTACCCCTGGGAGATCGCCGCCAAGGGCCGGGTGCCCGACTTCGACGGGCTGGCCTACCACAACCTCTCGATCGAGCACCGCCCGTACGACCAGGCCGAGATCGACCCGGACGTCGACCCCTGGCGCTACCTCGCCGACCGCTTCGCCGAGGTCGCCGAGGACGGGGTGAAGGAGATCCGCGAGGCCCTGGACGTGATCACCGCCGCCGAGGCGCCGCTGGCCTTCCACTGCGCCTCCGGCAAGGACCGCACCGGGCTCGTCGCCGCCCTCGTCCTCACCCTGCTCGGCGTCCACGAGGACGACATCGCCGCCGACTTCGCCCGCACCGAACTGGCCACCCCGCACTTCATCGCCGAGTGGCACGCCGCCCACCCCGGTCGCACCCTCCGCTGGCCCGGCTACGGACGCGCCCCGGAGACGGTCATCCGCCTCACCCTCGCCGACCTCGCCACCCGCTACGGCTCGGTCGAGGGCTACGTCACCGGCACCCTCGGCGTCGACCGCGGCCAGCTGGCCGCCCTCCGGGCCCGGCTGCTCACCGCCTGACCCCGCGCCGCGCGGGCCTGCGCCGGACAGGCCCTAGCCTGCGGCGGGGAGGCGCGCCGTGTCGGCGCCGAAGGGGAGGAAGACGGTGCGGGTCGCGAGGAGCCAGCTGCCGTCGACCACGCGGAAGGTGTCCTCGTAGTGGCCGACGTTGGCCGGGAGGCGGGGCTCGATCATCCCGCCTGCGTACCCGTCGACCCGGTACGTGGTCAGGTAGGAGACCGCGCGGGCCGTCGTCGCGGACTCCACCGTGACCAGGATGTTCGTCATCAGGCGACGGGAGAGCCGGTCCGCCGGCCGGGATGCGAAGTACGCCCGCAGGGCCTCCCGGCCCTCGACCCGGCGGTCGCCGTGCGGCCAGGACCAGACGCCGTCGGGCGTGAACAGCTCGGCCACCGAACCCGGCTCCCCGAGGTCGAGGCGGTGGATGAAGTCCACGACGATCCGCTCGCAGGCGCGTTCGGCGAGCATCCGGTCGATCGGGGTGAGGGTCTCGTCGTCCATGCCCCTTTGTATCAACCACGCCGCGCTGCCGGGCAAGCCCTTTTCCAGGGCGTGTCAGGCCCGCGCTAGCGCCGTCGGCCCTTGCCGCCGGTGCGCGGCTTGCCGGCCGCGTGCGGCTTGCGCGGGGCGCGGGCGCCGGTGGGGGCGGCCGTCGGGGTGGGGGCCGCGGCGGGCCAGTGGGTGGGGCGGGTGAGGGCGGCGGGCAGGCGGGTGGTGGCGTCGCCGCGGGCGGCGTTCAGCTGGGCCTGGGTGAGGAAGAGGGCCTCGGTGAGGTCGGCGCCGGCGAGGTTGGCATCGCGCAGGTCGGCGCCGACGAGGTCGGCGAGGCGCAGGTCGGCGCCGGCCAGGTCGGCGGCGACGAGGAGGGCGCCGCGCAGGTTGGCCCCGCGCAGGTCGGCGCCGCGCAGGCGGGCCCCGAAGAGGTCGGCGCCGCGGTGTTCGCGGCGGCGGGGGACGGCGGCGCGGACGAGTTCGCTGGCGCGCAGCAGCAGGTCGCTGACGCGCTGCCGGTGGGCGGGGACGTCGACGGCGAGGATCTCCTCGGGGGTGCCGCCGGCGAGCCGGTCGGCCTGCTCCAGGGCCTGCCGCAGTTCGGCGTGGACCGGGCGGGCGGGGGCGTAGCCGAGCGCCTCGGTGAGGTACCAGAGCAGTTCGTGGAGCTGCCGCACCACCGGGAAGACGTCGTACATGGGCTTGGCGTCGGCGGGTTCCTCGCGCCAGCTGCGGCCGCCGTAGGTGATCTGGGAGACGCGCTGCCCGGCGCCGAAGCAGTCGTAGACGGTGCAGCCCGGGAAGCCCTGGTCGCGGAGCCGTTCGTGGATGCCGCAGGTGAAGTCGGTCTGCAGGTTGCGGCACGGGCTGCCGGCGGCCTTGCCGACGGCGAAGTCGGCGCCGGCGGCGAACGGCAGGGCGACGCAGCAGAGGCCGAAGCAGCTGCCGCAGTCGGAGCGCAGTGCGGTCGGCTGAGCCGCCGTGGGGTGCTGCGGCGGCTCGGTCTCGCTCACGTCGCGTGGTCCTTCCACCATCGGGGCACCGTCCGGTCCGGTGCGTCGAACCCGGCAAGCCTACTGTGCCGGGCCGGTGCGTCCCGCCTTTCCTCTGGCCACCCCCGGCCCGCCACCGGTAAGGTGTCAATCGACAGTGGACCTATTACACACGGGGGCTGGAGTGCAGGACCCGAGCATCAACGAGCTCGTCCGGATGTGGATCGCCGGCTGGACCGTCTCGCGCGGCGCGGCCGAGCCGGTGGACGAGCCCTGGGGCTGGACGATCGACGTCGGCGCGGTCGGCCACGTCGCCCGGCACGTCCTGCCCGAACCGACCGAGGCGGACGTCCGCAAGATCGCCGAGACCACCACCGCGCCGGGCACCTGGCTGAAACTGTTCACCGAGGACGCCGTCGCCCGGTCCTGGCTGGGCCCGCAGTGGCGGCTGGACGCCCCGGGGCACCTGATGAGCGCCCCGCTGGCCGCCGAGCGGCCCAAGGTGCCGGCCGGCTACACCGTGACCACCTGGAGCCGGGGCGGGGTCGTCCGGACGCTGGTCCGCACCGGCGCCGGGCACCTGGCCGCGCGGGGCCAGGCGGGCCTGGCCGGCACCGTGGCCGTCCCGGACCAGATCCTGACCGCGCCCGGGCACCAGCGCCGGGGCCTGGGTTCCCTGGTGATGCGGACGCTGCAGCACGCCGGACGGGAGGCGGGCGCCGACACCGGCGTGCTGGTCGCCACCCCGGACGGCCAGGCGCTCTACACCTCGCTCGGCTGGGCCACCCGTTCCCCGATGGCGAGCCTGGCCTTCGAGCCGACGGCGGATCACCCCGAGACGGAGCACCCGGCGACGGACCGCCCGGAGAGCGACCGCCCGGAGAGCGACCACCCGGAGGCGGATCAGCGGTAGGGCAGCAGCTCGGCCCGCTTCGGCGGCCGGCCGTCACCGGAGGAGCGCCCGGTGAGCCGGCGGCCGATCCACGGGCCGAGGTGGCCACCCAGCCAGCGGGCGTCGGCGCGCAGCCGTTCGGCCCGGCCGCGCGGGGCGGCGGGCGGCAGCGGGGCGCGCCAGTCGAAGGCGGCGGGGCGGCCGAGCGCCTCCAGCACCCCTTCGGCGACCCGGCGGTGGCCCTCGGGCGACAGGTGCAGGCGGTCCTCGGCCCAGAGCCGGCGGTCGTCGAAGCAGGGGGCGGAGAACAGGTCGACGACGGCGACGCCCTCGTCCTGGCCGAGCTCGTGCACGAAGGCCTTCATCCGCAGGATGGCCGGCAGCAGCCGGGCGCTGCCCGCCATCCGCCGGGTGGGGTCGGTGCTGGTGAACAGCACGACGGTGGCGCCGGTGGCGCGCAGCCCGCCGGCGCAGCGGCCGAGCAGCCGCTCGACCCGGGCGATGTCGCAGCCGGGGCGCAGCACGTCGTTGAGGCCGCCGGCGAGGGTGACGAGGTCGGCGCCCATCGCGGTGGCGGCGGCGAGCTGCTCGTCGTGGATCTGGCCGATGAGCTTGCCGCGGACGGCGAGGTTGGCGTAGCGGAACCCGGGCGCCTCCCCGCCGTGGACCCGGCCCCGGACCTCCTCGGCGAGCACGTCGGCGACCCGGTCCGCCCAGCCGCGGTAGTGGCCGTCGGACAGCAGGTCGTCGCCCATGCCCTCGGTGAAGGAGTCCCCGACGGCGACGTAACTGCGGTAGGTGGTGGGCACGGGCGGTCTCCGCTCTCCTCCGATTGCTCCGTGGCCCGACGATGGTACGCGCGGCCGGTCCGGGCGCCGCCCGGGGCCCCGGCGCTCACCCCGCGACGGCCGCCTCGTCGTCCGTCTTCCGGGGGGTGAACCAGTGTTCGCGGACGGCGTCGGTGGGCCGCTGTTCGCCGAGGGCGGGCAGGCCCCACTCCCCCAGCGCCTCGATCACCGGGCGCAGTTCGCGGCCGCGTTCGGTGAGCTCGTAGACCGTGGCGTTGGCGGGCCGTTCGAGCCGGCGGCGCAGGGCCAGACCGTCGCCCTCCAGCTGCTTGAGCCGGGCGGCGAGGATGTCGGTGGAGACGCCGGGCAGGTCGGCGTGCAGGTCGGTGTAGCGGCGCGGGCCGCCGAGGAGTTCACGGACGATCAGGAGGCTCCAGCGCTCCCCCACCGCGTCCAGGGCGCGGGCGACGGCGCAGTACTGGTCGTAGCTTCGGCGTGACATGTGGATCAGCATAGCCAAAAGGTTGGACTTTCCAAGTGCCAACTTGGTAGAACAAAGCAACAGCAATGATGCGGGTGGTGACGGTCCGGAGGCCGCAGATGGAGTTTCGACAGTCCAGCAAGCTGAATGACGTGTGCTACGAGATCCGCGGCCCGGTGGTCGACCAGGCCAACGCGCTGGAGGAGGCCGGGCACAGCGTGCTGCGGCTGAACACCGGCAACCCGGCCCCGTTCGGCTTCGAGGCGCCGGAGGAGATCATCCAGGACATCATCCGCAACCTGCCCGGGGCGCACGGCTACAGCGACTCGCGCGGCATCCTGCCGGCCCGCCGCGCGGTGGTGCAGTACTACCAGCAGCGCGGCGTGAACGGGGTCGGCGTCAACGACGTCTACCTCGGCAACGGCGTCTCCGAGCTGATCCAGATGGCCGTCACCGCGCTCGTCGACGACGGCGACGAGGTGCTCGTCCCGATGCCGGACTACCCGCTGTGGACGGCCGTGGTCCGGCTGGCCGGCGGCAAGGCCGTGCACTACCTGTGCGACGAGCAGGCGGAGTGGTACCCGGACCTCGACGACATCGCCGCCAAGATCACCGCCCGCACCAAGGCCATCGTCGTCATCAACCCCAACAACCCCACCGGCGCGGTCTACCCCAGGGAACTGCTGGAGGGCATCCTCGACCTCGCCCGCCGCCACCACCTGATGGTCCTGGCCGACGAGATCTACGACAAGATCCTCTACGACGACACCGAGCACCACTGCCTCGCCGCCCTCGCCGACGACGTCCTCACCCTCACCTTCAACGGCCTGTCCAAGGCCTACCGGGTGGCCGGCTTCCGCAGCGGCTGGCTGGTCGTCTCCGGGCCCAAGCAGCACGCCACCGACTACCTGGAGGGCCTGACCATGCTCTCCGGCATGCGCCTGTGCCCCAACGTGCCCGCCCAGTTCGCCGTCCAGGCCGCACTCGGCGGCCACCAGTCCATCAACGACCTGGTGCTGCCCGGCGGCCGGCTCACCGAGCAGCGGGACGTCGCCTTCAAGGCCCTCAACGAGATCCCCGGCGTCAGCTGCGTGAAGCCCAAGGGCGCCCTGTACGTCTTCGCCAGGCTCGACCCGGCGGTCCACCGGATCGTCGACGACGAGCAGTTCGTCCTGGACCTGCTGCTCCGCGAGAAGATCCACGTCGTCCAGGGCACCGGCTTCAACTGGCCCCGCCCGGACCACTTCCGCTTCGTCACCCTCCCCCGCGCCGACGACCTGGAGACGGCCATCAACCGGATCGGCCGCTTCCTGGCCACCTACCGCCAGAGCTAGGGCCTGTCCGGCCGATCTTGCCGGACCTCGGCAACACCTAGGCTGACCGGTCATGACCGTCCTGCGTTCCGTCGCCCTGTTCGCGCTCGCCGCCCTCGCCGAGATCGGCGGCTGCTGGCTGATCTGGCAGAGCGTGCGCGAGCAGCGGCCGTGGTGGCTGGCCGGGGTGGGGGTGGTGGTGCTCGGCGGGTACGGCTTCGTGGCGGCGCTGCAGCCGGACAGCCACTTCGGCCGGGTGCTGGCCGCGTACGGCGGCGTGTTCGTGGCCGGGTCGCTGCTGTGGGGCGTGGTCGTGGACGGCTTCCGGCCGACCCGGTACGACGTGGTGGGCGCGCTGATCTGCCTGGCCGGGGTCGCGGTGATCATGTACGGACCCCGGCGCTGAGCAGCGGACCGCTCGACGCCGGGGCCTCGCACGCCGGTTCAGGCGCCACCGGGACCGGTGCGGGAACTACCAGCCCCAGCCGCCGCCCTGGCCGTCGTCGTCGTGGTCGGAGTCCCAACCCTCGCCGACCTTGCGCAGGATGGTGTAGTTGTCGATCTGCGTGCCGTCCTCGGCCAGCGCGGTGACCTTCATGGACGACTTCTGGCCCAGGTGGGCCGGGGTGACGTCGACCTTGATGAAGGAGTAGCCGGTGTAGCGCACCCGCGACCACTGGATGGTCTCGGGGACCTTCACCCTGCCCTTGCCCCAGTAGTAGGTGTTCACCTCGTCCTGGTGGTTCTCGTGCCCCTCGTAGGTGTCCGGCACGTCGAACTTGTACAGGCTGCGGCCGGCCGCGCCCGCGGTCACGTAGACCACGCCGTCCTTCGCCGGCTCGATGGTGGCGCCGCTCGGCACCTGCTTCGAGACCTTGTTGCCGAGGATCGCGTCGGTGCGCTCGTAGATGTGGTTGTGGCCGTTGATGACCAGGTCGACCCGGAACTTCTCGAACAGCGGCACCCAGGCCTCGCGGACACCGCCCTCGGAGGCGTGCGCGACGGTGGTGGAGAAGGCGCAGTGGTGGAAGAAGACCACGACGAAGTCGATGGTCTCGTCGTTGCGCAGGTCCTTGAGGGTGCGCTCCAGCCACGTGGTCTGCTTGTTCGCCGAGAGGCCCAGGTTGGCCGGGATCTCGTAGGAGACGTCGTTGGCGTCGAGGGAGATGACGCCGACGTTCTTGTAGCGGAAGGTGTAGACGCCGGGGACCTTGCGCGGGTCCGGGCCGTTGTCCGGGAGGAAGAAGCGGGTGTTCTCGCCGCCGTACCCGTTGGGCGAGTACCAGGCCTCGATGTCGTGGTTGCCGTAGGCGACCATCCACGGCACGGTGGCCGCGACCGTCTCGGTCTGGACCAGGAAGTCGTCCCAGGTCCGGGCGTTGTACACGGACTTGTCCGGGTCCGTGCCGGAGCCGGCCGGGTCGGCGTAGCAGATGTCGCCCGCGTGCAGGTGGAAGGACGGGTTCTGGGCCAGGATGACGTGGTCGTTGCCGGCCGCGTGCGAGCTGACGCCCTGGTCGCCGAAGGCGGTGAAGGTGAACGGCTCGTAGACCTTGCCCCAGCGGTGGTCGCGGGAGGGCGCGGTGCGGAAGGTGTGCAGGGTGGAGATCTGCTGCTGCGAGGCCGGGTCGAAGCCCTCGTGGCCGACACCGTAGTAGTACGTGGTGTCGGGGTGCAGGTCCTCCAGCGCCACGTGCAGGTAGTACTGGTCCACCGGCTGGCTGTTCGGGGTCAGCGCCGGGGTGTGCAGGGCGCGGACCTCGGCCTGGACCTTGTGGCTCAGCTCCCACGGAGTCTTGCCGAAGCGCAGGAACGGCTTCTTGACCGGGGCCGGGACCTGCCAGGAGACACGGAACTGGGTGTCCGGCTCGGGGCCGAACTGGAGGTGGCGCCCGATCGGCGCGACCATCGAACCGTCGACGCCGGCCGTCGTGGCACCGGTCAGCAGCTGCGGGCTCGCCGGCGCGGCGAAGGCCGTTCCACCGCCCAGCGCGCCGCCGACGGCGACGGCGCCCACGGTCACCGCGCCGGCGCGCAGCATCCGGCGGCGGGAGAAGCGCGCCCGCAGGTACTCGTGCTGCTCGGCCATGCTCATGCGGTCGGCGAGCTTGGCCGGCACGCCCATGTGAGGGATATCCATGCGCGGGACTCTTCCAGTGGCGCGTTGACCGCACACGGACGCGCGGTGAACGGGCCACAACGTGCCGTTCACTCGAACACCAACGTTCGACCATGATCAGGCAAAGACCGTGCTCACGCCGGACCGACCCCGGATCATGGCCCCGGCCCGGCGGGCGATCTGAACCCCCGTCGACTCCGGGGCGCCAGGGCGCTCAGCCGGACGGCTCGTCCCAGGTGGTGGCGGCCCGGTTGCCGGTGCCGTCGCAGGTGCGGCAGATCTCGTCCCGGTAGGCGTGCTTGGCGCCGGTCGCGTCCACCCGGTAGCGGACGTACACCCCGGTGCCGTCGCAGAGGAAGCAGTTGCCGCCCCCGCCGCCCACCTCGGTGGTGCCGGTGCCCTGGCAGGTCCGGCAGTTGAGACCGGCGGTCCGGCCGGTGCCCGCGCAGATACGGCAGACCGTCGTCATCGTCGTCCTTCCTGGGCGGAACCGCTGGCAGCCATCGGTCATGGTAGTGGGGCCGCCGAGGGCGGCGTCCACCGGATCTCCATCGGCCATCGATCCGACCAACCCGCTTGCGCGGAAGCGGCGATGAGGACGGATCAGCTCCGCTCGCGCGGCTGCTCCGCCGGCGGGCCCTCCGCTCCGGCGGGCCCGCTACCCGACGGACCCGCTACTCCGACAGGCCCTCGCGGACCCGGCGGGACACCGAGATCAGCTGGAGGTCGAGCAGACCGGGCGGGTCGGCGAGACCTGGACCGCCCGCGTGCACCCAGGCGGCTATCTCGTCGATCATGTCGTCCGCCAGCACGAAGCCCAGCCACACCGGACGGCCGCCCGCCGCCCGGCCCTCCCCGGACGGGCCGACCACCACCACGTTGGACTGGGTGCACACGTCCAGGCACTTGACCGCACGGACCCGGCCCGCCGTACCGACCGCCGCCCGCAGCCGCTCGTACTGCCCCGCGTGGTCCACCCCCGGATGCTTCGCCTCGGTGCCGCAACAGCAGCCGCGGCAGACGGTGACGGTCACCGGGGAGGCGGCGGCCTGCTTGCGGTCCCGGTCTCGGCGGCTCATCGGCTCTGGTACTCCCCCTGGTCACGGACGCTGGCTGCACGCGCAGCCTACCCGCCGGCCCACGGCCCCCCGCAGGGTGCCGGGGGCGAACACCGGTCCGTAGGATGCCCTCATGGGACATGCGACCACCGAGAAAGCCGTACCGCGGATGCGCCTGGACGCCTCCAACGCGGCCAAGGTCGCGACCACCCTCCAGGCCCTGGCCACCCCCTCCCGGCTGCTGATCCTGGCCGCACTGCGCGAGGGCCCGCGCGCCGCCACCGAACTCGCCGACGCCGTGGGCATGGAGCAGTCCGCCTGCTCCCACCAGCTGCGACTGCTGCGCAACCTCGGCCTGGTCGTCGGCGAACGCCGCGGCCGCTCGGTGGTCTACTCCCTGCACGACGACCACGTGGCCGCCCTCCTCGACCAGGCCGTCTACCACGTCGAACACCTGCGCCTGGGCCTCACCGACGAGCAGTGACCGGCGCCCCCTCGGGCGGCCGGTGCACCCCCCGACACCTCCTTTACGCCACCGCCTGCGCGGCCGCGCGCCCCGCCGTGCGGCCGGAGAAGAGGCAGCCGCCGAGGAAGGTGCCCTCCAGGGAGCGGTAGCCGTGGACGCCGCCGCCGCCGAAACCGGCTGCCTCGCCGGCGGCGTAGACGCCCGGGAGCGGCTCGCCGTCGGGGCGCAGGACGCGGGAGGAGAGGTCGGTCTCCAGACCGCCGAGGGACTTGCGGGTGAGGATGTTCAGCCGGACGGCGATCAGCGGGGCGGCGGCCGGATCGAGGATGCGGTGCGGCGGGGCCACCCGGATCAGCTTGTCGCCGAGGTAGCGGCGGGCGCCGTGGATGGCGGTGACCTGGAGGTCCTTGGAGAACGGGTTGGTCAGCTGCCGGTCGCGGTCCTCGACGGCGCGGCGCAGCCCGTCGGGGTCGATCAGCGCCTCGCGGGTCTTGGCGTTCATTCCGCGGGCGAGGTCGGCGAGGGTGCTCGCGACGACGAAGTCGGGCCCGTGCCGCAGGTGGCCCCGGACCGGACCGGGGGCGCCGGGCAGCGCGCGGCCGAGGACACCGCGGACGGACTTGCCGGTCAGGTCGGGGTTCTGCTCGGAGCCGGAGAGGGTGAACTCCTTCTCGATGATGCGCTGGTTGAGCACGAACCAGGTGTGCTCGTACCCGGTGGACATGATGTGGTCGAGCGTGCCGAGGGTGTCGAAGCCGGGGAACAGCGGGACGGGCAGGCGGTTGCCGCGTGCGTCCAGCCAGAGCGAGGACGGGCCGGGCAGGATGCGGATGCCGTGCCGGGCCCAGATCGGGTCCCAGTTCTCGATGCCCTCGGTGTAGTGCCACATCCGGTCGCCGTTGATCAGGCTGGCGCCGGCGTCGCCGGCTATGCCGAGCATCAGCCCGTCGACGTGCGCGGGGACGCCGGAGAGCAGCTTGGCGGGCGGGGTGCCGAGCCGGGCGGGCCAGGCCTTGCGGACCAGGTCGTGGTTGCCGCCGATGCCGCCGGAGGTCACGATCACGGCCTGGGCGCGCAGTTCGAACCGTCCGGCGCTCTCGCGTGAGCTGGCCTCGCCGCGGGCCGCCGGGCTGGGCACCAGGACCTCGCCGGTGACGGTGTCGGTGACGCCCGCGGTGGCGCCCAGGCCGGTGACCCGGTGGCGGAAGCGCAGGTCGACCAGCCCGCGGGCGGCGGCGGCCCGGACCCGGCGGACGAAGGGCTCCAGCAGTCCCGGCCCGGTGCCCCAGGTGATGTGGAAGCGGGGCACCGAGTTGCCGGGGCCGTCGGCGAGCAGGCCGCCGCGCTCGGCCCAGCCGACGACGGGGAAGAACCGCACGCCCATGCCGTACAGCCAGGAGCGCTTCTCGCCGGCCGCGAAGTCGACGTAGGCCTCGGCCCAGCGGCGGGGCCAGGCGTCCTCGGGCCGGTCGAAGCCGGCCGTGCCGAGCCAGTCCTGCCAGGCGAGGGCGTGCGAGTCACGGATCCGCATCCGGCGCTGCTCGGGCGAGTCGACGAGGAAGAGGCCGCCGAAGGACCAGTGCGCCTGGCCGCCGAGCGAGGCCGCGGGTTCCTGGTCGAGCAGGATCACCTTCCGTCCGGCATCGGCGAGTTCGGCGGTGGCGGCGAGTCCGGCGAGTCCTGCTCCGATGACGATGACGTCGGCGTCCAGGGCCATGCGCAGTCCTCCGTCGCGGCGGGCGGGACGACGCGCGGGGGTGGGCGCCGTCGCTGTGCGCCCGATACTGCGGCCTGCGGTGACGTCCGGTCAACCAGCGGGTAACAACCGACCGCGGCAATTCCGCTCCACGCCGTTTCGGAAATACCCGCGATACCCGGTGGAGCGAAATGCGAAATGCGATCTGACGGAATTTCGGAAATTTCCGCCCATGGCATGGACGTCCACGAAACCAACAAGTAACTTACCTGCGAGTAGCCGCGGCCGGCACGACCCCCCACCCGTCGTTTCTCTCCCCCCAAGGAGGAACCGTGCTCCGCCCTGCCCGGAAACCCCGGCGCGTGCGCACCACCACCGCGCTCACCGCCGTCGCGCTCGGCGCCGCCCTCGCGCTCACCTCCACCAGCGCCCAGGCCGCCGTCCCGGCACCGCGACACCTCGTGGCGCTCGGCGACTCCTACGCCGCCGGCGCGGGCGTGCCCGGCCAGTCGGCTGGCCTCTGCCTGCGCTCCGACCGCAACTACGGCCACGTGGTCGCCGCCGCCCTCAAGGCCGGCGCGTACACCGACGTCACCTGCGCCGCCGCCAAGGTCAAGGCCATGACGCAGCCGCAGTACGACGCCTTCCTCAAGGTCAACGACCCGCAGCTGGACGCCGTGACCCCCGACACCGACCTGGTCACCCTCGGGATCGGCGGCAACGACCTCGCGGCCAGTGACCTCGGCCTCGGCGAGCTCGTCGCCACCTGCATCGCCGGCGCGGTCGTCAACCCGCTCGGGACGCCCTGCAAGGACGTCTACCACCACGGCTACTGGGACTGGAGCAGCTGGTCCTGGCAGTACGGCAACGACGACCTGGCGGAGCGGATCACCACCACCATCGCGCCGCAGATCGCCGACACGCTGCGGCGCATCCACGCCAAGGCGCCGCAGGCCCGGGTGCTGCTGGTCGGCTACCCGTCCGTGCTGCCCGCCGACGGCGCGACGTGCGTCCTGCGCCAGCCGGTGACGCCGGGCGACGTGGAGTACATGCACGGCGTGCTGGACAAGCTGAACGCCGCGCTCAAGGCCACCGCGGCGGCGGGCGGCGCGACGTACGTCGACACCGCGACGCCCACCGTCGGGCACGACGTGTGCTCGGACGACCGCTGGATCGAGGGCGCGCTGCCCGGCTCGCCCGCCGTGCCGTTCCACCCGAACGCGACCGGCGAGAAGGTGATGGCGGACGCGGTGCTCGCCGCGCTGCGGTAGGCCTGGCCCGCCGGAAAGCCCCGAGGGGGCGGTGGCCAGACCCCGGTCACCGCCCCCTCGGCCCTGCGCTGCTACTCCGACTTGGCGGACGCGGAGGCGGAGGCGGCGGCCAGGCCGGCCGACCACTTCTCCTCGACCTTGCCGAACTTCCAGTAGGCGATCGCCGCGACCCAGGTCAGCACGAACAGGCCGACGATCGCGTAGCCGACGAAGTTGAGGTCCAGCCCGCCGACCCAGGCGATCGGGCCGCTGGTGATGTCCAGCTTCTCGCCGAGCAGGCCGATCAGCTCGATCAGGCCGATCACCAGCGCGACCAGCACCGACAGGCCGGTGACGGTCAGGTTGTAGTAGATCTTGCGGACCGGCTTGGAGAAGGCCCACTCGTAGGCGAAGTTCATGAACGAGCCGTCGATGGTGTCCAGCAGGCTCATCCCGGCCGCGAACAGGATCGGCAGCGTGAGCAGCGCGTACCAGGGCAGCGAGAACGCCGCCGCGCCGCCGGCCAGCACCAGCAGGGACACCTCGGTGGCGGTGTCGAAGCCGAGGCCGAACAGCAGGCCCACCGGGTACATGTGCCAGGGCTTGGTGACGGTCCTGGTCACCCGGCCGAGGATGCGGTTCATCAGCCCGCGCCGCTCCAACTGGCGCTCCAGCTCGGCCTCGTCGTACTCGCCCACGCGCATCCGGCGGAACACCTTGAGGATGCCGTTGAAGGCGCCCAGGTTGATCAGGCCGAGGAGCAGCAGGAACGTCCCGGAGACGGCGGTGCCGATCAGGCCGGTGGCCTGGTGCAGGGTCGAGTCGTCGGACTCCACCTGCCCGGCCAGCGAGCGGATGCCGAAGGCGAGCAGCGCGCAGAGGCCGAAGACGATCGAGGAGTGCCCGAGCGAGAACCAGAAGCCGACCGACAGCGGCCGCTTGCCCTGGCCCATCAGCTTGCGGGTGGTGTTGTCGATCGCGGCGATGTGGTCCGCGTCGAAGGCGTGCCGCATCCCGAGGGTGTAGGCGGTCAGGCCCATGCCCGCGCCGAACACCTGGCCGCCGACCGTGTAGTGCTCGGGCGCGACCAGCGCGAGCAGGGTGAACCAGCCGACCACGTGCAGCGCGAGGATGAAGCCGCCCATCCCGGCCAGGCGCATCCACTCCTCCCGGGTGAGCCGGTCACGCCATCTGACGGGCGAGGCACCTGCGGCGGGGCTGGACATCCTGTGGTCCTTTCGGGTGGTCCGGGCTCGGGTGGTCCGGGCGAAGCTGGGCCATCTTTCCCCCCTCGGGGAAGTAGTTGCAAGTCATGTGCAAATGCCGGACGGCGGCGAACGGAGGCGGGCGGCGCAGGAGGGGGGCGCGTGGCAGCGGCCGCGCTCCTCCCGGCGGGGGGATTCACCGCCTCCTCCGGCCGGGGTTTCACCGTGTCCCGGCGAGGGCTTCACCACCCACCCCCGTTCGTCATGGACCGTACAAATCCTGGTAACCCCCGGAGCCTTTCGGTCGCCGCTCTACGCGCGGATACTCCCGTTCTACGCGCGAAAACTCGGGCGCCGAACGCCTCAACCCCCCACGGAGGAACGGCACATGACGATCAGTATCCGAACCGTCGCCGCACTCGCCGGCACCGCCCTGCTCACGGCCGGCCTCACCGCCACCGCCCCCACCGCCACCGCCCGGCCCGCGGCGACCAAGGCCGCCACCGCCGGGCACCGCGTGCTGTTCGACGACAGCAAGGCCGAGACCGCCGGCAACGCCGACTGGATCATCAGCACCAGCCAGCCCGACCCGCTCGCCCAGAACGCCAACCCCACCACCGAGAAGAGCTGGACCGGCGCGCTGTCCGCCTGGGGCGTCGCCCTCCAGAAGACCGGCCAGTACAGCCTCAAGACCCTCCCGGCCGGCTCCACCATCAGCTACGGCACCGGCGCCGCCCTCGACCTCGCCAACTTCGACACCTTCGTCCTGCCCGAGCCCAACATCCGGCTCAGCGCGGGCGAGAAGACCGCGATCATGAAGTTCGTCCAGAACGGCGGCGGGCTCTTCCTGGTCTCCGACCACACCAACAGCGACCGCAACAACGACGGCTGGGACTCCCCCGCGATCATCAACGACCTGATGACCTCCAACGGGGTCGACACCAAGGACCCCTTCGGCTTCTCCGTCGACCTGCTCAACATCACCACCGACAACCCGCGTGCCGTCAACGCCCCCACCGACCCCGTCCTGCACGGCCCGTTCGGCGCCGTCACCGGCTCCATCCTGCGCAACGGCACCACCTTCACCCTCAAGCCCGCCGACAACCCCACCGTCAAGGGCCTCGTCTACCGCACCGGCTACAGCGGCACCACCGGCGCGTTCTTCGTCACCAGCACCTACGGCAGCGGCCGGGTCGCCATCTGGGGCGACAGCTCCGCCATCGACGACGGCACCGGCGAGGCCGGAAAGAAGGTCTACAACGGCTGGGACGACCCCGCCGGCACCAACGCCGCCCTCGCCCTCAACGCCACCGCCTGGCTCTCCAAGGCGTAGCCACCGCGCGCGCCCTCCGCCGGGAGTGCGCGCCCTTCAACCGGGAACGCGCGCCCTTCACCGGGAGTGCGCGCCCTTCGTCAGGAAATCGGACGGTTCCTCCCCTAGGGTCGAGATGTCGACGCCCGCGGCGCGCTTCCCGTACGCGCCGCGGGCCCGCCGGCGCTCACCGGCCCGGGATCCGATGGGAGCGGCCATGCCGTCCTACCCCTTCCACACCACCCGCGAGGACGTCCGCATCCCGCTGCCCGACGGCACGCGGTTGGCCGCCCGGCTGTGGCGCCCGGTCCACGACGAACCCGTCCCCGCCGTCCTGGAGTACTCCTCCGGCCGGTTCACCGACCGGACCGCCGCCGAGGACGCCCGCCGCCACCCCTGGTACGCCGGCCACGGCTACGCCGCCGTCCGGGTGGACACCCGCGGCCACGGCAACTCCGACGGCCTGCCCGGCGAACCCGGCGGCGACCAGGAACTCGCCGACGGCGTCGCCGTCCTCGACTGGCTCGCCGACCGCCCCTGGAGCAGCGGCCGGGTCGGCCTGCTCGGCGTCGGCGCCGCCGGCACCACCGCCCTGCTGCTCGCGGCCCGCGCCCCCGACACCGTCGGCGCCGTGGTCACCGCCTGCCCCGAAGGCGGCCACCGCCTCGGCGGTGCCCTCCTCGCCGCCGGCCTGCACACCCGGCTCACCGCGCTGATCGCCGACGCCGCCCTGCCGCCCGACCCCCGACACGTCGGCGACGCCTGGCGGGCCGGCTGGCTGGCCCGCCTGGAGTCCCTGGACCCGCCCGTCGACGCCTGGCTCACCGCCGGCGAGGCCACCGTCCCTGTCCCCGTCCCCACCTTCGCCATCGCCGGCTGGGGCGACCCGTCCTGCTCCTTCGTGCTGCGCCTGCTCGCCACCTCGCCCACCGCCCGCGCCCTGCTCGGCCTCTGGCCGCACGGCCTGCCCGAGGACACCCTCCCCGAGACCCTGCGCTGGTGGGACCACTGGCTGCGCGACATCGACACCGGCGCCCTCGCCGAGCCCGCCCTGCGCAGCTGGACCGGCACCCGCTGGACCGGCGAGGAGGCCTGGCCCTCCCCCGACGTCCGGGAGATCCACTACCGCCTCGACGGCCCGCTGCGCACCGCCGGCACCGCCTCCGACGACCGCTACGTCCTCGTCCGCTCCCCGCAGCACACCGGCCTCAACGCCGGCGCGTACGTCCAGCTCGGCCGCCCCGCCGACCGGCCGCCCGACCAGCGGGAGGAGGACGGGCGCTCGGTCTGCTTCGACTCCCACCCGCTGCCCGAACCGGTCGAACTGCTCGGCATCCCGACCGTGCGGCTGCGACTGCGCGACGACGGCCCGTCTGCCCAGATCACCGCCCGGCTCTGCGCCGTCGGCCCGGACGGCACCTCCGCGCTGCTCACCCGGGGCGTCCTGGTCGCCACCGGTCCCGACGCGGTCGTCGAGCTCGCCGCCTGCGCCGCCACCGTCCCGGCCGGACACCGGCTGCGGCTCACCCTCTCCTCCGTCTACTGGCCGTGGGTGTGGCCCACCCCGGGCGCCGCCGGCTACGCCCTCGACCCGTCCCGCTCCGCCCTCAGCCTGCCCACCCGCCACCTCGCCGCCGACGTCGGCGCGGCCCCCGCCGCCTTCGCGGCCCCGGCCCTGCCCGAGCCGCTCGACATCCACCTCACCGACCCGCTCACCGCCCGGCCCGAACACGTCACCATCCACGACATCGGCCGCCACGAATGGCGCACCGAACTCTCCCCCGCCACCGACGGCACCCGCACCCACCCCGACGGCCTGGTCCGCGACGAGCACACCGTCACCGCCTACCGCGTCCTCAGCGACGCCCCGCTCAGCGCCCAGGCCCGCACCGACCACACCGTCCGCCTCGAACGCCCCGACGCCGGCTGGGACGTCACCGTCCAGACCCGCACCCAACTCCGCTGCGAGGCCGGGCACTTCCTCAGTCTCGTGCAGCTGCGCGCACTGGAGGCCGGCTCGGTGGTGTTCGCCAGGGAGTGGCGGCACCGCGTCCCGCGCGACGGCTGAGACCGCCTAAAAGTGCGCCTTATGCCTTTGCTTTCATTTCTTCCACTGCTTTATAAATAGCGCCATGAAGACCCTCGGCCTGATCGGCGGCATGAGCTGGGAATCCACCGCCGAGTACTACCGCCTCCTCAACGAGCTCACCCGCGACCGCCTCGGCGGCCTGCACTCCGCCCCACTCGTGCTGTACTCGGTCGACTTCGCCGCCGTCGAACGGCTCCAGTCCGAGGGCCGCTGGACCGAGGCCGGCGAACTCCTGGCCGACGCGGCACGGTCGCTGGAGGCGGCGGGCGCCGAACTGCTGCTGATCTGCACCAACACCATGCACAAGGTCGCCGACCAGGTCGCGGCAGCGGTCTCCACCCCCCTGCTGCACCTCGCCGACGCCACCGCACGCGCCGTCCGGGCGGCCGGGCTGCGCCGGGTCGGGCTGCTCGGCACGGCCTTCACGATGGAACAGGACTTCTACCGGGCCCGCCTGGCCGCCCACGACCTCGATGTCCTCGTCCCGGACCCCGACGGCCGCGCCCTGGTGCACCGGGTGATCTACCAGGAGCTGTGCCTCGGGGTCGTCCGCGAGGAATCCCGGGCGGCCTACCGCCGGGTGATCGACGACCTGGTCGCGGCGGGCGCGGAGGGGATCATCCTCGGCTGCACCGAGATCGAACTGCTCGTCCGCCCCGAGGACAGCCCCGTCCCCGTCTTCCCCACCACCCGGCTGCACGCCGAGGCCGCGATCGACGCCGCCCTGTCCGCGTAGCGCGTCCGGACCGGACCGGGCCGTCCGACGCCGGGTCAGCCTGCCGGGGTGGCGGAGCCGGGGCCCGCCCGGCCGGTCTCGCCGGGCCCACGCCGCCGCGGGTTCCCCGATGGGGGCGGTCGTCCGCGGGAGCCCGGCCGGGTGTGTCGGTGGCCGCCGCTACGGTCGTCCCCATGGAACCGGAATTCGCCAACCAGCACGAGCCGTTGCCCGGACGGGTCGGCCACGTCGCGGCCATCGAGTCGCTCACGCTCGACGGTCGCCGCTACTTCTTCGGCTTCGACCACCGCAGCGATCTGGTCGTCTCGCCCCTCATCGACGACCCGGACGCGATGGCCGCCTTCGCCGCCGAGCACCTGCGCCAGAGCGACGGCCCGCACGATCCGGCCTACTGGGCGGCCCTGGTCGCCGAGGCGGTCGACGGCTCCGCGCTGGTGGACCACGACGCAGAGCGGGAGTTCACCACCGAGGGCCTGCGCACCGAGCTGCCGGACCCGGACAGCCACCTGCTCTACCTCCTCGACGCGGTCACCGACCTCGACGAGGACACCGGCCTGCCGGCCGACCTCCCACCAGCCTGCGAGCGCCTGGGTCTCGCCGGGCCCGACGATGACGACTTCGCGGACAGCGTCGACGACTGCCTGGAGGCCGTCCTGGCCGAGGGGCCGCTCGGCCGCCCCGACGAGTGGACGGTCGTCCGCGGCTACCTCGGCTCCGCCATCGGCGCCCTGCCCGGGAACTGGGGCCTGCTGTTCGGCCCCCTCGCGGAGGGCCTCGGCCGGAGCCGGTGAGCACCGGCCGGACGGGGCGGAGGCGGCCGCCCGGTGCTCACGGCTCCGGGCGGGCCGAGGCGACGTTCGCGGCACTCCCCTGGGGTGATCGCGTCCATCACCCCGCCTCCGGCACCTCCACGATCAGCAACGTGCCCCGGCGGCCCGCCCGGCCCGGGTGGGCAGGCGTCCGCGCATCGCGATCAGTGGATGGCCTGGACGCTACCCGAGCCGGACCGCCCGTTGGTCGACCGTTCGGTAAAACCTGCCGGGACCGGGACCGGGACCGGGGCGGGCGCCGACGGCGGGCCGACGCTCAACCCTCCGCCAGCACCTCCCCGATCACGCGCCGGGCGATGCCCGCCATGACCGGGTTGGTCTCCCGGTAGTAGTCCAGCTCCCGCAGCGCGACCGACAGCGCCCAGCCCCGCCCGCGCGCCCAGGCCGCGTCGTCGGCGCCCACCGCCGTCCGGAAGGCGCCCCGGGCCGACGCCGGCAGCACGTACCAGGCCGGGATCAGGTCCACGGCCGGATCGCCCAGGCCCACGCAACCGAAGTCGATGACGGCGCTCAGCCGCCCGCTGTCGGACACCAGCAGGTTGCCCGGCTGAAGGTCCGAATGGATCCAGACCGCCGGGCCGCGGTGCCCGGGGGCCCACAGGGCGGCGCCCCAGGCGGCCGTCGCCGCCTCGGTGTCGACGACTCCGCGCAGCCCCGCGATCGCGGCCCTGGTCACGCCGTCCCGCTCCCCCAGCGGTTCGCTGCGGAAGGAGGCGGGACCGCCCGCCGGGTCCACCCGCCGCAGGGCTCGCACGAACGCGGCCAAGTCGGCTGCCAGGAGACCGGGTTCGGCGATCCGGTCGACCACCGGGTTCGCGCCGCCCAGCCAGCCGAGGACGGACCACGGCCACGGGTAGCCGTCGGCCGGCCCTCCCACGCCCAGCGGCACGGGAACGGCGACGGGCAGCGCCGGGGCCAGGTGCGGCAGCCAGGCGTGCTCCTTGGCGATGTCGTCCGCCACCCCCGCGATGCGGGGAAGGCGCACCACCAGGTCCCCGCCCAGGCGGTACATCGCGTTGCTGGTGCCAGCCGAGTCGACCGACTCCACCGGGAGGCCGGCCCATTGCGGGAACTGCCCGGCGATCAGCCGCCGCACCAGCGCGTCGTCGATGTCCAGCTCGTCGGCGTGCATCCTGCCCGCTGCCATGCCCTGCCCACCCTCTCGTGTACCGGCTCGGGTGCCGGCCGGTCCGGCCAGGAACGCCACGAACCGCTCCGCGCCCGGCGGCGGCACCCGACCCTGCCAGCGCGGCGACGGCCCCGCAACCGAAATACGGCGGGGCTCACTCCCGGACGGCGAGGTCCTGGCTGCCCACCACCTTCAGCAGCCGCAGCGCCTCGTGCGAGGGCGTGCCGGGCGCCGCGGTGTAGAAGATGATCCACTGGTCGCTGTGCGGGTCGTGCAACGCCTCGCAGTCGAGGTCGAGCGGGCCCACCACGGGGTGGAGGATGCGCTTGTGGGTCGAGCGGCGGACCTCGACGTCCTGTCGCGCCCACAGTTCCCGGAACTCGGCGCTCACGGCGGACAGTCGGTCGACCAGGCCGCGCACCCCGCGGTCGGCGGGGTAGCGGGCCGCCGCGACCCGCAGGTCGGCGACGGCCCGGAGGGCGATCTGCTCGACGTCGGCGGGGTGGTACCGGGCCCGGGCCCCGGGGTCGGTGAAGAGCTGCCGGATCGTGTTGCGTTCGCCGGGCGGCAGCGTCGAGAAGTCCCCGAGCAACGCGGCCGCCATGGCGTTCCAGGCGAGCACGTCGCGGGCGGCGCTGCAGACCATCGCCGGCGTGTCGCCGAGCCGGTCGAGCAGGTGCAGGACGCCCGGACGCACGTCGCGGGCGAGTCCGGGCGGCGGGCCGGGCGGCTCGCCGACGAGGTGGTGCAGGTGGGCGCGCTCGGCGTCGGACAGCCGCAGCGCCCGGCTGATCGCCCCGATCATCTGGCGGGACGGCCTCGGCCCCCGGCCCTGTTCGAGGCGGATGTAGTACTCCACGGACATGCCGGCGAGTTGGGCGACCTCCTGGCGGCGCAGGCCCGGGGTGCGGCGCCGCCCGCCGGTCGGCAGGCCGACATCGGCCGGCTGGATCCGCGCGCGCCAGCGCCGCAGGAAGGCGGCCAGCTCCGCCCGGTCGACATGTTCCACGCCCCCAGTCTGGCCCGGCCGCGCCGGTGCCACCATGGGACCGCCGATACCACCCTCGACAGTGCTCTCCCGGCCCCGGCGCCGGGCGGCCAGGGTGGCGCCATGACCACCACCGCAGCGGACCACCGCATCGTCCTGATCACCGGCGCCAACAAGGGAATCGGCCTCGCCACCGCCCGGGAACTCGCCGGGGCCGGGCACACCGTTCTGATCGGCGCCCGCGACCACCGGCGCGGCACCGAGGCCGCCGCCGAGCTCACCGCACAGGGCCTCGACGCCCGTTTCGTCCACCTCGACGTCACCGACACCGCGACGATCGCCGCCGCGGCGGAGCTGATCGACGCCGAGTACGGCCGGCTGGACACCCTGATCAACAACGCGGGCGTCGCCCGGGACCAGCAGCACACACCGGACCAACTGCCGGTCGAGGCAATGCGCGAGACGTACGAGACCAACGTGTTCGGCGTCGTCGCCGTCACCAACGCCATGCTCCCGCTGCTGCGCAGGTCGCCCGCGGGCTACGTCGGCAACGTCTCCAGCGGCCTGGCCAGCTTCTCCTTCCTCGCCGATCCGGACTCCCCGCTGTGGGAGCACGCGGCCCTGCTCGCCTACAACTCCTCGAAGGCCGCGCTCAACGCCGTCACCCTCGTCTATGCCCGCGTCCTGCGCGACACCGGCATCAGGGTCAACGCGCTGGAGCCGGGCTACTGCGCGACCGACCTGAACGGCCACGCCGGCCACCTCAGCGCCGAGCAGGGCGGACGCACCATCGCCGGACAGGTCACCGCGTCACAGGACGGTCCGACGGGCGCCTTCTTCAACCCGAGCGGCGGCACCTACCCCTGGTAGACCCCGCCGAGGGGCCGGGCGGCCGGCGCAGGTCGTCACAGACGACTGTCACCAGCGCGATCGGCGTGCTCGCCCCCACCGCACGGGAGGACCGCCGCCGGGCGCGGCAAGGGCCCGGCAGCCACCCGCTGCCGGGCCCTCAGGTCGTGCCGTCGACCGGTGTCAGCTGGTCTGGACGGAGGTGTCGTCGATCACGAAGCTCGTCTGCAGCGAGGTGTCCTCGGTGCCGGTGAACTTCACGGCGACGCTCTGGCCCGCGTAGGACGAGAGGTCGAAGGTGCGCTGCTGGTAGCCGGCCGCGGCGTCCACGTTGGAGTAGGTCTTCAGCGTGGTGCCGTTCACCGACACGGCCAGCTTGTCGTACGCGGTGGTGCCGGTCTCGGCGGTGTCGATGTGCAGCCAGAAGCTCAGCGTCGCCTTGCAGCCGGCCGGGATGGTCACCGTCTGCGAGAGCGAGTCGGTGTGCGAGGAGCCGTAGCCGTCCAGCCACGCCTTCCACGAACCGCCGTGGGCCGCCTGCGAGGAGCTGTTGTCCACCACGCCGGAGCTGGTCGTCCACGGCGCCGCCGTGCCGGTCTCGAAGCCCGCGTTGCCCAGCAGCTGCGCCGGGGTGCAGGAGCCGCCACCGCCACCGGCGACGGTCCAGGTGAAGCTCGCGGTCCCGGTCTTGCCGGCCGAGTCCTTCACCGTGACGGTCACCGGGTAGCTGCCCGCGGTGGTGGCGGTGCCGGTGATCGCGCCGGTGGAGGCGTTGATGACCAGGCCGGTGGGCAGGCCGGTGGGCAGGCCGGTGGCCGCGTAGGACAGCGGCGCGGTGCCGCCGGAGGCGTTGATCTGCAGGTTCACGGCGCCACCGACCGCGGTGGACTGGTCACCGGGGCTGCTCACGGAGACGGCGCCGCTGCCGGCCGGCTTGGTGAGCAGGCAGCCGGCCACGTTGAGGTCGATCACCCGGCCGGTGCCGAGGCAGGTGGTGAACCAGTAGGTCTCCTCACCGTAGCTCTGGCCCTTGGTGGCCGTGGTGGTGCCGTCGGCGGCGACCTCGCACGGGTTGTCGAGGGTGCACATCTCACCGTTGTCGTTACCGGTGTTGTTGATGCCGATGATCCGCCCGCTGGCGGAGTCGATGATCGGCGAGCCGGAGGTGCCGTGCGTGGTGTTGCAGCCGGAGCTGTAGCGCAGCGAGTCGTGCCAGGTCCACTGGTCCTCGCGCAGGGTGGGCACGAACCCGTTGACGGAGCAGTTCCACACCTGCTTCCAGTACGAGGAGGGTATGTACATCGCGGCGCCGTCGGCCGGGTGGGTGTCGTTGACGGTCAGCGCGGTGGCGCCGTACTTGGAGGTGATCGAGCCGTAGGTGTCGGTGAGTTGGTAGAGCGCGACGTCGGTGCCGGTCATCGTCGCGTAGAGCACCTTGTCGGCCTGGACGGTGCCGAGGCTGTTGCCGGCGCCGTCGAGCAGGGTGCCGCTGCGGCTCGCGCTGACGTTCTGGATGACCTGGCCGGCCGAGGGCATGGTCGGCAGGCAGTGGCCGTTGGTGAGCATCAGGGCCCGGTCGCCGGCCACCGAGGTGGGGTAACGCACCAGCGAGGCCGAGCAGTTGCTCAGGGCGATGGTGGACGTCAGGTCGCTGGCCTGGACGGCGTGCGCGGGAGCGGCGGCGAGGGTCAGCCCGCCCGCGACGACGGCGCCGACGCCGGCCATCGCGGCAAGTCTCTTGAACATGGCTCTCCTTGTGGGGGATCGCGGGGTGTACGACTGGTCGCCGAGGCCCGCGCCGCACGAAAGTGCCATGGTCACTTCAAACGGTCAACCGTATTGGCCGAACTCGCCACCGGCAATCGGCCGTTGTGCCCCGGGACGGCAACCATCCGCCCCGGTATGCCCGTTAAGGGCGGGCCCGGTGGCACCCCGGGGCGCCGACCGTGCCCGCCGCTGCGGAGGCGAAGGCTACGGCTGCGGGAAGGAGTTCGCGTCCACGTCGTCGGTCTTGGCGTTGCCGCCGACCGTCGGCTGGAGGGTGATCGACCAGGACGTCGCGGTACGGCCGGTCTCGAACGCCAGCGTGTCCTGGAACTTGGTGAACCGGCAGCTCTGCGTGAACGCCTTCGCGTCCGAGTCCCAGTCCACCCCGCCGGCGAAGTACACCTCGTACGTGCCGTCCTCGACGCCCTCGATGCTGGCCTTCTGCCCCTTGGCCACGTACACCGAGTGCACCGACTTGCCGTTCAGCGCGAGCGAGACGACCGCGTCCCCCTTGCCGCCGTTGTCGACCTTGAACACGCCCTCGCCGCGCAGCCGCCCCTCACGGACCAGGGTGCCGTTGTCCAGCGCGCGGGACTGCTGCTTCGGGGTCTGCGGGACGGCGAAGGTCGTCGGGTAGCCGGCCGCCGCCATCTTGGCGAGGGCCGCCGACACCGCGGCCAGGCTCGCGGAGGCGCCGAACTCCGCCTGCGCGGAGCCCACCGCGCAGACGCCCCTGCTCTTGATGTCGCTGCGGACCTTCGTCGCGTCGGTGGCGAGCGAGGTGAGCGCCGTCACCAGCTCGGCCCGCACCGTCGTGACCGCGGCCGGCTCGTCCGCCAGGCCCAGGCCCCGGCCGGCCGTCCGCGCGCTGGTGGCGATGCCGCCGAGCACGCCGTCGAGGTCGCTCAGGGTCTTGGCCCCGGCCACCTGGCCGAGCGCGGCGTTGACCGGGTCGATGTTCTGGCCGAGCACCGGGCCGTACGGCGGCACGGTCGGCGTGGGCGTGGGCGTCGGCGTGGGGGTCGGCGCCGGTACGGGCAGGGCGCCGGCCGCACCGGTGGACCGCCCGCCCGCAGCGCCTCCGCCGCCGCTGGAGCAGGCCGCGAGCAGCAGCGCGATACCGACGGCCAGACCGGCCCTGGTGATGGATTTCATGAACCCCGCCCCGGTGACGTCCCGTGCACACAGCGTGCACGTGCACGCCGCCATGGTGCCGAGCCCGGGCAACCGGGTCAACCGGATTCACGCGGCCCCGCAGGAGGAGGTACAGGGGGTGCAGGGGGCGCCCGGAGGCGCCGAAGGGGGTCAACTACGATCGGGGCGTGCTCAGCCTCACCGGACTCCCCCTCCAGATCGTCACCTCGGCCGTCGCGATCCTCGTCTTCGCCGCCACCATGTGGCTCTGGCCGCGCTTCGGCGGGAAGGGCTGGAAGTCCTGGGCGGGCCGGATCGGCGCCTTCCTCGCCACCCAGGTCGCCGTGCTGGTCGCGATGGGCCTGATCGCGAACGGCTACTTCGGCTTCTACAGCTCCTGGAGCGACCTGCTCGGCACCAACGGCAAGCTCGGCACGGTCGTCGACCACACGCCCAACGCCGCCCTGTCCATCACCGGTGAGCAGAGCTTCTACTCGGCGCAGGGGTCGGACCGCGAGCGCTCGGGGCTGATCCAGAAGGTCGCCGTCAAAGGAGCCGCCACCGGCCTGAGCGGCGAGGCCTACGTCTACCTGCCGCCGCAGTACTTCCAGCCGGCCTACGCCAAGCAGCAGTTCCCGATGGCCCTGGTGCTCACCGGCTACCCGGGCACCCCGGAGAAGCTGATCTCGCTGATGCAGTACCCGGCGTCCGCGCTCACCGCGATCGAGCAGAAGAAGCTCCCGCCGACCATCCTGGTGATGACGCGTCCCACGCTCGTCGGCAACCGGGACACCGAGTGCGTCGACGTCCCGAACGGCCCCCAGGCGGAGACCTACTTCACCAGCGACCTGCCCAAGGCCCTGGCCACCGCCTACCGGATCGGCTCCGCCCCGTCCAACCGCGCGGTGATCGGCAACTCCACGGGCGGCTACTGCGCGCTCAAGTTCGCGCTGCGCAAGCCCGACTCCTACCCCGCGGCGGCCGCCCTCTCCGGCTACTACAACGCGGCCCACGACGAGACCACCGGCGACCTGTTCGGTAGCGACGACCGGCTGAAGCAGGAGAACGACCTGCTGTGGCGGCTGAAGAACCAGCCCGCCGCCCCCGTCTCCCTGCTGCTCACCACCAGCTACGACGAGGACAACTACGGCGAGACCCAGGCCATGGTCAAGGCCTTCAAGGCCCCCACCAAGCTGTCCACCATCACCCTGGACAGCGGCGGCCACAACTTCCACACCTGGACCCGGGAGATCCCCCCGGCCATGGAGTGGCTGGGCAGCCACCTCACCATGCCGCCGTCCGCCTGAACCTCGGATCACACCCGCCTCACAGCCGCGTCTCACACTCCTCTCAGCCACGCCACGCACGGTATGGCGCATGACCACGACCAGCTACTCCCCTTCGGCCGGCGAACCGTGGCCGGAGGCCGCGAACTTCCCGCCGCCGGAGGTGCCGCAGCCGGACCCGGCCCGGCCGGCCCCGGCGCCGCTCTTCCCCGAGCAGCCCCTGCCGCCCATCGGCCCCAAGGGCCCCGCCTCCTGGTCCGGCCGGCTGCGCACCCTCCCCGCCCGCGCCTGGCGCGGGCGCGCGGACGACCCGCGCTGGGTGCGCCCGGCCCTGCTGGCGCTGCTGGCCGCGACCGTCGTCCTCTACCTGTGGGGCCTGAGCGCCTCCGGCTGGGCCAACGCCTTCTACTCGGCCGCCGTCCAGGCCGGCAGCCAGAGCTGGAAGGCCTTCTTCTTCGGCTCCTCCGACGCCGGGAACTTCATCACCGTCGACAAGCCCCCGATGTCGCTGTGGCCGATGGCCCTCTCGGTGCGGATCTTCGGCCTCTCCTCCTGGTCCCTCCTCGCCCCGCAGGCGCTGATGGGCGCCGCCACCGTCGGCGTCGTGTACGCGACGGTGCGCCGCCGCTTCTCCCCGCTCGGCGGCCTGCTGGCCGGGGGCGTGCTGGCGCTCACCCCGGTCGCGGCGCTGATGTTCCGCTTCAACAACCCGGACGCGCTGCTGGCGCTGCTGCTCACCCTGGCCGCGTACGGGCTGGTGCGAGCCATCGAGGCGGCGGGCACCCGCTGGCTGGTGTTCACCGGGGTGATGTTCGGACTGGCCTTCCTCACCAAGACCCTGCAGGCCTTCCTCGTGCTGCCGGCCTTCGCGCTGGTCTACCTGGTCGTCGCGCCCACCGGCCTGTGGCGGCGGGTGCGGCAGCTGCTGGTCGCGGGCGCGGCCATGGTGCTCGCCGGCGGCTGGTGGGTGGCCGTGGTCCAACTGCTGCCGGCCTCGGCCCGCCCGTACGTCGGCGGCTCGCAGGACAACAGCTTCCTCTCCCTCACCTTCGGCTACAACGGCCTCGGCCGGATCAACGGCGACGAGACCGGCAGCGTCGGCGGCGGCGGGCGGCTCCCGGCCGGGCTCGACCTGCCGGGCGGGGCGATGCGCGGCGGCCGCGGCTGGGGCCAGACCGGCCTCACCCGGCTGTTCGGCGGCGACATCGGCGGGCAGATCGCCTGGCTGCTGCCGGCCGCGCTGATCCTGCTGGTCGCCGCCCTCTGGGCGACCCGCCGCCACGCCCGCACCGACACCGCCCGCGCGGCGTTCCTGGTCTGGGGCGGCGCGCTGCTCTCCACCGCGCTGGTGTTCAGCTTCATGTCCGGGATCTTCCACCAGTACTACACGGTGGCGCTCGCCCCGGCCGTCGCGGCGCTGGTCGGCATGGGCGTGGACGGGCTGTGGCGGGCCCGGCACCGGCTGCCGTGGGCGCTGGTGCTGGCCGGGACCCTCGCGGTGACGGCGGTCTGGGCGTACGTCCTGCTCGGGCGCAGCGCTCAGTTCGTGCCCTGGCTGCGCTGGGTGGTGCTGGTCGGCGGGCTGGCGGCGGCGACCGCGCTGGTCGCCGGACAGCTCGTCGGGAAGGCCTCCGGACGGGTGGGCGCGCGGATCGCCTCCGTGGCGGGTCTGGTGGGCCTGGCGGCGGCGCTCGGCGGGCCGGCGGCGTACGCGGTGGACACCGTCAACACGGCGCACAGCGGCTCCATCGTGACGGCCGGGCCGGCCGTACGGGGCTCCTTCGGCCCGGGCGGCGGCGGCCGGCCCGGCGGGAAGGGCTTCGCGGGCGGCGGCCGGATGTTCCAGCCCGGCGGCGGGCAGAACGGCGGCGCTCCGGGCGTCCCCGGCGGGGGCAACGGCGGCGGCGCCGGCGGCTTCGGCGGTGGCGCCGGTGGGTTCGGCGGTGGCGGCAACGGCGGCGGCAACGGCGGCTGGCAGGGCTTCAACGGCGGCGGCAAGGGCGGCGGCACCGGTGGGTTCGGCGGTGGCGGCGGCAAGGGCGGGTTCAACGGCGGCACCGGCCACCGCGACCGCGGCACCGGTACCAACCCCGGCAGCGGGATCCCCGGCACCGGCGAGGACCCCGGCGGCATGGGCGGCCCCGGTGGCATGGGCGGCATGGGCGGCCTGCTCGGCGGCACCAAGGTGAGCGAGGAGGCCTCCGCCCTGCTCAAGGAGAACGCCGACCAGTACACCTGGGCGGCCGCCACCAACGGCTCGCAGAACGCCGCCAGCTACCAACTCGCCACCGGAAAGCCGGTGATGGCCCTCGGCGGCTTCAACGGTACGGACCCCTCGCTCAGCCTGGCCGGCTTCCAGAAGTACGTCCAGGAGGGCAAGGTGCACTGGTTCATCGCCGGCGGCTCCCACCGCGGCTTCGGCGGAGCCGAGAGCGGACGGGGCGACACCGGGGCGCAGGAGTCCGAGAGCGCCCAGATCGAGAGCTGGGTGACGAGCCACTTCACCGCGAAGACGGTCGGCTCCACCACCTTCTACGACCTGACGGCCCCGCTCTCCTGACCGTCCTCCAGGGGGCGCACCGCAGCCTGTGGTGCGCCCCCTTCGCGTTTCCCCCGCCCCCTGACGGTCGCCCCGGCCGCCGCGCCCCGTCAGTCCGACGGGCAGTGCGTCCCGGCCGCGGGCAGCGTGCCGTCCACCAGGAAGGCGGCCACCGCCTCCCGCACGCAGTCGCTCTTGTCGTACCCGGTGTGCCCGTCGCCGTCCCGGGTGAGCAGCACCCCGTGGGCGAAGCCGGAGGCCATCCGCTGCGCCCACACGTACGGCGTGACCGGGTCGCCGGTGGAGCCGATCACCAGGATCGGCGCGCTGCCCTCCGCCCGGATCCGGGACGGGCGTTCGGCGGTGCGGAAGGGCCAGGGGCGGCAGTCCGGGGAGAGCAGCGCCGCCCGGACGTCGTGCCGGCTCGTCAGCGGGGCGCGGGCGGCGAGTTCGGCGCGGGCGGTGCGCAGGTCCTCGTCGGTGGGGGCCATCAGGGCGTCCGCACAGGTGATGGCGGCGAAGGCGTCCGCCGCGGTGGCGTAACGGCCTTCCTCGTCACGGCCGTTGGCCCGGTCGGCGAGCGCGAGCAGGTCGGCGCCGTCGCCGCGGGTGATCGCCGGGTCGAGGGCCTGGCGCAGCCGCTCCCAGGAGCGCCGGCCGTCGTAGAGGACGTCGAGGGTGGCGTTCCAGGCCAGGGTGGCGGTGAGGCGGCGGCCGTCGCCGGTGCTCAGCGGATGCTCGCGCAGGCCGTCCAGGAAGTCGGCGAGCCGCTGCGGGGCGGTGGCGCGGTCCCGGCCGAGCGGGCAGCCGTCGAGGCCCGCGCAGTCGGCGGCGAAGTCCCGCAGGGCGGTCTCGGCGGCGGCGGCCGCCTCGCCGTTCAGCCGGACCGGGTCGAGGCTGCGCTCGACGGCGCCGTCCAGGACGAGGCGGCCGGTCCACTCGGGGAACTGCTCGGCGTAGAGGGCGCCGAGGTACGTGCCGTAGGAGCTGCCGAGGAAGTCGAGCCGCCGCTCGCCCAGGGCGCCGCGCAGCACGTCGAGGTCGCGGGCGGTGTCACGGGTGCCGAGGTGGGGCAGCAGCGTGGCGTGCCGGGCCCCGCAGGCGTCGGCGAGGACCCGGCCGCGGTCGTAGCCGGGGTCGTCGGTGCTGTTCCACCCGTCCCGGGTGCGGTCGTCGAGGCAGTGCACGGGGGTGGTGCGCCCGGCGCCGCGCGGGTCGAAGCCGACCAGGTCGAAGTGGTCCGACACGGTGCCGCGAAACGACCCCCAGTCCCAGAACACCTTGTCCACCCCGGAGTTGCCCGGCCCCCCGGGGTTGAGCACCAGCGTGCCGATCCGCCGGTCGGCCTTGCCGGTGCGGGCCCGGACGACGGCGATCTCGATCTTCTCGCCGCCCGGGTCGGCGTAGTCCAGCGGGACCTTGAGCCCGGTGCACCGCAGCTCCGGCTCACCGGGTTCGGCCTCCGGCCGGTCCGGGCACTGCTTCCAGTCCAGCGGCTGCCGGTACAGCGCCGCGAGCGCGGGAGGGGCCGTCCTGGGCACCAGGTCCTGGGGCTGCCGGGCGGACGCGCCGGCGGCCGGTCCGCGGCCCGGTACCGGCGGCGCGGTGCAGCCCGCCGCCGGCACGAGCAGGGCGGCGAGCAGGGCGGGCAGCAGACTCCTGGGGATCTTCGGGATCACCGCCCACCCATATCACCTGCCGCCCGCCCCGGTCGCATCCGCCCCCTCACCCGCACCGGCGGCCGCTCCCGCGGGAACGATTCGTCAGCCGCCGCACTGCTGGAGCATGCCCTGCTTGTCGGCGGCGGTGACGGGGAGCTGGTACTTGAGGGAGACCTGGGCGAAGCGGACGGCGTAGGAGCAGCGGACGGCCGTGTTGGCGGGGAGCCAGGAGGCCGGGCCGGAGTCGCCCTTGGAGGCGTTCTGGGAGCCGTCGGCGGGGATCAGGTTGAGCGGGTCGTTGGCGATCTGGACCCGCTTGGCCTTGTCCCACTTGGCGGCGCCCATCTGCCAGTCGTAGGAGAGCGGCATCACGTGGTCGATCTGGATCTTCGTGGCCTGCTGCTTGGTCCACTGCACGTTCTGGCCGGTGTACGGGTCGTGGATGGTCATCGCGGTGACGACGCAGTTCGAGCCGTCCTTGCGCTCGACGGCGGTGCCGTCGCGGGCGAGCAGGTCGTTGCGGGTGTCGCAGTTGTTGTGGCCGAGCGGGACGCCCTCGACGTTGTCCGTCCAGGCGGGGCCGAACTCGTTGCGGTCGTAGCCGTCCTTGGGCCCGGCGGCGGCGGTGGCGACCTTGGCGATGACGTCCCGGCCGGCCTTCCGCTCCTCGGGTGTGGTCAGCGGGGCCAGGCCGGGCTTGGTGCCGTCCGGGTTCTGCAGCGGGCTGGTGCCCAGGCCCCCGGCGGGGGCGGCGGAGTCGCCGGCCTTGTGGTCGCGGCCGCCGAGCAACCACCCGGCCAGGGCGAGGGCGCATATCAGGAACACGGTGGCGGCGGACAGGGTGGTGCGGCGGGCGGGCACGGAGAACTCCCGGGTGCTGGGGCGGGTTGACGGCGAACCAGCAGATCAGCCACCCCAAGAGCAGGTCAAGACGGCGCCACGCGAGCCCCGTCGACCATGTCGAAGCTCACACCGCGCGCACGCCGCGCCGCTCAGCCGCCGATGGCCGACATCGGGCGATCGGGCCGGACGAAGTCGGCGGAGTTGACGGCGTGTCCGGGCCCCTTGCCGGCGATGGCGGCGCGCCACGCGGCCTCGATCCGGTCGTCGTCCGCGCCGCCGCGCACCAGGGCGCGCAGGTCGGACTCCCCGGTGGCGAACAGGCAGTTGCGCAGCTGGCCGTCGGCGGTCAGGCGGACCCGGTCGCAGCCGCCGCAGAACGGCCGGGTGACGGAGGCGATCACCCCGATCACGGCGTCCGTGCCCGCGACCCGCCACTCCTGCGCCGGGGCGTTGCCGCGGCGCCCGACCGGGACGAGCGCGAAGCAGGCGCCGAGCGCGGCCAGGATCTCGTCCGCGCTGACCATCGTCGAGCGGTCCCAGGCGCCCTGCGCGTCCAACGGCATCGACTCGATGAACCGCATCGCATACCCGCGCTCGACCGCGAACTCGGCCAGCGGCACGATCTCGTCGTCGTTGACCCCGCGCACCGGCACCGCGTTCACCTTCACCGGTGCCAGCCCCGCCGCCCGGGCCGCGGCCAACCCCGCGAACACGTCCCCGATCCGGTCCCGCCGCGTGATCTCCGCGTACCGCTCGGGGCGCAGCGTGTCCAGGCTGACGTTCACCCGGTGCAGCCCCGCCTCGCGCAGCGCCACCGCCGTACGGGCCAGCCCGATCCCGTTGGTGGTCAGCGACACCTCCGGCCCCAGCGCCGCGATCCGCCCCACCAGCTCCGGCAGGCCCCGCCGCAGCAACGGCTCCCCACCGGTCAACCGCACCGAGGCGATCCCCAACCGCCCCACCGCGATCCGCACCAACCGCACCACCTCGTCGTCACTCAGCACCTCCGCCTTCGGCAGCCAGTCCAGCCCCTCGGCCGGCATGCAGTACGTGCAGCGCAGATTGCAGCGATCGGTCAACGAGACCCGCAGATCGGTGTGGACCCGGCCGAAGCGGTCCACCAGCGGGCGCGGTGCGGTGTTCATCGACCCAGTACAGGGGCTGGCGGGCCGCACGGCCAGCGGCCGAACCGCCGGGGACCGGCCGCGACCTGCGGGTTCTCCTTGTGGATTCGTACAACTGTGGGGTGATACGGCTGCGCGCCGGCAGGGCGGGCGGGCAGGCTTGGCCCATGCAGAACACCGAAGCTCACACCGGCCCCGTCGCCGCGCTGGTGCTCGCCGCCGGGGGCGGGCGGCGCCTCGGCGGGCGTCCCAAGGCGCTCATCCGGTACGCGGGCCGGCCGCTGGTCGAACACGCGGTGGCGGTGGTCCGGGCGGGCGGCTGCGCCGAGGTGACGGTGGTGCTCGGCGCGGACGGCGAGCGGGTCCGCTCGACGGCGCACCTGCCGGGCTGCCGGCTGGTGGCCAACCCGGACTGGGCGGGCGGCATGGGCTCCTCGCTGCGCGCCGGGCTGGCGGCCCTGCCGGCGGGGGTGTCGGCGGCCCTGGTGATGCTGGTGGACACCCCGGGCGTCACGGCGGCCGCGGTGTCCCGGCTGCTGGCCGCGCACCGGGCGGGCGCGGAGCTGGCCGCGGCGGCCTACGACGGGCGGCGCGGGCACCCGGTGCTGATCGGCGCCCGGTACTTCGCGGAGGCGGCGGCGGGCGCGTCCGGCGACGCGGGCGCCCGCGCCCTGCTGGCCTCGCACGCGGACCGGATCACGCTCGTCGAGTGCGCCGACGTCGCCGTTCCGGACGACCTGGACACCCCCGCCGACCTGGCCCGCTGGTCCGCCGGCTGACCGCCCCCGGCCGGGCCGGGTGCCCGAAGCACCCGCAGCGGGCACCGACCGGGCGCACACCCCTGATCCATCCCTGAGGATTGCCCCATTCCGCGCCAAGCGCCCACCGTTTCGGGGAGCATGGAAACCGTCCCACCACCCGATTCGAACGGACGGAGCCCGCGATGGCCGGACTGCCCGACGACTTCACCGGACACGACCCCGCCCGGCCAGGGCCCGGGGCAGGCGGTGGCGCCCGGGCGATCCGCTGCCCCGCCTGCCGCCGCGAGCACCTCTACGAACCACCGTCGCTGCCCTGTCCGTGCGGCGCCTCGCTGAAGGTGCCGCTGCTGCGCGGCGGGGTGCCGGTGCAGGTGCGGTTCCGGTCCTGGGAGGACTCCTGGCTGAGCATGCGCTGCCCCCATTGCGGCCGCTCCGACCAGTGGCCGCAGCCCGAGTTCACCTGCAACTGCGGCGCCACCGTCCGGCTGCCGGTGGACCGCACTACCCGGCTCGGCACCGGTACGGCCGGCCCGCTCGCCACCCCCGGCCCGCAGGCCTCCCGCCCGTACCCGGCCCACCCGATGGGCGCGCCGGTGCCCGCCCCGCCCGGCGGCTCCGGCGGGCAGCCCAAGCCGTTCCGCCACCGCACGCCGTTTCGCCCGCACCCGGTGCGCACCTCGCAGGACGCGGTGTTCACCGCCGCCCGCTACCTGGAGTGGCTCGGCTTCGACGACCTGGAACTGACCGAGGCCCAGGAACGCGACGGGGTCACCCTGCTGGGCAGCCGGATGGTCGCCCAGGTGGACACCTGGACCGAGCCGGCCGACGTGAAGTCGGTGGAGTGCCTGTGGCTGCAGACCCTGCACGCCGAGGAGATGGCCGCCGCGATGTTCACCCTGGCCGGCTACTCGCACCAGGCCACCGTACGCGGCGAGCAGTTGCTGGTCGCCCTGTTCAGCCTGGATCTGGCGGGGGTGCCGCAGCCCGCCAACGGCGCCGCCGAGGCCCTGATGGAGACCGGCTGGACGTCCTGACCGACGGACGTCCTCTAGATCAAGTCCGCCGCGAACGCAAGAACCTCCGCTCGTGATCTGGTGCACAAGCTCACCCCCGTGTTGAATTGCCGCCACAGCGCGGGCCTTTGCGTTGCCGTCACCGTCGCCATGCCGACGGGAGTCGACGGCGACGCGGGTGGGGCGGGCCCGTGCCCTGCTGGATGGCGCACACAAGGAGGTGGCGTTGTCAGAGCACGGATGGGGCCCGAACGGCCCGAACGGGCGGGGGCGGGCGGAAGCGGAGGAACCGGGCGACACCGTGTGGCGGCTGAGGTCCCGGGGGTGCTGGCAGGAGGCGGCCGAACTGTTGCGCCCGGCCGCCGAACAGGACCCGACGACGGCGTTGGCACGGGCCGAACTCCTCATCGAGCAATGCCTGTTCACCGCCGCGCAGTGGACCCAGGCGGAACAGGCGCTCCGCCTCGCGGAGGCCGTCGTGACCAGCACCGAGCAGCGCGCGGCCGCATCCTGCGCCCGCGGCTTCCTGGCGTACGTGGCCAGCGTGCTCGGTCCACGGGACCGGCTGGACGAGGCGCAGGCGGCACTCGGGCGCACCTCGGCCCTGCTGCCGCCGGACGCGCCGGGCCGCCCGCTGCTGGACTTCCGGCGCGGGCTGGTCGCCGAGAACCTGCTGCGCGACCGCAGTGCCGCCTGGATCGCCTACCGCCGGGCGCACGACGGCGCGGGCGAGCGCGGGGACGAACTGCTGCGCTCGTACACCTGGCGCCACCTGGCGGCGCTGGCGCTCGCCCGGGGGGACCGCGGCAACGCCCGCGAGGGCTTCGACGCCTCGCTGCGGCTGCGCGAGCAACTCGGCTTCACGGTGGGGGTGGCGCCGGCACTCGCGGCGCTCGCCGAGGTGTCCGAGCCGGCCGAGGCGGCCCGGTTGCGGGCCGAGGCGGCCCGGCTGGTGCACGCGCTGGGCGGGGTGCCGGTCTGGCTCGCGCGCCAGTTGGGCACCGCCCGCGCGCCGGGGCCTCCCCCGGACGGGCGCAGCACCCGCGAGCCCCGGGGGACAATCAGCTAAGGTGAGCCTAACCTGGCTGGGGCGAGCAGTGCCCCGGCCAGGTCGCCTTGCCGTTCCCCGGGCACCGCCATGCCCCGGTCCGGCCGGGCCCGGCGGCCACCACCACCCCGCCCGGGCACCGCCGGGCGGTCCATGAGCGGCCCCGGTCGACCCGATGGGGCCCGCCCATGACCGCGAGCAGCACCCGGCCCGGCCCCACGCCGCGCGCCCCCCGCAGCACCGAGGCGCACGCCCCCGCCCCCGCGCCGGCCGGCACCGCCCCCGGCGCGACCTCGTACCACCGGCTGACCGTGCTCGCCCCCGTCGTACGGGTGCGCTGCGCCCCGCCCCGCCGCGGCGACGGCTGGATCCCCGCCGCCGACCTGGCCGCCCGGCCCGAGGCGCTCCGCGAGCTGATCGCCCACGACGCCCGGCAGGGCCTCGACCGCTACGGGCGGCCGCTGCGCCCGGACGTGGCGGCCGGCTTCGGCCTGCACCGCGTGGTCTGGCCGGTCTCGCTGCTGTTCACCGCGCCGTGGTTCCTGGAGCGGCGCGTCCCGCTGCTCGACCCGGCGGACGTCTCGGTGCGCCGCGGCACCGGCACAGTGGAGCTGACGGTCCGCCCGGACGCCTTCGCCTGCCTGCCGGACGACCCGGCGGCCGGGGCGCCGCAGGCCCGTACGGTGCCGGACGAGAACGCGCTGGCCGCCGAACTGCGCGGCGCGCTGGGCGGGTTCCTGGAGCCGCTGCTGGCCGCCTTCCGCCCCGAGGTGCGGCGCGGGCCGCGGGTGCTGTGGGCGATGGCCACGGACGCCGCGGTGGAGGGGCTCTGGCACGTCGGCGGGCTACTCGGTGAGGAGGAGCGGGCGCGCGCCGAGCTGTCCGCGCTGCTGGAGCCCCCGCCGGCGGGCGACCGGGCGACGGCTCCGGAGTGCGCGCCCGGCGCGCCCGGCGCCCCCGCTCCGGTCCCGGCCCCCTTCACCCCGGGTGCCGGTTTCGCCGCGGCGGCAGCCGGGTGCGGCGATGCTTCGGGCACCGACCGGGCCCGGGCCAGTTGTTGCCTCGTCTACACCGCGCAACCGGAGGACATGTGCGGCGGCTGCCCCCGCGTCATGCGGGGTTGACGAATATCCGTGCGATATCAGATCCGGAAAGCCCGGAATTCCGGGAATAACCCGCTTCAAATTCATACGACAATGCGATTGCCGTGGGGTCAGAAATCCCTCTACTCAGCGCATTGACGGCGAATCAGCCATTCCCCTGCCGAGCATCCGCCATGATGGTCCCCGCCATCACGACGCAGGAACGCGACGCAGGAAAGCGAGGCTGGTTCCGGCGATGAAATTGTCCGACATACCGCTCGGCTGGGCCGTCACCGGAGGTGCGGGGCTGCTGGTCAGCGCGCTCCTGGTGGCCCTGGTCCGGAGCCGGGGATCCGCGCCCGCCAACGGGCCGGATTCCTGGGAGCGTTCCGAGGAGCGGCGCCGTCGCAAGGAATCCCTGTACGGCGGCGCCTCCTACACGTTGCTGTTCTGCTGCGCCGGTGTCGCGGCCGCGCTCTCGTTCCACGGGCTGGTCGGCTTCGGGGTGCAGAACCTGGGGCTGTCCGGCGGCTGGGAGTACCTCGTCCCGTTCGGTCTGGACGGCGCCGCGATGTTCTGCTCGGTGCTCGCCGTCCGCGAGGCCAGCCACGGCGACGCCGCACTCGGCTCCCGGCTGCTGGTCTGGCTGTTCGCCGGCGCCTCCGCCTGGTTCAACTGGGTGCACGCCCCGCGCGGCTTCGGCCACGCCGGCGCCCCGCAGTTCTTCTCCGGCATGTCCCTCTCGGCGGCCATCCTGTTCGACCGGGCGCTCAAGCAGACCCGCCGGGCCGCCCTGCGCGAGCAGGGGCTCGTCCCCCGCCCGCTGCCGCAGATCCGCATCGTCCGCTGGCTGCGCGCCCCGCGCGAGACCTACGCGGCCTGGTCGCTGATGCTGCTGGAAGGCGTCCGCAGCCTGGACGAGGCGGTCGACGAGGTCCGCGAGGACAAGCGGGAGAAGGCCGCGGAGCGGGAGCGCCGCAGGCTCGCCGGCCGCCGCGAGCGGGCGGAGATCCGGGCGATCAGCCGCAGCACCGGAACCTGGCGCCAACGCGGAGACGGCGCACGGCAGTTGGAGTCCGGCTCGGAGCCCGCCATAGCCGGCGGGCCCGGGGCGGACCAGCCCGCCGGCCCGCGTGAGGTCGAGGCCGCCGAGGGTGCGGTGGTGCAGCCGGGCCTGCCCGCCCGCCCGGAGCGCCGCACCATCGATCTGACGCTCGACGAGGACACCGTGACGCTGCCGCGGCTGGACTCGCTGGAGCGCAAACTGAAGGACCTGGAGCAGCAGTTCGGGTGATCGACGGCGGGGGCATCGGTGGACCCCGCCGCGCGCCCCCACCGCGCCCCTAGCGTGCCGCTCGGGCCGCGGCTGCGACCGCGGCGCGGAGCTCGGCTCGGGCCGCAGCGCGGGCCGCGGCCCGGAGTGCGGCTCAGGCCGCGGGGGTGGCGCTGAGCTCGAACCACATCCGCTTGCCGGACCCGCGCGGTTCCACCCCCCACGCGTCCGCCAGCGCCTCGACCAGCATCAGCCCGCGCCCGGAGGAGGCCTGCTCCCCCGGCGTCCGGCGGGTCGGCCACAGGTCCGACTCGTCCTCCACCTCGACCCGCAGCCGGGCCCGGCCGCCGTCCGAGGCCGGCTCCCGGTAGAGCCTGGCGGTGAACATGGCGTCCCGGTCGGTGTGCCGGATGGCGTTGGTGACCAGCTCGGACGAGAGCAGCTCGGCGGTGTCGATGAACTCGGCGACGCCCCAGCGCCGCAGCGCGTCCCGCAGCTCCGCCCGGACCTCGGAGATCCGCGCCAGGTCGGCCTGGCCGATCCGGCGGCGCAGCTGCTGGGCGGCCAGACCGCCGGCCGGGCCGTCCCAGCGCAGGAGCAGCAGCGCTATGTCGTCCTCGCGCTCGCTGGAGTCGGCGGCCTGGGAGGCGATCCGGTCGGCCAGGTCCTCCAGCGGGTCGCGGGCCGCCTCCGCGGCGGGCGCCAGCGGGCGGCCGAGCGCCCGGGTGAGCCGGGCGATGCCCTCGTCCAGGTCCATGCCGCGCGCCTCGACCAGGCCGTCGGTACAGAGCAGCACGGTCTCACCCGGGTCCAGGCTGAACCGGGTGACCCGGTACTCCTGGTCCGGATCGATGCCCAGCGGCAGCCCGCCGGCCACCGGCACCACGGCGGCGGTGCCGTCCGCGCGACGCACCACCGGGTCGAGGTGGCCGGCCCGGACCGCGTAGACCACGCCGTAGTCCACGTTGACCTCGGCGTAGGTGCAGGTCGCGAAGTGGTCGGTGTCCAGGTCGGCGAGGAAGCGGGAGGCGCGGGCCATCACCGCGGCCGGCGGGTGCCCCTCGGCCGCGTAGGCGCGCAGCGCGATCCGCAGCTGACCCATGATCCCGGCGGCGTGCACGTCGTGCCCCTGGACGTCCCCGATCACCAGGCCGACGTGCCCGCCCGGCAGCGGCACCACGTCGTACCAGTCGCCGCCGATCTGCAGGCCGGAACCGGCCGCCAGGTAGCGCACGGCCGTCGTCACGCCCGGGATGGACGGCACGGTGCGCGGCAGCATCACCCGCTGCAGACCGGCCGCCAACTCGTGCTCGGCGTCGTGCAGTCGGGCCCGGGCCAGGGACTGCGCGACCAGGCCGCCCAGGGTGGACAGCAGGGTGCGCTCGTCCGCGTCCAGCTCGCGCTCGTCGTCGAAGCTGACCACGCACACGCCGATCGCCCGGCCGCTAGCCACCAGCGGCAGGAACGCCCAGGAGCCGCGGCCGGTGCGGCTGGTCGGCTCCCACACCGCGGGGTAGCCCTCGCGGAACTCCTCGCGGGTCGGGATGAACACCGGCGCCCGGTGGCGCAGCGCCTCGGCCGCCGGGTGCCCGGCCGGCAGCACCGTGCGGTCCCAGACCGCCAGCGCCTCGGTCCGGTAACCGGAGGCGCCGAGGATCTGGGCCCGGCCGGCCTCGAAGGAGGCCAGCACCAGGCCGTCCGGTGGCAGGCCGGGCAGCGGCAGCCCGGTGAACACCCGGGCCACGTCACGGACGGTGACCGCCTCGGAGAGGGCGCGCGCCGCCTCCTTGATGAACCGGGAGCGCTCCTCGCGCAGCAGGGCCATCCGGTCGGCGCGGTCGCGCTTGTGCAGTTCGACGGTGGCGTCCCAGACGAAGCCCACCATCCGGGAGGCCCGGCCGAAGGCGTCCGCGAGCACCCGGCCGCGGAAGCGCACCGCGCGCATGGTGCCGTTCGGCCCGACGGTGCGGTAGTAGGCGCCGCACTGGCCCAGCTCAGCCACCGCGCGCTCGACCCGGCGGCGCACCACCGGCGCGTCCTCGGGGTGCAGCAGGGCCAGGAAGGAGCCGGCGGTGCGGTCGAAGCGGCCCTGGTCCATGGTGTCCAGGCCGATGATCGCGCAGGCGCGGTGGTCGCCCTCCAGGACGTCGCGGCGGATGTCCCAGTCGAAGGAGCCGATGCCGTTGGCGGCCATCGCGGGCTCCAGCCAGTCCGGCATGGTGTCGGCGGAGGCGGGCGGCAGCCCACCGGGGAGCACCGGCGCCAGCCGTCCGGCGACCCCGGGCGCCGTGCGCAGCGAGTGCCGGCGCACCGCCTGCGCGGGTGGCTTCGCCCGGGCTGTGCCGGTGGCGGTGGTGCGACCGGCCGTGGTGGGGTCTGCCGTGACGGGACCGGGTGTGGTGGGACCGGGTGCAGTGAGACCGGGTGTGGTGGGACCGGCGGGGCTGGGCTCGGCCGTACTGGGCTCGGCGTGGGTGGCGGCTGCCTGCTGCGGTTCGACGGTGGACGCACCGGGAGGGAGCGCCGGCCCCGGCGACTCGGGCTCAGTGGGCATGCTGCTCCTGCCGCTGCCGTGGCGGACCGCGCCGACCGTCCGGACGGGCCGCGTGGCGGTGTGGTGGGTGGTGCTGGATGGGACGGTGTCGACGGGCGGTGGTCAGTCGAGGTTCGGACTCCCCGCTGCTTCCCGCACGTGGACACACATTCCCACCATCCTGTCCAATGTTCGGCCGAGCGGCAATGGTAACGGGCCGGAAATCTTCCGCTCCGCCTTCTGTTCCGGGCATCCTTCGATGGCGAATGAATCGGCGCCGAACAATGCGGTGGACGGGTTCGGGTGGACCGGCTCAGATGGACGGGCTCCGGTGGACCGGCTCAGGTGAACCGGCTCAGGGCAGGGCGAGTTCGAACCAGGTGACCTTGCCGTCACCTCTCAACTGCACGCCCCATGCGTCCGCGAGCGCCTCCACCAGCAGCAGGCCGCGCCCCGAGGTCGCGTACTCGGCGTCCGGATCGCGGCGCCGACCGGGCAGCCGGGTCGTGCCGTCCTGCACCTCGATCCGCAGCCGGTGGTCCGACCCCAGCACCGCGTCGAACACCGCGCCCTTGCCGGTGTGCAGCAGTGCGTTGGTCACCAGCTCGGAGGAGAGCAGCTCGGCGGTGTCCGACAGCTCCGGCACCCCCCAGTGGCTGAGCGCCGTCCGCAGCCGCCGCCGGACCGAGCCGACCGCGACCAGGTCGGCCGGGTCGAGCGTCAGGTGCAACCGTCGGTGCAGGGCGCAGCCGGGGGCCGGAGTCCCCGGCAAGGTCGTCCCGGTGCCGCCGACCGGACCCTGGGCGGGCCCGGACCGGTAGGCGTCGCCCGAACCCGTCCGCTGCCGCGGGAATCGCGACTGACCGTCCATCAACACATGCCCCCGCCCTCAAATCCAGGCCCCCGCCTCCGGATCCCCCGCCGGCCGGGTGGCCCCCTCGTTCTGACCACTCATCCTCATGCCCAGTTGACGGCGTTTGCAACAGTGTGCGTCCGATCACGTGGGGTGAAAGGGGCACGGGGAGGTTCACGTGATCCAACTGCCCGCGCCGGACAGGTTTGCGAAGCGCAGAGCCTGTTTGCGCGCCCGCCCCCGCCCGATCCCGCGCACACCCGGCGCCCGGGCGCCGGTACCCGCCGTCCTCCCACTCCCCGCCGCGCCCCGCCGCGCCCCGCCGCGCGCCGGGCCCCAGCCGGGGCGCGGCGCCCGCTCCCGCCCCTCCGCGCGGGTGGCCTCCCCCGCCGCGCGGCCGGTCTCGCCCCCTCCGCGTGGCCAGCCCCAACCCGGCACACGGTCGGTCTCACCCCGGCACGCGGCCGGTCTCACCCCGGCGCCCGCCCGGCGAGCCGAACCCCACCGGACGGGCAACGCTGGACACGGCGGCCCGGTCCGGGTTCAATGGCTCGAGATGTTTGAACGACGTTCTAACATCGTTCCGAAGCCGACCCCCCTGCCCCGGCGACCGCGAGCGAGGAACCGTGCGACTGACCCCCACTGAGCGGGACCGGCTGCTGATCTTCACAGCAGCCGAGCTGGCCCGCGCCCGCCGCGCCCGGGGCGTACGCCTCAACATCCCCGAGGCGACCGCCCTGATCGCGGACACCGTCTGCGAGGCCGCCCGCGACGGCAGGCGACTGGCCGAGGCCATCGAGGCCGGCCGCAGCGTGCTGACCGCCGACGACGTACTGCCCGGCGTACCGGACGTCGTCACCGTCGTCCAGGTCGAGGCGGTCTTCGACGACGGCACCCGCCTGGCCGTCGTCAACGACCCCTTCAAGGGCGCCGGCTCGCTCGGCGACGAAGCCCCCGGCGGCGCGCTGATCGGCGACGGCGCCGGCTACGACCCGGTCGAGGAGACGGTGCTGCTCCCCGTCCACAACACCTCCGAGGTGCCGATCTCGGTCACCTCGCACTTCCACTTCTTCGAGGCCAACCCGCGCCTCGCCTTCGACCGCGCCGCCGCCTACGGCACCCACCTGGCCGTCCCGGCCGGCTCCTCGGTGCGCTTCGACCCGGGCGCCACCGTCCAGGTCGGCCTGGTGCCGATCGGCGGCAAGCGCGTCGCGATCGGCTTCGCCGGCCTCGTCGACGGCCCGCTGGACGCACCCGGCGCGAAGCAGGCCGCCCTGGCCAAGGCCCGCGCGACCGGCTACCTGACCACCTTCGACGACGCGGAGGTGCCGTCGTGACGTCCTTTTCCCCCCACGACTACATCTCGGTGCACGGCCCCCGTGCCGGTGACCGGATCCGGCTCGGCGACAGCGGACTGATCGTCCGGGTCGAGTCCGACTCCCAGGAGCCCGGCGAGGAGTTCCTGGCCGGCTTCGGCAAGACCGCCCGTGACGGCCTGCACCTCAAGGCCGCCGCCGTCCGCGACACCTGCGACGTCGTCATCAGCAACGTGCTGGTCATCGACGCCGTGCAGGGCATCCGCAAGACCTCGATCGGCCTGATCGACGGCCGCATCGCCGCCATCGGACGCGCCGGCAACCCCGACACCCTGGCGGGTGTGGACGTCGTGGTCGGCACCGGCACCACCATCGTCTCCGGCGAGAGCCTGATCGCCACCGCCGGCGCCGTCGACACCCACGTCCACCTGCTGTCGCCGCGGATCATGGAGGCCTCGCTGGCCTCCGGCGTCACCACCATCATCGGCCAGGAGTTCGGCCCCGTCTGGGGCGTCGGCGTCAACTCCCCCTGGGCCCTGCGGCACGCCTTCAACGCCTTCGACGCCTGGCCCGTCAACATCGGTTTCCTGGGCCGCGGTTCCTCCTCCGACGCGGCACCGCTCGTCGAGGCCCTGGTCGAGGGCGGCGCCTCCGGTTTCAAGGTCCACGAGGACATGGGCGCCCACACCCGCGCCCTGGACACCGCGCTGCGCGTCGCCGAGGAGTACGACGTCCAGGTCGCCCTGCACACCGACGGCCTGAACGAGTGCCTCTCCGTCGAGGACACGCTGAAGGTGCTGGAGGGCCGTACGATCCACGCCTTCCACATCGAGGGCTGCGGCGGCGGACACGTCCCCAACGTCCTCAAGATGGCCGGCGTGCCGAACGTCATCGGCTCCTCCACCAACCCCACCCTGCCCTTCGGCCGGGACGCCCTGGGCGAGCACTTCGGCATGATCGTCTCCGCCCACGACCTCAAGACCGACCTGCCCGGCGACGCCGCCATGGCCCGCGACCGCATCCGCGCCGGGACCATGGGCGCCGAGGACGTCCTGCACGACCTCGGCGTCATCGGCATCACCTCCTCCGACGCCCAGGGCATGGGCCGCGCCGGCGAGACCGTACGCCGCACCTTCGCCATGGCCGGCAAGATGAAGGCCGAACTCGGCCCCCTGGACGGTGGATACGGCACCACCGAGAGCGGCGACGACAACGAGCGCGTCCTGCGCTACATCGCCAAACTCACCATCAACCCCGCCATCGCCCACGGCCTCGCCCACGAGGTCGGCTCGATCGAGACCGGCAAACTCGCCGACATCGTCCTGTGGCGCCCCGACCACTTCGGCGCCAAACCCCAGCTCGTCCTCAAGGCCGGCTTCCCCGCCTACGGCGTGGTCGGCGACCCCAACGCCTCCACCGACCGCTGCGAACCCCTCGTCCTCGGCCCCCAGTTCGGCGCCCACGGCGCCACCGCCGCCGACATCTCCGTCGCCTTCGTCGCCCAGGCGGCCGCCGACGGCGCCTACCTCGACCGCCCCGCCGACGGCCTGCCCACCCGCCGCCGCCGCGTCGGCGTCCGGGGCACCCGCGGCATCGGCCCGCGCGACATGGTCCGCAACGCCCGGGTCGGCCAGGTCGACGTCACCGAGACCGGGCTGGTCTCGCTGGACGGCTCGCCGCTGCGCTCCGAACCCGCGGACAGCGTCTCGCTCAGCCGCCTCTACTTCCTCTGACCCTCCCCCACCTTCCCCCGCCTTCCCTCCAAGGACCGCCAGATGACCACACCCACGCCTGCCTCCCTCGGCTACCGGATGCCCGCCGAGTGGCACCCGCACGACCGCACCTGGATGGCCTTCCCGACCGCCAACCCCACCTTCGACAGCCCCGAGAACCTGCACGCGGGCCGCGAGGCCTGGGCTGCCGTCGCCAACACCATCGTCCGGTACGAGCCGGTCACGCTGATCGTCAACACCGGCGAGACGGCGGAGGCCCGCACGTACGTCTCCGAGCAGGTCGAGATCGTCGAGCGCCCGCTCGACGACGCCTGGATGCGCGACATCGGCCCGTCCTTCCTGATCGACGGCAAGGGCTCGCTGGCCGCCGCCGACTGGATCTTCAACGGCTGGGGCGCCCAGTCCTGGGCTCGCTGGGGCAAGGACCAGCACATCGCCGAGCACATCAGCGAACTGACGAAGGTTCAGCGCTTCGCCTCCCGGCTGATCAACGAGGGCGGCGGCATCCACGTCGACGGCGAGGGCACGGTGCTGGTCACCGAGACCGTCCAGCTCGGCGAGGGCCGCAACGCCGACTGGACCAAGGAGGAGGTCGAGGCCGAGCTGCACGCCTTCCTCGGCACCACCAAGGCGATCTGGCTGCCGCGCGGACTCACCCGCGACTACGACGAGTTCGGCACCCGCGGGCACATCGACATCGTCGCCTCCTTCGTGCGCCCCGGTGTCGTCGTCGCCCACGTCCAGCCGGACCCCTCCCACCCGGACCACGCGGTCTGCCAGGAGCTCGTCGCCATCCTGCGCGCCGCCACCGACGCCCAGGGGCGGCCGCTGGAGGTCATCGAACTGCCCGCCCCCACCGTCCTGCTGGACGAGGACGGCGAACCGGTCGACTACTCCTACATCAACCACTACGTGGCCAACGGCGCGGTGGTCCTGTGTGCCTTCGACGACCCGCGCGACCAGGAGGCCGCCGCCATCCTCGGCCGGGCCTACCCGGGGCGCACCGTCGAACTCGTCGACGCCCGCGAGATCTTCGCCAACGGCGGCGGGATCCACTGCATCACCCAGCAGCAGCCGCAGGCCGTCTGATCCCCGACCACCGGAGCGGGGGCGCCCCCCGCTCCGGTGGCGTACGGACCCGTTCCACCGAGGGAGAGCGACACACATGGCGGACGCCCGCCCGCGCCGACCGGCGCGCCCCCGCGAGGAGGTCTTCGCCACCGCCCGGGCCGCGATCGCCGAACACGGGCTCGCCAGACTCACCATGGCCGGGCTCGGCAAGCAGCTCCAGATGAGCGCCGGACACCTGCTCTACTACTTCGGCAGCAAGGACCAGCTGCTGCTGGAGACCCTCCGCTGGAGCGAGGACCAGCTCGGCGCCCGCCGCCGCGACGCCCTCGCCGACCGCTCCCGCGACCCCTGGCAGCGGCTCGACGCCTACCTGCGCCTCTACCTGCCCGAGGGGGCGGGCGATCCGCGCTGGATCCTCTGGGTCGAGGTGTGGGGGCGCTCGCCCACCAGCGCCGAGATCCGCCGGGGACAGCAGGAGATCGAGGCACCCTGGCAGGCCGACCTGGTCACCCTCATCGAGGAGGGCACCGCCACCGGCCACTTCACCCCCGGGCCCGCCGCCGACCGCGCCGCCCAGATCCGCGCCCTCCTCGACGGCCTGGCCGTCCCCATCGCCATCGGCCTCCCGGAGTCCCACCGCCCCGCCGCCCTCACCCAGGCCACCGCCGTCACCACCATCCTCCTCCGCGCCTGACCCCGACCCGCCGGGGCGCGAATATACCGACCGGTCTACAGATTTCTCCTGGCGTTGCGCAGGCCGTCACCGCGCCCACTCCTGCGGCCATTCCTGCTGCCCCGGCCCCGGCCCCAGCCGGGAAAGATATGTCGGTCGGTCTACATAGTCGACACCCGCAGGGAGGACCCGCGCGCGAGAAGTCGGACCCGCCGACTTCTCGCGCAGCCGGCCGCGCGGCCCTGCGGCCACCTGCTGGGAAATATGTCGGTCGGTCTACATATTTTGCCCGCACCGGGAGGCGCCCGGATCGGGCTAAGTCTTGTTCAGGTAGGTGAGGACGGCGCGGACGCGGCGGTTGGTGTCGTCGTCGTCGGTGATGCCGAGCTTGCCGAACATGGAGGTGGTGTACTTGCCGATGGCACTGTCGCTGAGGAAGAGGCGGCGGCCGATGGCCTGGTTGGACAGCCCTTCGGCCATCAGGCCCAGCACGGTGTACTCGCGCTCGGTGAGCCGTTCGAGCCCCCGGTTCGGGGCGCTGTTGGACAGCAGTCTCGCGATGACGGCCGGGTCCATGGCGGTCCCGCCGTCCGCGACGCGCTCCAGGGCGCCGATGAACTGGTCGGCGTCGAACACGCTCTCCTTGAGGAGGTAGCCGACGCCGCCGGAGCCGTCGGCCAGGAGCTCCCGGGCGTACAGCTGCTCTACGTGCTGGGAGAGGATGAGGACCGGCAGTCCGGGCATCTCGCTGCGGGCAGCGAGGGCCACCCGCAGTCCCTCGTCCGGCTGGGTCGGCGGCATGCGGACGTCGATGACGGACACGTCCGGGCGCCACCTCCGCAGCGCGCCGAGCGTCTCGGGCCCGGTGGCGGCCGTCGCCACCACTTGGTGCCCGCACGCCTCGATCAGGCGGACCATCCCGTCACGCAGGAGGTACAGGTCTTCGGCTACAACGATTCGCATGGCACCGTCATCCTGACACGGGTCGGACCACCCGGCGGACTGGTGATCTCCAGGGTGCCGTCGAAGACCGCGAGGCGGCGGCGCAGGCCCGCGAGCCCGCCGCCGGCCCGGGCGTCGGCCCCGCCCCGCCCGTCGTCCTCGACCTCGACGACCACCGCGGCGGCGCCCGCGGCGACGAGGCCGGTGTCGTCCCGCGTGAGAGAGATGCGCGCCCGGGAGGCCCGGGCGTGCCTGACCGCGTTGGTCAGCAGTTCGGCGACGCCGAAGTAGACGGCGGATTCGATCGGCGGGTCCAGCCACAGCGGGGCCGCCGCGCTGACGGCCACGTTGAGGGGGACGTCCAGGGCGAGGGCACGGACGGCCTCGACGAGCCCCCGTTCGTTCAGCACCGGCGGGCTGATCCCCCGGATCAGGTCGCGGAGTTCGGCCAGTGAGGCGGTGGCTCCGGCCTGCGCGTCCCGCATCAGGGCCCTGGCCTGGTCGGGGTCGGTCTCCATCAACTTCCCGGCGGTCGCCAGGGAGAGCCCGAGCGCGACCAGGCGGGCCTGCGCCCCGTCGTGCAGGTCCCGCTCGATCCGGCGGATCTCGGCGGCCTGCGCGATCGTCGCATCCGCGCGCTGGGCGGTCAGCTCCTGGACCCGGTCCGCCAGCGCCATCGCCGGCGAGGGGCGCAGGAAGCGGACGGCCACCGGCACGACGGGCCGCCAGGCGTACGGGGCGGAGGCGACGGCCACGACCGCGCCGAGCACCCCGGCGAGGCGCGCGACGGGCTCCGGCCGGCCGAGCCCGAGGACCGCCGCAGCCACCCGGCCGGCGGGAGGCACGCGACCAGGCCCGCGGTGAGCGGCGCGATCCCCGCGAACCGCAGGTCACGCCAGTTGGCCGGGTCCCGCCACCGGACCCGCCACCGCTGGTCCATGAGCGCGTCCCGGCGGGTGCGCTCGTAGGAGAAGCCGTTCCACCAGAACCCGGTGGACATCCGCGTCACCGGCCCGGCCTGCCGGTATCCGGCGGGGATCACGGTGGCGGTCCACCGCGCGACGAGGAGGCGGACGATCCGGCAGACCGGGCGGGGCAGGGCTAGCGTGCCCACGCACACCAGCACGAACGGCGCCGTCCACGACCACGGGTTGCCCGCCCCCCACCAGATCCCCAGCGCCACGGCGGCGGCCCACACGGCCGGGAGCAGCATGCAGACGGCCGCCACGACGCACGCCCGCACGAACCCCACTCCGGCGCGCGCCACCCACGAACCCTGCTGTCTCATGACCCTCCCCTTCCGTACGGTGCTCCCACTCTGCACCGCGCGGAGCCCGCCGCCGCCCTGATCGGCCGGGGAGTGGGGCTAGCCCCACCCACCCGTGGGTCCAGACCGATACCGCCCCGGCGAGGCGCTTCGTAGCGTCGGTGGACATGGACACCAACACGTACAGCGCGCCAGAGGCGGCGCTCCTCCACGACTCCCGTACCCGGCAGGCCTTCGGCACGGTGAGGAACAGCATCACGGTCTACGGCGCGCTCGGCGGCGCCGCCCTCCTGGCGGTCGTCGCGGTGGCGGTCGACGGCCACCTGGTGAACACGTTCATGTGGGTCCGGGCGGTGCTGCTGCCGGTGGTCGCCGTGCTGGTCCACCGGCTGGCCGGCTCCGCCGCCCGGGGATCCCGCCGGGCCTTCGAGCGCCTGAGCGCCCTCACCCTGATCATGCCGATCGCCATCGTCGGCGTCGACCTGATCCCGGGCGTCTGCCCGCGCTGGTACGCCGCGATGCAGGTCGTCTGCATGCTGCCCGTCGTCCGGGCCGCGTTCGCCGTCCGCGGCTCCGCGCTGCGCGCCGCCTTCCCCAAGGCGCGCTGACCGGCGTCACTCGGTCCAGATGGCGGCGGCCGTGCGGTCGTCGGCGTAGCCCTTGGCGCGGACCTGGACCTGGCGGAGGAAGTCGACGGTGCCGGGTGGGTGCGGGTGGGCCCAGTGGGTGGAGAGGAAGTGGGCGACGGCCGGCTCGTCGGCGATCGGGCGGGCCAGGCCGGGGGTGCAGAGCAGCAGGACGTCGCCGGGGGTGGCGGGGACGAGCCGGAAGCGGAACGGCCTCGGTTCCTCCGACGGCTGCTGCGGGCCGTCCGGGTGGTGCAGCAGGCGAGCCGCGTACGCGTCGATCCAGTGGCCGGAGCGCAGCAGGTAGAGCCCGCCCGGTCCGACGCCGAAGGCCGCCCGGTGGCCGGCCGCCGGGTCGAGTGACAGCAACAGGCAGTGCAGCGAGGCCGGGGACGGCGCGTCGTCCCCCTCCCCCCTGGGTGCCAGCGCGCGCAGCGGCGCGACGGCACCGGTGGCGAGCCGCTGGAGGCCGTAGCGGAGCCGGTCCCGGGCGCCGTCGCGCAGGTCGGCGGCCAGGCCGTCCCGGCTGCGGCCGATCGCGGCGGCCAGTTGGCGGCAGGCCTCCCCGGTGCTGGTCGCGACGGCTGCCGGGGCGACCGCCTCGTCTGCGGCGGTGCCGGTCCGGTCGATGCCGGCGAGCACGGCGAGCAGCAGCCCGTCCGGACCGTCCCCGAACCTGGTGATCAGCAGTGTGTCCCGGCGCGACTCGCCCCGGTAGCGGGCGGAGTCGCCACGGACGGAGACGGCGCGCAGAACGGACGGCCCGTACTGCGCGCCCTCCAGGACGGTGTCCGGTACGAGCGCCTCGAGCGCGCCCGGGTCCGATTCCGGTACGGCGGTCGGCTCCGGCCCGTAGGTCGGCGGCCGTTCGCCGATGTGCGGCACGGCGGGCCCGCTGTCGGCGAGCGGCGAGCGGACGGCCGGGCGCGGGTCGGGGACGGTGGCGGTGGCGGTGACAGGAGTGTCCGGTGCCGGCTCGGGTGCGGGGGCCGGGGCGGGTTCCGGTTCGGCCTCGGCCTCGGCCTCGGGTTCCGGTACTGGTACCGGTACCGGTGCCGCTTCGGGCTCCTCGGCGGCGGCCGGTGCTACGGGGGCTGGTTCCGGCTCGGGCTCAGGAGCCGGTTCAGGAGCCGGTTCGGGGACGGGCTTGTCCAGGGAGACCGGGGCCGGGGCCGGGGCCGGGGCGGGTTCGGGCTTCGGGGCATCGGGGGCGAAGGACGGGGCGGGGAACTTGTGGGTCTCCGTGGTGTCTGTCCACTGGTCTCCGATGACGCCGATCGCAGTGTCGAACCAGTCGTCGATGCTGTCCCGTTCGAGTACCTCGTCCGCCGCAGGCTCCGGGACCGGCTCCGGCTCGGGCTCCGACACCAACTCAGGCTCGGGCTCCGGCTCCAGTACCGGCTCGGCCGTACGCTGCTGCCCGATGAGGCCGACCGCCGTGTCGAACCAGTCGTCCACGCTGCCGTCGCCGGGGTCGGCGTGCGGAGTGTCGGGGAGGGTGCCCGCCGGGCCGTCGTAGACCGTGTCCCACCAGCCATCGTCCGACCGGTGCGGCTGTGCGGGTGCACCCTGCTTGCTCATCTGGCGGCTCCTGGTCGGTCCGTGGTCGCGCCGCCCCCGGCGGGGCCGGACTCGACGTCATTGTCTCCAAGTGCAACGACGCTGTCCGGGTTTCGGCGACAACCGGTCAGCAGCGGGATGTTCCCGGCCACCGCATCCGCCTCCACACCCACCGCGCGCCCAGGACACGTTCACCACCGCGTTCACCGCCGCTTTCGGCACCACGTTCACCGCCACGTTCGGTCCCGTTCCGTCCATGCTTGCCGGATGTGCCCGGAGCAGGGCGTTTCCTGGGCGTTCGGCCCCGGGAGCGGCCGAAAATGGGGGTGGAGGAGGGGCATCGCTTCACTCGTTCGGCTGATTAAATGTGCGCATGACCGCGTCGGCCCCCAGCTCACCCCGACCGGGGAGGGCCGCGCCGGCGGGCCGCCCGGCGGCTGCGCTGTGGGTCCTGTTGCTGGTCGCGCTGCTCACGGCGCTGCCGTGCGCGGGCCAGGCGAAGGCGGTCGGCGCGCACGCCCAACCGGCACCGACCACCATCGCCGCCACCGTCACCGCCACGGCGGTCTCCGGCCACGCCCCGCACACCGGCCCCGCCACCACGGCGTCCGACCAGCGCCAGCGTGCCGAGGAGCAGCGGCACTGGACGTGGTGCACGGCCGACGGCGAGCCGCCGCGCCGTGACAACGGCTGTTCCAGCCACCCGTACTGCCCCCAGGACGCCCAGCTGCCGAACCCGCCGCCGCATCCCCAGTCAGCCGCGTCACCACTCACGCCGGCGGTCGAGACGCTGCCCAGGGTGGTGCCCGCCGGGCTGCTCGACGCTCCGCATCCGGCGCCCGATCTGCACGAGCTGCAAGTACACCGGTCCTGAGCGGAACCCACCGCCCGGCATCCGCCGGCGGATCCGCCCCTCCCCCCTCTTCAGCTGACCGCCGCGCCACCAGCAGTGCGCGGCGGGGACAAGGACAACCACCATGGGTTCCGCCTCGAAGCAGTCCAGCAAGCAGTCCGGCAAGCCCGGCCCGAACGACCGCCGCGCCCGGATAGCCGAGCTGCGCGCCGTCGAGCAGCGCCGTGACCGCCGCAACAAGATCATCGCCTCGGTGACGGCCGGTGTGCTGGTGATCGGCGCGATCGCCGCCGGCACCTGGATCGTCATGGACGCCAACCAGAGCAAGAAGGACAAGCAGGTCGCCGCCAACGCGGACATCCCGGGCGTGCAGACCTTCGGCGACCTGAGCCGCAACCACGTCAAGGACAAGGTCAGCTACCCGATGACCCCGCCGGTCGGCGGCGACCACAACGCCATCTGGCTGGACTGCATGGGCCACGTCTACGACCAGCCGGTCGAGAACGAGCGCGCCGTCCACTCGCTGGAGCACGGCGCGGTCTGGGTGACGTACAACGGCAAGGCGACGCCGGACGACATCAAGACCCTGTCCGACAAGGTCAAGACCACCCCGTACTCGCTGATGAGCCCGTACCCGGACGAGAAGGGCACCATCACCCTGAACGCCTGGAGCACCCAGCTGATCGTGGACAGCGCCAGCGACCCCCGGGTGAACCAGTTCTTCACCAAGTACGTCCAGGGCAAGCAGACCCAGGAGCCGGGCGCCTCCTGCACCATGGGGCAGATGTGACCGCCGGCTCGGGCCTCCCCGAGGGCGGCTCCGAGAGCACCTCCGCGGACGCCGCCGCGAACGCCGCCGAGGAGTTCGCCGCCGAGAGGTTCGCCTCCGAGGAGTCCGCCGGCGAGGCCGAGGTGTCCCGCCCGGCCCGCCGTCGGCTGTGGTGGCCGGCCGCGCTGGCCGCCGCGCTCGCGCTGGCGCTCGGGGTGCCCGCCCTGGTGGCGAGCGGGACGTCGGCGTCCGGGTCGGCCTCGGTGGCCGTCCCGGCGGACGACTCGCCCGAGGCCGGGTTCGCCCGGGACATGGCGACCCACCACCAGCAGGCGGTGGACCTGTCGTTCATCGTCCGGGACCGCACCAGCGACGACGCGACGCGCACCCTGGCCTTCGACATCATCAACACCCAGGCCAACCAGCGCGGGATGATGATGGGCTGGATCGACCAGTGGGGGCTGTCGCAGCACTCGGCCGCCAAGCCGATGGCGTGGATGAGGATGGGCCACGACTACCAGGCCCACGACGGTTCGCTGATGCCCGGCATGGCCACCAACACCCAGCTGGCGAAGCTGCGTTCACTCAGCGGCCGGGACGCCGAGGTGTACTACCTGCAGCTGATGATCGAGCACCACAAGGGCGGCGTCGAGATGGCCCAGGGCTATGTGGACCTGGCGAGGAACGACGCCGAGAAGCGGCTCGCCCAGTCGATGGTGGTCGCCCAGACCTCGGAGATGCAGCTGATGACCGACATGCTCCAGGAGCGCGGCGCCGCCCCCGGCGTGCCCGCCTCCTGATCCGCCCCCTCTCCCCGCTGTTCCCCGGACGGCCGGAGCGCGGTCGACGGTCCCGTACCGTCCGTACCGCGCCCCGGCCGTCCGACGTCCGCTGAGTACCCCTGGAGATCCGGATGACCCCCGACGCACCCTGGCTGATCGTCGGACTGGGCAACCCTGGCCCGTGGTTCCGGCTGACCCGGCACAATGCGGGCTTCCTGACCGTGGACCGACTCGCCGAACGGTACGGCGCGCGGTTCCGGCGGCGCGGGATCGGCGCCCTGGTGGCGGCGATCGAGGTGGACGGCCACCGGGTGGTGCTGGCCAAGCCGCAGTGGTTCATCAACCTGTCCGGCCGCCCGGTGGCCGGCCTGATGCGGCGCCACGGCGTCCCGGTCGAGCACCTGGTGGTCGTGCAGGACGACCTCGACTTCGCGTTCGGCACCGGAAAGCTCAAGCGCGGCGGCGGCCCCGGCGGCCACAACGGCGTGCGTTCGGTGGGCGAGGTGCTCGGCACCCGCGACTTCGTACGGCTGCGCTTCGGCATCGGGCGCCCGCCGAAGGGGCAGAGCATCGGCGACTTCGTGTTGAAGAAGTTCTCGGACGCCGAACAGGCCGGCCTGTCCGGAGTGTTGGACCGGTGCGCGGACGCGCTGGAGACCCTGGTACGGCGCGGCCTCAACCGGGCCCAGGACGCCCTGAACGTCCGTACGGAGGCATAGGGCCGGGCCTCACGGAAACCTCCGGCCTCACGGAGACTCAGGCAAGGCGGACGGCTCAGGCCTGGCGGACGGCTCAGGCCTGGCGGACCGGCCGGGTCAGGGCGACGGCCGCCACCGCGACCGCCGCGAGGGCGAGCAGCACCGTCCGGCCGCCGGAAGCCGCGCCCGCCAGGTGGACGCCGAGGACAGGCAACGCGGTGCCGAGCGCCGTCCCGAGGCTGCGGGCCATGTTCACCATGCCACCGCCGACCGCCGAACACTGGGCCGGGATCGCCCGCATCACCAGCGCGTTGTTGGCGGGCAGCAGCAGGCCCAGCCCGTAGCCGGCGAGCAGCAGCGGGGCCGCCACGGCCGGTCCGGAGACCGGCACCAGGGCGAACAGCAGCAGCCCGGCGCCCGCGAGCACCGCGCCGGCGCGGCAGCGGGCGACGTCCGACCAGCCGCGCGGCAGCAGCGCGCCGCCGACGGTCGCGGCGAGCGCGAACGCGGCGGGCAGCAGGGTGATCAGCAGGCCCGCCCGAGCCATCGGCACACCCGCATCGGTGAGCAGCACCGGGCCGAGCACGAGCGGGCAGAACAGCAGCAGGTAGCCGATCAGCGAGACCACCAGGCCGGATCGCACCCCGGGGGTGTTGACCAGGCCGGGCGCGAGGATCGGCCGGGCGGCCCGCCGCTCCTGCCGGACCAGCCCGAGCGCGAGGACGGCGGCGGCGAGCAGCAGGGCGGCGACGGCCCAGCCGGGCAACGGCAGTCCGGATGCGGTGGACAGGGCGAGCAGCAGCGCGGTGGTGGAGCCGGCGAGCAGCAGGAGGCCGGGCAGGTCGAAGCGGCCGTCCGCGCCGTCCGCCGGGGAGCTCGCGGCGGCTCGCGCGAGCGGGCTCCCGGCAGGCACGCTGTCGGCGGGCACGCTGTCGGCGGAAACTGCGAGGGCGCTCCCGACACGCGTCCCGAGCGGGCTCCCGACCCTGGTGCGGGGCAGCAGGAACCAGCCGGCCAGGATGCCGAGCACCCCGATCGGCACGTTGATCCAGAACACCCACCGCCAGGAGGCGTGCTCCACCAGCAGCCCGCCGAGGCTGGGGCCGAGCGCCAGGCCGAGCCCCTGCGCGGCCGCCTGGATGCCGAGCGCGCGCCGCATGGCGTGCTCCGGGACGCCGCGCGCCACCAGGGCGACGCTGTTGGCCTGCATCATCGCGCCCCCGACCGCCTGAACGGCGCGGAAGCCGACCAGGACGCCCAGGCTGCCGGCGCATCCGGCGCCGAGCGAGGCCAGGGCGAAGACGGCGAAGCCACCGAGGTACATGGTCTTGCGGCCGACCAGGTCGGAGAGCCAGCCGACCGGGGCGAGCAGGGCGACCAGCACCAGGAGGTAGGCGAGGGCGACCCATTCGACGGCCGCGAAGCCTGCGTCGAAGTGCCTGCCGAGGGCCGGGAAGACGAGGGCGGTGACGCTGGCGGTGAGCTGTCCGAGGAAGGCGCCGAGGCAGACGGTGCCGACGGCCAGCCAGTGGGCGTGGCGCCAGCCGGCTACGCCGCGCGGCCGGGGCCGCTCGGTGAGCAGCCTCGCGGCAAGGGCGGTGGCGTTCATACCGCAAATATATCTGATGCAGACATGTTCTTTCTACGAGCTGCTCGCCCTCCGACGGGAGTCCCGGACGAGGGCGACCAAGGGGCGGACAGCGCCGCCGGACCGGCCCGTACCAGGCGATACGCTGTCCGCCATGCCGTCGTCACCACACGTTCCCGACCCTGCCACCGAAACCCCCGGAGCAGCGGTCGAACACGCCCGGCGGCTCACCGACACCGTCACCCGGCTGCGCCGTGCCCTGCGCAGCAGCATCCGCACCGACTACCCGTGGGAGTCCCTGCCCATGGCGCAGGTCGAACTCCTCCAGACGCTCGCCGCCGCGCCCCTGCGGGTCGGCGAACTCGCCGCCCGGCAGCGGCTCGCCCCGAACACCGTCAGCGGGCTGGTCGGCAAACTCCTCGAAGCCGGGTTCGTCGACCGCCAGGCCGACCCCGGCGACCGCCGCACCGCCCGCATCGCCCTCACCCCGGCCGGCCGGCGCCAGCTCGACGACTGGCAGCGCGCCCACGAGCGCCGCATCGCCACCGCCCTCGGCACCCTCGCCCCCGCCGACCGCGACGCCGTCGTCCACGCCCTGCCCGCCCTCGAACAACTCGCCCGTGCCCTGGCCGAACCGGGCCAGGGCCCCGAACAGGGCTGAGAACCCCCGGGCGCCCGGCGGCACCGCCTCAAGCGCTGGTCGCCTCAAACGCTGGTCACCTCAAGCGCTGGTCGCCAAAACCGCTGGTCACCAAAACCGCTGGTCACCGGCCCGTACGGACCACTACCGTCCCCGGCATGACCACAGCACAGGTACTGATCGAGCCCTGGACGGACGCCGACCTCGCGCTGCTGCGCCGGGTCAACACCCCGGAGATGAAGAAGCACGTCGGCGGCCCGGAGAGCCCGGAGCAGCTGCTCGTCCGGCACCGGCGCTACCTGGACTTCGTCCCGTCCGGCCTGGGCTGCATGTACCGGATCGTGCTGCTCCCCGAGGGCGAGGCCGTCGGCACCGTCGGCTACGGCACCCGTACCTGGGAGGGCGAGACCGTCCACGAGATGGGGTGGAACGTCCTGCCCGGCCACCAGGGCCGCGGCATCGCCGGCGCCGCCACCCGCGCCGCCGTCGCGGCCGCCCGCCGCGAGGCCGCCCACCGGTACCTGCACGCCTTCCCCTCGGTGGACCACCCGGCCTCCAACGCGGTCTGCGCGAAGGCCGGGTTCAGCCTCGTCGGCGAGACGGACTTCGAGTTCCCGCCCGGGCGGTTCATGCGCAGCCGCAACTGGCGGGTAGACCTGCGGGCCCCGGCAAGCATGCGCTAGAACCAGGCATGCGCTAGAACAGCGTGCCGCTCTCCAGCTCCAGCAGCCGGCGCTTGCGGTCCACGCCCGCCGCGAAGCCCGTCAGCGAGCCGTTGGCGCCCATGACGCGGTGGCAGGGGCGGACGATGAGCAGCGGGTTGGCGCCCACCGCGCCGCCGACCGCTCGCACCGCGCGCGGCGACTCCCCGGCCAGATCGGCGAGTTGACCGTAGGTGACGGTCTCGCCGTACGGGATCTCGTCCAGGGCGGCCCAGATCCGGCGGCGGAACTCGGTGCCCACCGGGGCGAGCGGGAGGTCGAAGGTGGTGCGCTCGCCCGCGAAGTAGCCGGTCAGCTGGGCGACCGGCTCGGCGAGCGCCTCCGGGTCGAGGACCCAGTCGTCGGCGGGCTCGGCGAGCGCGTACTTCTGACCGGACGCGGTGACGGTGGCCAGCGCGGCCGCACCGCCGTCCTCGGGTCGGACGCCGCTCAGCAGCAGCCGACCGAACGGGCTCTCCATGGTGGTGTAGACGGTGGTGTTCATTGCTGTGCGTTCTCCGTTCCAGTGCTGGTGCTCGCGGGCCCGGCCCACAGTCGGTGGACGGCGTAGGAGCGCCAAGGGGCCCACGCCTCGGCCGCGCGGGCGGCGTTCTTCGGGTCGCCGGGGGCGCCGAGCCGGGTGAGGCCGTGCTTGACGCCCACGTCGCTCGGGAGGAAGACGTCGGGGTCGGCGAGGGCCCGCATCCTCAGGTAGCCGACGGTCCAGGGGCCGATGCCGGGCAGGGCCAGCAGTCCGGCCGCGGCCTCCTCCCGGTCCACGCCGCCGTCGAGCCGGACCACCCCTTCGGCCAGGGCGGCGCAGAGGCCGGTGAGCGCGAGCCGGCGGGCGGCGGGCATCGCGAAGTCCTCGGGGTCCGCGGTGGCCAGCACCGCCGCGGTCGGGAACAGCAACCGCAGGCCGCCGTTCCGCTCGGGCAGCGCGGTGCCGTACTTCTCGGCGAGCCGGCCGGCCAGGGTACGGGCGGCGCCGACCGTGATCTGCTGGCCGAGGACGGCGCGGACGGCCAGCTCGTGCGGGTCCACGTGGCCGGGCGAACGAAGACCGGGGCGCTCCCGGACCAACGGGCCGAGCACCGGGTCGGCGCCGAGCTGCTCGTCGACCGCGTCCGGGTCGGCGTCCAGGTCGAACAGGCCGCGCAGGCGCTGGACGGCGGTCGGCAGATCGCGCAGGTCGGCGAGCAGCAGGCGGCAGTCGAGCCAGCCGCGGGTGCGCGGTTCGCCCGGCGCCAGTCCGTCGACCTCGGCGATGCCGTGCCCGTACGGGAGCGCGAGGGTGCGCCGGTAGGTGCGGACGCCGGGACGGGCACCGGGGACGACCTCCTCCACGCCGGGGACGGCGCGCAGGGCGAGGAAGTCGATCAGGTGGTCACTGTCGAGCGCGCCGCGGTAGGCCAGTCGCAGGGTGAGGCCGCCGGCCGGGGTCGCGCTGCGGCGGCCGGCGGCGACCTCGGCGCGCAGCCCGGTGGGGGTGCGGTCGTAGACCTCGCGGACGGTGTCGTTGAACTGCCGCACCGAGGCGAAGCCGGCCGCGAACGCGATGTCGGTGACCGGTAGTTCGGTGGTCTGGAGCAGCAGGCGGGCGGTCTGGGCGCGGCGGGCTCGGGCCAGGGCGATCGGGCCGGCGCCCAGCTCGGCGATGAGCTGGCGCTGGAGCTGGCGGGCGCTGTAGCCGAGGCGGCCGGCCAGGCCCGCGACGCCCTCGCGGTCCACCACGCCGTCGCCGATCAGCCGCATCGCGCGGCCGACCAGGTCGGCACGGTGATTCCACTCCGGCGAGCCCGGCACGGAGTCGGGGCGGCAGCGGCGGCAGGCGCGGAAGCCCGCCCCCTGGGCGGCTGCGGCGCTGGGGTAGAAGACGCAGTTCACGCGCTTGGGGGTCACGGCGGGGCAGCTCGGTCGGCAGTAGATGCCGGTCGAGGTGACGGCCGTGAAGAAGACGCCGTCGAAGCGGGCGTCGCGGCTGTCCACGGCTCGGTACCGGATGTCGTCGTCGATCACGTTGTCCAGTCTGCGGCACTGGGTGAGGGGTGACTGGCGGGAATCAGACATCACCGTTGGGGCCCTCCCCCCTCCCCCCTCCCCCCTCCCCGCCCACCCACCTCCACGCCCAGGCCGCCCACCCACCACCCACCACACGCATGGCACCCACTGCGCGCCCGGCACCCATGTACCCGGACCGTCCGACCTGGCCGGACCGTCCCGCCCGTGCCCGCCCGTGCCGCCCGGGCCGGCCCCGGCCCGCACCGACCGGCCGGGCCGGCGGCCGCACGGCGGCCGATCGGTGCGAGGGGTCAAGCCGAGCGGGCCTGGTCAGCGCTTCACCGGACCTCCCGCCGCTCGCATCGACTTGGTGATCGCCTTCCACTTGTTCAACCGGGCCTTGGCCACCCGGGCGTCCGAGCGGGAGGCGATCCACTCGTTCTCGCGCTGGAGCTTGAGGTAGCTGTCCATCCGGCGCTGCGGCAGGGTGCCGTCGGCCAGCGCGGCCTGCACCGCGCAGCCGGGCTCGGTGTGGTGGCCGCAGTCGTGGAACCGGCAGTCCTCGGCCAGCTCGGCGATGTCGGCGAAGGCCAGGTCCACGCCCTCGCCACCGTAGAGGCCGACCTCGCGCAGCCCGGGGGTGTCGATGAGCACGCCCCCGCCGGGCAGCAGGACCAGCTCGCGGGTGGTCGTGGTGTGGCGGCCCTTCTGGTCCACCGAGCGGGCCTCCTGGACGGCCATCGCCTCGACGCCGGCGAGCGCGTTGGTGAGGGTGGACTTGCCGACGCCGGACTGGCCGATCACGGCCGTGGTGCCGGGCGTGCAGGCGCGCAGCACGTCCATGCCCTCGTCGGTCTCGGCACTGACCACGAGCACGGTGACGCCGGGCGCGATCGCCTCGACGTCGGCGCGGATGAACTCGGCGTCGTCCACCAGGTCGGCCTTGGTGAGGACGACCAGGGGTTCGGCGCCGGACTCCCAGGCCAGGGCGAGGAAGCGCTCGATCCGGCCGAGGTCGGGATCGGCCGCGAGGGACGCGGCGATCAGGACGGTGTCGACGTTGGCGGCCAGCACCTGGCCGTCGGAGCGCTTGCCGGCCACCTTGCGGATGATCGCGGTCGAGCGGGGCAGCAGCGCCACCACGGCCGCCATCGGCTGGGCGTACAGGTCGACGGCGGCCCAGTCGCCGGTGCACGGGCAGTTGATCATGTCGGCGTCGCCGACCGGACGGGTGTCGAGCCGGACGGTGCGCGGCTCGCCCGTCTCCGGATCCGCGAGCACGGCGTCGCACTGGCCGCGGTCGACCCGGACGATCCGGGCCGGGACCAGCCCGGCCTCGGCGAGCGGCGCGAACTGCTCGGCGAGCTCTGCCGTCCAGCCGTAGCCGGACAGCGGCAGCGGCAGCGGCGAGTCACCGAAGGAGAACGAGGAAAGAGAAGAAAAAGAGGACGACGAAACGGAGGCAGCGTTGAACAACGCAGTGGGCCCTTCGGGAGGAGATCATCCCGGCGGGCAGCGGCTGGCGCGGAAAGGTCAGCCGGCGGCCGGGAAAAGGAGGTGAACGCGAGTGCTGCCCTGGGCAGCTATCGGGGCGACAACGACCACGGGGTCCACCTCCTGCTCTCTACTCCTCGGGGCGGCCACAACGGCCCCCGAACCGGACGCGACAAACGCTAGCCGACCGACCCGCCCGGACCAACCGGTTTTTGACCTGCGAAAACGCGAGGCAACCGGAGCGCACGGGCCAACATTGGCCCTGCAAAAGCGCCGGGGCTGGGGCCGCCTACCCGCCGTACCGGTGCTTGAGGTTCGGGTCGTCCAGCCACCAGGGCCGCATCCCCGATTCCTCCTCGACCGGCAGCCCCGCCGCCTGCGCCTGGGCCGCCGCCTCCTCGAAGCGGGCGTCCAGCTCGGCGTCCACGGCCTTGATCTCCTCCCGCCCCTGCACCACCATCCGCCGCACCAGCGCGGCCAGGAACGGCAGTCCGACCAGGTCGCCCAGCACCCAGAACGCGTTGCCGCCCCAGGTCTGGTCCTGCGCCAGACTCGGCCCCCACGGCCGCCCGAGCGCCACGTAGTAGTGCTCGGCGACCAGGTGGCCGCCGTAGATCAGCACCAGCCCGAGCCCCGCGTCGAAGATCACCTCGGCGAAGGTGATGAACAACCCGACCAGGTGCGGGTACTCGTGCCCGACCGGGTCGATCTGCAGCCGCGGCCAGAAGTAGGCCAGGCCGAGCAGCACCAGCGCCAGGTGCAGCAGCACGTTCCCGAACGCGCTGGACACCGACTCCTCGTACCAGGGCGTGAAGTAGAGCAGCCACGGCGGGGCCATCAGCAGCGCGGTGGAGACGGCCGGGAACATCAGCACCTTGGACGGCCCGCTGCGCAGCACCCGCAGGATCCGCTCCCGCCGGGCCGGCGGCGCGGCTGCGACCAGCAGCGAGACCGGTGCGCCGAGGGCGAGCAGCAGCGGGACGACCATGAGCAGCAGCACGACCTGGACGGCCCGGTCGGTGAACAGGATCCGCTCGTACACGCCGAGGCCGGAGCAGGTGCACCAGATCCACAGCAGCAGCCCGCCGAGGAAGGCGGCGGTGCGGGACGGCTGCCAGCGCTCGCCGCCGGCCCGGTGGACGGCGCGCACCGCGGACAGGTACCAGCCGGCGAGCAGTACCGAGAGGGCGAGCACGAGCGGTTCGGCCGTCCACGAGGTGGCCAGGTCGGACCACTGCCAGGGCGGCGGTCCGCTGTAGGCGAGCACTCGCACCGCGCCGTCCATCCGTCCGCTCACCTCGTATCGCGCCCTGCCGCCGCCGGCGCCGTCCGGTCGGCCGTCGGGCGCCGCGGGTCGGACCACGGCGCCCGGCCATGATGGCCTCCCGGACGGGGCCCGCCGCGCCCGGGGCCCACCTCTATACCCACAGCTGAACAAAGCTTTACCAAGCCTGAACAAAGCTTTGCCCAGGCAAAGTTCCGGCCTCGATACCCCTCGGATCGCAACCGGCGGAGAACCCCGTTCGTCTGGCAGGATGCACCGTCGGCGATACCGGCCGCGCGGGTGATGACAAGGGGACGACAAGGGTGCACAGCACTGCACGCGGCGAGGGCCGCCGGCTGGCGACGCGCCACCGCAACATCGAGTTGGGCCTGCTGGCGCTCGCGGTGGCCGTCTGTCTGGCGGGACACATCGACGCCGATCTGGCACTGACCGGCAAGATGCCGCACGGACTGCTGGTGCACGGCCTGGCCCTGGGCGGACTGGCCGGGGCGGCGCATCTGGCGGTGCGGCGGTTCGCCCCGTACGCGGACCCGCTGATCCTGCCTCTGGGCGTCTTCCTGACCGGCTTCGGGCTGATGCTGCTGGACCGGCTGGACATCTCCTACGCGGCGGCGCACGCCAGGAAGGGCGACTACCAGAAGCTCCCGGCCGCGCCCTCGCAGCTGATGTGGGTGTTCATCTCGGTCGCGGTGGCGATCGCGCTGATCGTGCTGATCAAGCACCACCGGTTCTTCCAGCGGTACGTGTACCTGCTGATGACGGGGGCACTGATCCTGCTGGCGGCGCCCGCGTTCTTCCCCGGCCGGGCGGAGGACTTCGGCGCCAAGCGCTGGATCCGCCTGTTCGGGCTCTCCTTCGAGCCGGACGAGTTCGTGAAGGTCGCGATCACGATCTTCTTCGCCGGCTACCTGATGGCGTCCCGGGACGCGCTCGCGCTGGCCGGCCGGAAGATCTGGGGGATGACCCTGCCGCGCGGGCGGCACGTCGGCCCGGTGCTGGCGATCTGGGTGGTCAGCCTGCTGGTGCTGGTCTTCGAGCGCGACCTCGGCACCTCGCTGATCTTCTTCGGCGTCTTCGTCGTGATGCTGTACGTGGCGACCGAGCGGACCAGTTGGGTGGTGCTCGGCGTGCTGATGGCGGTCGGCGGAGCGGCGGTGGTCGGCACCGTGGAACCGCACGTGCACGGGCGCGTCGAGGCCTGGCTGCACCCGCTCGACATCTACAAGGAGCACCACGACCCGGCGATCATCTCCGACCAGCCCGCCGAGGCGCTGTTCAGCCTGGGCACCGGGCACCTGACCGGGACGGGCCTGGGCTCGGGGCGACCGTGGCTGATCGGCTTCGCCGGGCGCAGCGACTTCGTCTTCACCACGATCGGCGAGGAGTTGGGCCTGGCCGGGGTGACGGCGGTGCTGCTGGTGTACCTGCTGCTGGTCCAGCGCGGGCTGCGGACGGCGGTCGGGTTGACCGACCCGTTCGGCAAGCTGCTGGCGGCGGGGCTGTCGACGGCGCTGGCGCTGCAGGTGTTCGTGGTGGTCGGCGGGGTGAGCGGGCTGGTGCCGCTGACCGGTAAGGCGCTGCCGTTCCTGGCGGCGGGCGGCTCGTCGCTGCTGGCGAACTGGCTGATCGTGGCGCTGCTGATCAAGCTGAGCGACTCGGCCGGACGGACGGCCCTGGAGCCGGCGCCGCCGAGCCCCGATCCGCTCCCGGCGCAGGCCGGACCGGCCGACCGGTCGGCGGCCCCGGGCGGCTCGACCCCGGCGGCCCCGGGCCCGACCCCGCCCCGCGGCTCGACCCTGACGGCCCCGATCTCCGTGAACCCGGCCGGCCCGGACCCGACGGGGGCGGACCCGGCCGGCCCGCACGCCCCGGCCGAGCCGTCCGCGTACGGGTACGGCAACCCCCCGGCCCCGCAGTCCCCCTTCCCGCCGAGCCCGGCCACCGCCTGACCCTCGTCCGACCACCCGGGCCCCGCCCGGACCCACGGACCGACGGGCCCACGGACCGACAGACCCACGGGCCGACACCCGCGCACCCGGCACCCGCCGAACACCCGGTGACGGCCGCACAGGAAACGCGCAGGAAACGCACAGGGCCTCCCCCGCATCCCGCGGAGGAGGCCCTGCCCGTCGTGGCGTCGTGGCTCCCGGAGCCCCTACCGCTGCTGCTCCCACGGCGGCCGGGGCGGGTAGTCCGGCGCCTGCCGCTCCGGCGGCGGCCCGGTCGGCCGGTCGCTGTCCGGCGGGGGCGGCGCGGGCCGGTGGTGGGGCCCGCCGCGGGCGGTGAGGCGGCCGCGGACGTTCTCGGCGGCCAGCACGTCGGCCCAGCGCTCGGGGTACTCGGAGGGGACCTCGACGTCGTCGGCCTCCTCCTCGCCCCACTCCTCCTCGACGCCCTCGGCGAGGCCGAGTTCGCGGGCGCGCCGGGCCCGTTCGGCGGCCCGCCGGGCGGCGACCTCGCGGACCACGGCGGCGGCGGCCTCCTCGTGGGCGCGCTCGTTCTCGGCGCGCGCGTCGGCGGTCTCCAGGGTGGGCCAGCGGCGGTCTATGGCGGCGTTCATGGCGGCGCCGATGAGGACGGCCAGGGCGACCACGAAGATCCACAGCAGCACGGCCACCGGCGCGGCCAGCGAGCCGTACACCGAGGGGCCCTCGACCGAGCTGACCAGGTAGATCCGCAGGGCCACGCTGCAGAAGACCAGCACCACCAGAGCGACCAGGGCGCCGGGGATGTCCTCGCGCCAGGGCGTGGAGACGGGGACGGCCAGGTGGTACAGGGTGGTCAGGGAGACGATCAGCAGCACGATGGCGACCGGCCAGTACGCGGCGCCGACCAGCCCGGCGATCCCGGGCACGGCGTTCTCGACCAGTCCGGGTCCGGCCATCAGGAGCGGCAGCACCAGGGAGCCGATGACGAGGGCGCCGAGGTAGAGGCCGAGCGACATCAGCCGGGTCTTGACCATGCCTCGCTTGCCGTCGAGCCCGTACATGACGGTGATGGTGTCGATGAAGATGTAGAGCGCCCTGGAGCCGGACCACAGCGACAGCAGGAAGCCGATCGAGACGAGGTCGGGCCGGCTGCGGTCGAACACCTGGTTCAGCAGGGGCACCACGATCTCGCGGACGGACGAGTCCGACAGGACCGTCCCGGAGGCCGAGACGATGTCGTGCTTGAGCCGGTCGATGGTGCCGGCGCCGAGGAACTCGTCGAGGTAGCCGAGGGTGCCGGCCAGTCCGAGGAGCAGCGGCGGGATCGACAGCAGGGTGAAGAAGGCGGCCTCCGCGGCGAGGCCGGTGACCCGGTACTCGACGCAGGTGTTGGTGGTGTCCTTGACCAGTTCCCACGCCGTGCGGTGCCAGGTGGCCTGCTTGGCCGCACGCCTGGCGCCCTTGCCCCGACGCCGGGAGGGCCGTTCGGGGTTCGGTCTGCTCGTATCGCCTGCTGCTTCCACAGGACTAACGGTATCGGGCCGGGGCGGCCCGGTTGATCTCCCCCGGGGTGCGGGCGCGTGGCCGGGCGCCGACGCGGGGAGCGGCGGGAATGGCCGGGAGTCTCACATGGCGAAACTTCAGCGTCCATCATGCGGATGTTAGTGGACCGCGGGTCCCGCGCCGTGCGAATCTCTTGCCATGCCGAGCGCCGGAACCACCCTAGTAGGTCGACTCCACGTCGATCTCCTTCGCGTGTCCAGCGCCATCTGTCCGGTGATCTGAGCCCACCCCGCCGCACCACCGCCCCCGGCGCCATCCTCCTCGCCGTCCCCGCTGAATCGGACGTGCAGGCGCCCGCCCGGTCACGGTCACTGCTCTCCCGGCCCTGGGAAAACCCGCAGGTCACAGCAGCAGCGCACCGCCGAGCACGCCCAGCGACCCACCCGGCGTCAGAGCCACCTGCCTCGAAGGACTTCACCATGGCCACCACTCCCGAGACCGCCGAGCCCACGGCCGACCGCGCCGCCGCGCGCCGCCCCGCGGCGACGCGCAAGGCGACCCGCCACCGCGGCGAGGGCCAGTGGGGCATGGGCCACTTCACTCCTCTGAACGCCAACGAGCAGTTCAAGAAGGACGACGACGGTCTCAATGTGCGGACACGTATTGAGACGATCTACGCGCACCGTGGCTTCGACTCGATCGACCCCGCCGACCTGCGCGGCCGGATGCGCTGGTGGGGTCTGTACACCCAGCGCAAGGAGGGCATCGACGGCGGCAAGACCGCGATCCTGGACCCGCACGAGCTCGACGCCGAGTACTTCATGCTGCGCGTGCGCATCGACGGCGGCCGGCTGACGGTCGCCCAGCTGAAGGCGATCGCCGAGGTCTCCGAGCAGTACGCCCGCAACACCGCCGACCTGACCGACCGCCAGAACGTCCAGTACCACTGGATCCGGATCGAGGACGTCCCGGCGATCTGGCGGAAGCTGGAGGCCGTCGGTCTGTCCACCACCGAGGCCTGCGGCGACACCCCGCGCGTCATCCTCGGCTCCCCGGTGGCCGGCATCGCCGAGGACGAGATCATCGACGGCACCCCCGCCATCGAGGAGATCCAGCGGCGCTTCATCGGCAACCCGGACTTCTCCAACCTGCCGCGCAAGTTCAAGTCCGCCGTCTCCGGCTCCCCGCTGCTGGACGTCGCGCACGAGATCAACGACGTCGCCTTCGTCGGCGTGGTCCACCCCGAGCACGGCCCCGGCTTCGACCTGTGGGTCGGCGGCGGCCTCTCCACCAACCCCAAGCTGGGCGTGCGCCTGGGCGCCTGGGTCCCGCTGGACGAGGTGGCCGACGTCTACGGCGGCGTCATCGGCATCTTCCGCGACTACGGCTACCGCCGGCTGCGCAACCGCGCCCGGCTGAAGTTCCTGGTCGCCGACTGGGGCGTGGAGAAGTTCCGTCAGGTGCTGGAGGACGAGTACCTCAAGTACCGGCTGGTCGACGGCCCCGCGCCGCAGGAGCCCAGCGGCCGCTGGCGCGACCATGTCGGCGTCCACCGGCAGCGGGACGGCAAGTACTACATCGGCTTCGCGCCGCGCGTCGGCCGCGTCGACGGCCGGCTGCTGGGTCGGATCGCCGACCTCGCCGCCGCGCACGGCAGCGGCCGGCTGCGCACCACCGCCGAGCAGAAGATGCTGATCCTCGACGTCGCCGAGGACCAGGTCGACGCGGTGGTGGCCGGCCTGGAGGCGCTGGACCTGCGGGTCACCCCGTCGCCGTTCCGCCGCGGCACCATGGCCTGCACCGGCATCGAGTACTGCAAGCTCGCCATCGTCGAGACCAAGGAGCGCGGCCGCACGCTCATCGACGAACTGGAGAAGCGCCTGCCGGACTTCGCCGAGCCGCTGACCATCAACATCAACGGCTGCCCGAACGCCTGCGCCCGCATCCAGGTCGCCGACATCGGCCTCAAGGGCCAGCTGGTCTCGGACGAGAACGGCGAGCAGGTCGAGGGCTACCAGGTGCACCTGGGCGGCGCGCTCGGCCTGGAGGCCGGCTTCGGCCGCAAGGTCCGCGGCCTCAAGGTCACCAAGGCGGGCCTGCCCGACTACGTCGAGCGCCTCCTGACCCGCTACCAGGCCGACCGCGCCGAGGGCGAGCGCTTCGCCCAGTGGGCGGCCCGCGCCGGCGAGGAGCAGCTGTCGTGAGCGAACGCGCCGCCCCGTTCTTCTGCCCCTACTGCGGGGACGAGGATCTGCGCCCCTCCGAGGCCGGGCACGGGGCCTGGGAATGCCACGGCTGCCGCCGCGCCTTCCAGTTGAAGTTCCTCGGCCTGCTGTCTCCGACGAACCACGGGGGTGCGTCACATGAGCAACGTGATTGATGGCGAGGAGACAGCCGCCCGGGCCGGCCGCGAGCTGGAGGAGGCGACGCCCCAGGAGATCCTGACCTGGGCCGCCGTCACCTTCGGCAAGCGCTTCTGCGTCACCTCCTCGATGGAGGACGCGGTCGTCGCCCACCTCGCCTCCTCGGTCTTCCCCGGCGTGGACGTCGTGTTCCTGGACACCGGCTACCACTTCCCGGAGACCATCGGCACCCGCGACGCGGTGGCCGCGACCATGCCGGTCAACGTCATCACCCTCACGCCGCTGCGCACCGTCGCCGAGCAGAACGCCGAGCACGGGCCGAACCTGCACGACCGCGACCCGGACCTGTGCTGCTCGCTGCGCAAGGTCGAGCCGCTCAACCGCGGCCTCGGCGGCTACGACGCCTGGGCCACCGGGCTGCGCCGCGACGAGTCCCCGAGCCGGGCGAACACCCCGGTGGTCTCCTGGGACGCCAGGCGCCGCAAGGTCAAGATCGCCCCGATCGCCCGGTGGACGCAGGAGGACGTGGACGCCTACGTCGCCGCCCACGGGGTGCTGCTCAACCCGCTGCTGTGGGAGGGCTACACCTCGATCGGCTGCTCGCCGCTGTCCTGCACCCGCAAGCCCGCCGAGGGCGAGGACGCCCGGGCCGGCCGCTGGTCCGGATCCGGCAAGACCGAGTGCGGCATCCACCTCTGACCACCTGCCACCTACTCCCTAAGGACTTCGAAAAGTGACCACAGCCGACACCCCGGCCGCCGCCGACGGAGCCGCGGAGGCGGCCCCCGCGGCCGCCCCCCGCGAGCGCGGCGCCACCGTGTGGCTGACCGGGCTGCCGAGCGCGGGCAAGACCACGCTCGCCTTCGCCCTGGCCGAGCGGCTGCGCGCCGAGGGCCACAAGGTCGAGGTCCTGGACGGCGACGAGATCCGCGAGTTCCTCTCCAAGGGCCTCGGCTTCACCCGCGAGGACCGGCACACCAACGTCACCCGGATCGGCTTCGTCGCCGAGAAGCTCGCCGCCAACGGCGTCAAGGTGCTCGCCCCGGTGATCGCCCCGTTCGCCGACTCCCGCGCCGCCGTGCGCGGGCGGCACGCCACGGCCGGCACCGAGTTCCTGGAGATCCACGTCGCCACCCCGGTCGAGCTGTGCGCCGAACGCGACGTCAAGGGCCTGTACGCCAAGCAGGCCGCCGGCGAGATCACCGGGCTCACCGGCGTGGACGACCCGTACGAGGCTCCGGAGAAGCCGGAGCTGCGGATCCGGACGCAGGGCCGCGCGGTCGCCGAGTCCGCCGCCGAGCTGCACGCCTTCCTGACCGAGAGGGGTCTGGCATGACCACCGCGACCGACAGCCCGGTCCGCACCGACGACACCCCGTACGCGCTGTCCCACCTGGACGCGCTGGAGGCCGAGTCGGTGCACGTCTTCCGCGAGGTCGCGGGGGAGTTCGAGCGCCCGGTGATCCTGTTCTCCGGCGGCAAGGACTCCATCGTCATGCTGCACCTGGCACTCAAGGCCTTCCACCCGGCCGCCGTGCCCTTCTCCCTTCTGCACGTCGACACCGGGCACAACTTCCCCGAGGTCATCGCCTACCGCGACCGCGTCGTCGCCGAGCACCACCTGCGCCTGCACGTCGCCCACGTCCAGGACTTCATCGACGACGGCCGGCTGCGCGAGCGCCCGGACGGCACCCGCAACCCGCTGCAGACCGTCCCGCTGCTCGACGCCATCGAGAAGGGCCGCTTCGACGCGGTGTTCGGCGGCGGACGCCGCGACGAGGAGAAGGCCCGCGCCAAGGAGCGCGTCTTCTCCCTGCGCGACGAGTTCGGCGCCTGGGACCCGCGCCGCCAGCGCCCCGAGCTGTGGTCCCTCTACAACGGCCGCCACGCGGTCGGCGAACACGTCCGCGTCTTCCCGCTGTCCAACTGGACCGAGCTGGACGTCTGGCAGTACATCGAGCGCGAGGGCATCGACCTCCCGGAGATCTACTACGCCCACGAGCGCGACGTCTTCTCCCGCGGCGGCATGTGGCTGACCGCCGGCCAGTGGGGCGGCCCCAAGGATGACGAGCCCGTCGAGCGGCGGCTGATCCGCTACCGCACCGTCGGCGACATGTCCTGCACCGGCGCCGTCGACTCCGACGCCACCGACATCCAGGCAGTGATCGCCGAGATCGCCGCCAGCCGCCTCACCGAACGCGGCGCCACGCGGGCCGACGACAAGCTGTCCGAGGCCGCGATGGAAGACCGCAAGCGCGAGGGATACTTCTAAATGAGCACCGTCCAGGAAACCACCGCCACCTCCCTGCTGCGCTTCGCCACCGCCGGATCCGTCGACGACGGCAAGTCCACCCTGGTCGGCCGCCTCCTGCACGACTCCAAGTCGGTGCTCGCCGACCAGCTGGAGGCCGTCGAGCGCGTCTCCCTGGGCCGCGGCCAGGACGCGCCCGACCTCGCGCTGCTCACCGACGGCCTGCGCGCCGAGCGCGAGCAGGGCATCACCATCGACGTCGCCTACCGCTACTTTGCCACCCCCCGGCGGCGGTTCATCCTCGCCGACACCCCCGGGCACGTGCAGTACACCCGCAACATGGTGACCGGCGCCTCCACCGCCGAACTCGCCGTCGTCCTGGTCGACGCGCGCAACGGCGTCGTCGAGCAGACCCGCCGGCACGCCGCCGTCGCCGCGCTGCTGCGGGTGCCGCATGTGGTGCTGGCCGTCAACAAGATGGACCTGGTCGAGTACGCGGAGCCCGTCTTCGCCGCCATCGCCGAGGAGTTCACCGCCTACGCCGCCTCGCTCGGCGTGGGCGACGTGGTGGCCGTACCGATCTCCGCCCTCGCCGGGGACAACGTCGTCGAACCGTCCGCGCACATGGACTGGTACGGCGGCCCGACCCTGCTGGAGCACCTGGAGACCGTCCCGGTCGGCAGCGACCCGAGCGCCGAACCGGCCCGCTTCCCGGTCCAGTACGTGATCCGCCCGCAGAGCGAGGAGCACCCCGACTACCGCGGCTACGCCGGCCAGTTGGCCTCCGGCGTGCTGCGGGTCGGCGACGCCGTGACGGTCCTGCCCTCGGGCCACACCACCACCGTCGCCGGGATCGACGCGCTCGACAAGGAGACGCAGCTCGCCTGGGCGCCCCAGTCCGTCACCGTCCGCCTCACCGACGACCTCGACGTCTCCCGCGGCGACCTGCTCGCGGCCGGCCCGGCCCCCGTCCCCACCAAGGACATCGAGGCCACCGTCAGCCACCTCAACGAGCGCCCGCTGCGCGCCGGGGACAAGGTACTGCTCAAGCACACCACCCGCACCGTGCGCGCGCTGGTCAAGGACATCACGTACCGGATCGACATCGACACCCTCGAACAGCGCTCCGGCGCCGAGGGGTTGACCGTCAACGACATCGGCCACGTGGTGCTGCGCACCGCCGAGCCGCTGGCCCTCGACACCTACCGCGACAACCGCCGCACCGGCTCGTTCCTGCTGATCGACCCGGCCGACGGCACCACCCTCACCGCCGGCATGGCGGGCGAGGCCTTCGCGACCGTACGCGCCACCGAACCCGCCGAGGAGGACTGGGTCTGATGCCCAGCGAGGCGTTCTCGGGCATGGACAAGGAAGGCGGCCGCATCGGCAGCGGCGTCCTCGGCAGCGGCCAGGGCGGCCTGACCCGATGTGTGGGCCGACGGGGCTGAGAACGCCCCGTCACCGGGCCGGCTCCCCCGCAGCCGGCCCGGCTTGCCCGGCATCGACGATGCCGCCAGCGCCACACCAGAACTTCCGTCCCAGGACCGCTTCCTGACGGTCCGTCCATGAACAGGACCCACCCTTGGCACCGAACCAGGCACCCGCCCGCAGCGCCCTCTCGCCTAGGCCGGTCCGCCCGAACGCCGGCCGGATCAGACGCTCCGCCGTGGCCGCGGTGGCCGGCCTGACCGCCGTGACCCTGCTGTCGGCCTGCAGCTACGGCTCCAAGGCGGACGACAAGAAGTCCAACGCCGCCGACTCCACCTCCGGCTCGGCCGCCGCCTCCGGCGCGAAGCTCTCCGCGGACACCGTGAAGATCGGCTACTTCGCCAACCTGACCCACGGCACCGCGCTGGTCGGCCTCCAGGAGGGGCTGTTCCAGAAGGAGTTGGGCGCCACCCAGATCAAGACCCAGGTCTTCAACGCGGGCCCGTCCGAGATCGAGGCGCTCAACGCCGGGTCGATCGACATCGGCTGGATCGGCCCCTCCCCCGCGATCAACGGCTACACCAAGTCCGACGGCAAGTCCCTGAAGATCATCGGCGGTTCGGCCTCCGGCGGGGTCAAGCTGGTGGTCAACCCGGACAAGATCTCCTCGCTGGAAGACCTCAAGGGCAAGAAGATAGCCACCCCGCAACTGGGCAACACCCAGGACGTGGCGCTGCTCAACTACCTGGCGGGCAAGGGCTACAAGATCGACGCGGCGACCGGCGCGGGCGACGTCTCGGTGGTGCGCACCGACAACAAGGTCACCCCCGACGCCTACCGGCAGGGCTCCATCGACGGCGCCTGGGTGCCCGAGCCCACCGCCTCCAAGCTGGTCACCCTCGGCGCGAAGGTCCTGCTCAACGAGAAGGACGTCTGGCCGGACAAGAAGTTCGTGATCACCAACATCATCGTCTCGCAGAAGTTCCTCACGGAGCACCCGGACGTGGTGGAGGCCGTGCTGCGCGGTTCGGTGAACACCAACGCCTTCATCAAGGCCAACCCGGACAAGGCCAAGGCCGACGCCAACGAGGCGATCAAGAAGGAGGCCGGCAACGCGCTGGAGCCGGCCGTCCTCGACCCGGCCTGGGCCGACGTCGACTTCCTCGACGACCCGCTGGCCGGCACCCTGCAGGCCGAGGCCGACCACGCCGTGACCGCCGGGCTGCTCAAGAAGCCCAACCTGAACGGCATCTACGACCTCACCCTGCTCAACAAGGTGCTCGCGGCCAAGGGCCAGGGCCCCGTGGCGGACGCCGGACTCGGCGGCAAGTAGCGCCGCGGTCCGCCCCGACTCCGCGGTCCGCCCCCGACTCCGCGGTCCGGCCCCCCGCCCGGTCGATCCCCGATCGATGCCCACCGGGGCGGGCGGGGCCGGACCCCGGCCCACCTCGCCAGCCTCCGACCACTCACGCAGGAGGTGTCCGGATGACCCCGGCACTGACCACCTCGGCGGACACCCCCGGTGCCGACGCCGGCGGCGCCACACCCGCCGTCCGGATCTCGCACGTGCACAAGTCCTTCGGCCGCCCGGGCGCGCAGACCCACGTCCTGGACGACATCACCCTCGACGTCGCGCCCGGTGAGTTCGTCACGCTGCTCGGCGCCTCGGGCTGCGGCAAGTCCACCCTGCTCAACCTGGTCGCCGGCCTCGACAAGCCCACCGCGGGCGCCATCGAGGTGCCCGGCGGTCGCCCCGCGCTGATGTTCCAGGAGCACGCGCTGTTCCCCTGGCTCACCGCCGGCCGCAACATCGAACTCGCCCTCAAGCTCGCCGGCGTCCCCCGCCCGGAGCGCCGCGCCGAGGCCGAGCGCCTGCTCGAACTCGTCCGCCTGGGCGGCTCGTACGGCAAGCGCGTGCACGAGCTGTCCGGCGGCATGCGCCAGCGCGTCGCGATGGCCCGCGCGCTCGCCCAGGGCAGCAAGGTGCTGCTGATGGACGAGCCGTTCGCCGCGCTCGACGCCATCACCCGCGACGTGCTGCACGACGAGATCACCCGGATCTGGGCCGAACGGCAGCTGTCCGTCCTGTTCGTCACCCACAACGTGCGCGAGGCCGTGCGGCTCGCCCAGCGCGTCGTCCTGCTCTCCTCGCGCCCCGGCCGGGTCGCCCGCGAGTGGCGGATCGACCTGCCGCAGCCGCGCCGCATCGAGTCCTCCGGCGTCGCCGACCTGTCCATCGAGATCACCGAAGAACTGCGTGGGGAGATCCGTCGCCATGGCCAGCACTGACACCACCCCGGTCCTGGAGTTGCGCAAGGCCGCCACCGACACCGCGGGCGTCGGCGCCGGCCTGGACGCCCTCGACACCGTCTCGGCCCAGCGCGGCTCGCTCGGCGAGGCGCTGCGGAGCAAGGCGCTGCCGCCACTGATCGGCGTCCTCGTGGTGCTCGCCCTGTGGCAGGGCGCGTACAGCCTGCACCTCACCTCCTCCTACAAGCTGCCCAGCCCGACGGACGTGTGGCACTCCGCCCAGGACCTCTGGTACCAGGGCACCCTGTTCTCGATCATCTGGACCAGCGTCTGGCGCGGCCTGTCCGGCTTCCTGCTCGCCGTCGTCATCGGTACCCCGATCGGGCTGGTCGTCGCCCGCGTCCGCCCGGTGCGCACCGCCATCGGACCGGTCCTGCAGGGCCTGCAGTCGCTGCCGTCGGTCGCCTGGGTGCCGGCCGCGGTCATCTGGCTCGGCATCAACGACCAGATGATGTACGCGGTCATCCTGCTCGGCGCCGTCCCCTCCATCGCCAACGGCCTGGTCGCCGGCATCGACCAGGTGCCGCCGCTGTTCCTGCGCGCCGGACGCACCATCGGCGCCACCGGTCTCACCGGCGCCCGGCACGTACTGATCCCCGCCGCGCTGCCCGGCTACCTGGCCGGGCTCAAGCAGGGCTGGGCGTTCTCCTGGCGCTCCCTGATGGCCGCCGAACTGGTCGCCTCCTCCCCCGACCTCGGCCGCGGCCTGGGCCGGTTCCTGGAGGACCAGCGCGAGTTCTCCGACATGTCCGGGGTGCTGCTCGGCATCATCCTCATCCTGTTCGTCGGCATCGCCATCGAGCTGCTGGTCTTCACCCCGGTCGAGCGCCGGGTGCTGCGCAACCGCGGCCTGCTGGCCACCTCCAAGTAGGACCGAGCAAGGACTCCCGCCATGCCCGCACTCCTCCTCATCGCGCACGGCAGCCGCGATCCGCGGCACGCCGCCACGGTCGCCGCGCTCGTCGACGGGGTGCGGGCGCAACGCCCCGGGCTGGAGGTCGCCACCGCGTACCTGGACCACTGCGCGCCGCGCATCCCGCAGGTGGTGGGGCGGCTCGACGACGCGGTGGCCGTCCCGCTGCTGCTCAACCGGGCGTACCACGCCAAGCACGACGTCCCCGCCGCGCTGCGGGCCGCCGGCTCCCGGCTGCCGGTGGCGGACGTGCTCGGCCCCTCCCCGCTGCTGCTCGCCGCGCTGGACCGGCGGCTGGCCGAGGCCGGGCCCGACCTCGCCTCGCCCGCCGTCCGGGCCCGGACCGGCGTCGTGCTCGCGGCGGCCGGCTCCTCCGACCCGGCCGCCGACGCCGCCACCCGCGCGGTGGCCGCCGAGTGGCGCCGCAGCCGGGGCTGGGCGGCCGTCGAGGTGGCCTACGCCTCCGCGGGCGGCCCGCGCGTCCCGGACGCCCTGACCGCCCTGCGCGCCGCCGGCGTCGCCCGTACCGCCGTCTCCCCCTACCTGCTGGCCCCGGGCCTGCTGCCCGACCGCATCGCCGAGGCCTCGACCGGGACGTCCGGGGCCACCGGGGCGGACGTCGTGGCCGGCGTGCTCGGCCCCGCCCCCGAACTCGCCACCCTGCTGCTGGAGCGCTACGACGCCGCGCGCCGGGCCGCACCGACGGCCCCGGCCCTCACCGCCTGAGCCCGGTGCCGGCTCAGGCGTGGTCCAGGACGCTGTGCTCGCCGAGGTCGGCGGCGTGCCGCGCCACGGTCCGGTAGTCCGCGTCGTCGTGGAGAACCGTGAGTCCGTGGTGCGCGGCCGTCGCCGCGATCACGAGGTCCACGGCGGAGGCGCTCCGGTGCTGCCCGGCGAGCGCCATCCGCCGTTGCACCGTGTCGATCCAGCGGCCCGCGCTCTTGGGCACCGAGACATCCGGGTAGAGCTCGGCGAACATCTCGGAGATCTCGTCGTACTCCCGGCCGTCGCGCGCGCTGTAGAGGAACTCGGCCCGCTGCGGATAGCACGACGCGATCGACCCGGCGTCGATCGCGTCGTACCAAGCGGTCTGGAGCTTCGGCTCACGCAGCAGCCGGAACAGTGCGGAGGTGTCGAGGAGGTAGATCACCGAGCGTCCTTCTCGGCCTGGTGCAGCCGCTCGGCGTGCTCGACGGCTCCCCAGTGCCGTGCCCGCTCGAAATGGCGGCCGATGCGGGCCGCGCGCTCCTGCTGATCGGCGTAGAAGCGCAGCGCGAGGTTGACGGCGTCCTTCTTGGTGCGCACTCCGGCCAGGGCCATCGCCCGTTCCAGCGCCTCTTCGTCGATGTCGATCTGTGTCACGGACATTCGGCACCTCCGTCGATCGATGTTGGTGATGTACATACCACTGTACTTCACCAACATCGGGGAGGGTCATGGAGGCGGTGAGATCCGGCGGAGGGTGAAGGTGTCCGCCGGGTGGCCGGTGTCGGAGGCGGCGAGGCCGCCGGATAGCTGGTAGAGGGTGCCGGCCGGGCCCGCCATGACGGCGGTGGGGGTGGGGTCGGCGGTCCGAGCCGCCGGTCCGCCGCCCCGGCGGGGTTCCGGGGCGGCGGACCGGACGGGTCGTCAGACCGGCAGGTTCCACTTCTGGTTGTCGGCGCCGTTGCAGTCCCAGATGCCCAGCTGGTTGCCGTTGGCGGTGGAGAAGCCGAGGTCGTCCAGGCAGCGACCGGACTGCGGGTTGAGCAGCGAGCCGTCGGGACGGGCCTGCCACTGCTGGGAGCCGGTGCCGTTGCAGTCGTAGATCTGGACCTTGGTGGCGTTCCCGGTGCCGCCGCCCGAGACGTCCAGGCACTTGCCGAGGGCGCGGATCGTGCCGTCGACGCCGATCCGCCACTTCTGCGCCCACGAGTTGTTGCAGTCGTAGATCTGGACGGGGGTGCCGTTGCCGACGTTGGCACCCTTCACGTCGACGCACTTGCTCGCGTAGCCCGTGATCTGGCCGGTCGGGCCCGCGGGCGGCACGGCGCCCAGGAGGACGCGCGGGAACATGACGGTGTCGCCGATGCCGCAGGCGGCGGATGCGGTGCCGTCGCCGATCGCCACGCCGCCGAACGCGGGGCGGAAGAACTGCACGGTGTGGTCGGCGTTCCAGTAGGAGCAGTTGGCGGTGACGGACCAGGTCTGCATCGGGTCGAGGCCGGTACAGGTGCCCACGGCGTTCCAGCCCGCGACGTAGGCGGAACAGGCGGGCGCGGCCTGGGCGGAGGTGGCCGGGGCGACCAGGGCGGCGGCCCCGGCGAGCAGGGCGGTGGTCAGCAGTGCGGAGGTGCGGCGCATCGGTACGGTCGTCCTTCCGGTCGGCGAGTGGTGTCGACTCACCCTCCGCGGCTCCGTGGTGACGGTGCGACGGATGTGTGGGCCACGGGAAAGACTCGGGGGCCCGTGGGCGACCGTCAACGGCAGTTCGACGGCAGCTGCCGGGGTGACCGGCGCTGGACTGCGACGTCGTCCGGGGCGGCAGTTTCACCGCGCGGACAGCGGCGTCGCGCCCGCCGGCCCCGCCCCGGAACGCGGAACGGGCCCCGCGGCCTCCCCCTGGTGCGGGGAGGCCGCGGGGCCCGTTCGGCGGGACTCGGACGACCGTCAGTCGAAGGTGCGGCGCTGGCGGCCGGTGCCGTAGTTGGAGCCGGACTTGGCGCCGCTGCCGGGCTTGGCCCGGCCGGAGGAGCGACCGATGAAGCCGGCCGCCTGGGGGCGGTCGCCCTGGGCGGCGGCGCCGAGGCGCTGCTTGGGGCGGGCGCGGCGCGGGTTGCCGTTCATGTCGACGTCGGCGGGCAGCCCGGAGCGCTTGCCGGGGCGGCGGCGCGGGTTGCCGGCCTTGGCCTCGGACTTGGCGGCGGGCGCCTCGGCGGGCACCGGGACGGCGACCGCGACCGCGACGCCGCTGGGGGTGCGGGCGCCGGTGATCTTGGCGAGGTCGGCGTCGCCGGGACGGACCTTGGTGACGGTGGGGCGGATGCCGGCGACCGTCATCAGCCGGTTGACCTCGCGGCGCTGCTCGGGCAGCACGAGGGTGACGACCGTCCCGGACTCGCCGGCCCGGGCGGTGCGGCCGCCGCGGTGCAGGTAGTCCTTGTGGTCGACCGGCGGGTCCACGTTGACGACCAGGTCGAGGCCGTCGATGTGGATGCCGCGGGCGGCGACGTTGGTGGCGATCAGCGCGGTGACGTTTCCGTCCCGGAACTGGTCCAGCACCCGGTTGCGCTGCGGCTGGGACTTGCCGCCGTGCAGGGCCGCGGCCCTGACGCCGTTGGCGAGCAGCTGCTTGGCCAGCCGGTCGGCGCCGTGCTTGGTGTGCACGAACATGATCACCCGCCCGTCGCGGGAGGCGATGTGCGCGGTGGTCGACGCCTTGTCGGCCGGGTCGAGCTGGAGGACGTGGTGGTCCATGGTGGTGACCGCGCCGGCCGACGGGTCGACCGAGTGGGTCACCGGGTCGGTCAGGAAGCGCTTGACCAGGCGGTCGACGTTGCGGTCCAGGGTGGCGGAGAAGAGCATCCGCTGCCCGCCCTCGGCGACCTGCTCCAGCAGCTTGCTGACCTGCGGCAGGAAGCCCATGTCGGCCATCTGGTCGGCCTCGTCGAGGACCGTGACGGTGACGTCGGAGAGGTTGACGTCGCCGCGCCCGATCAGGTCGTCGAGCCGGCCGGGGGTGGCGACCAGGACCTCGGTGCCGCGGCGGACGGCGTTGGACTGCCGGTTGATCGACATGCCGCCGACGACGGTGGTGATCCGCAGGTTGACGGCGGTCGCGTAGGGGGTGAGCGCCTCGGTGACCTGCTGGGCCAGCTCGCGGGTCGGGACCAGGACGAGCGCCAGCGGGTACCGGGCGACGGCGCGGCGGCCGGCGGTACGGGCGAGCAGCGGCAGGCCGAAGGCGAGGGTCTTGCCGGAGCCGGTGCGGCCGCGGCCCAGCACGTCGCGGCCGGCGATCGAGTCCGGCAGGGTGGCGCCCTGGATCGGGAACGGCGCGGTGACGCCTTCGCGGGTGAGCGCGCTGAGGATCGCCTTGGGCAGGTCGAGCTCGGCGAAGGTCTCCGCCGGGGGCCGGGCCGGGGTGCCCTCGACGACGGTGAAGTCGGCGGGCTCGGACACGGCCGCGGCACGGGTGTTCTTGGGGGCGCCGGTGCGGTTGCGCGGCTTGCGCGAACGCTCGGCGTTGCCGGTGGCACGCGGGTTCTCGCCGCGGCGGGCGCGCTCCGGGTTCTCGGCGCGGCCGGCGTTGCCGGTGCGGCGCGGGTTCTCGCCGCGGCGGGTCTGGTCGGTGCTGCGGGCGGCGCGGTCGCGCGGCGGGCGGGCAGGGGTGGTCACGAAATCTCCGTACGTCGGTCGGCAGCCCCGGTCAGGGACTGGTCGGCCGTCGGTGGGAAGATCGCCGCCCCGGCCGTACGGCGGCATGGGCGAGGGCCCGCACCGTGTGGTACGGGCCCCCGCTTCGCGAGATCGCGAGTCAGCGCGGAGGCTGACGTCAGCCGATGACGCGGATGTTCTCGGCCTGCGGGCCCTTCTGGCCCTGGGTGACGTCGAACTCGACCTGCTGGCCCTCGACGAGCTCACGGAAGCCGTTCGCCTGGATGTTCGAGTAGTGGGCGAACACGTCCGGGCCACCCTCGGCCTGCTCGATGAAGCCGAAGCCCTTTTCGCTGTTGAACCACTTCACGGTGCCGGTAGCCATAACCGTCTCCTCTAACTGGGGCATCAGGGATTCACACCGCGTGAACCCCGGAGTAGCCGCGATCCCCATCCGGAGACTGAAACACCGGACAAAACAAATGCGCCTGTTGGTTGGAACCAGCAGGCGCACACATACGTTCATGGGAACCAAAACTGCAACTGAGTCGATCGTAGCATGGCGACACCCCGATTGACCGGGGACTTTTGTGCTCGGCAGATCACGTTTGGCGGCCACGGAAAGGGGGCAAACGGCGCCCCGCCGAAGCGGGGCGCCGCCTGTTGACGCGCCTTTGGTGGCACCGACCGTGTCCGAACGAACCGGTCGGCACCGGCATCCGGACGAACCGGTCAGTACCGGCCGGCCGGCTCCGGCACGCCGTGCGCACCCGCCACCGGCGCCGGGCCGGTGCCGTGACCCTGCCCGTGGCCGTGGCCGTGGCCCGGGGTGCCGCCGTGACCGGGCCACCAGGCGCGGTTGCCGATCAGCGCGGTGAGCGCCGGGGTGAAGAACATCGCCATCACGAAGGCCGCCAGCACGATACCGAAGGCCATCGCGAAGCCGAACTCCATCATGAAGGTGTTGCCCGCGAGCATGAACGTCCCGAACGAGGCCGCCAGGATGAAGCCGGCCGCGGCGACGGTCGGGCCGCCGTGGCGCAGCGCCTCACGGGCTGCCTCGCGCGGGCTGCGGCCCGCGCGGGCCTCCTCGCGCAGGCGGGCGATGATCAGGATGTTGTAGTCGGTCCCGATCGCCACCACGAAGAGGTAGATGAGGATCGGCATCATGAACATCAGGCCGGTCTCGTTGCCGATCTTCTGGAAGAGCAGCGTGGTGGCGCCCAGCGTGGCGCTGAAGCCGAGGCCGACCGAGGCCATCAGGTACCAGGGGGCGACCACGCTGCGCAGCTGGAGCGCGAGGATCAGCAGGATCAGCAGCCCGGCGATCGGGAAGACCAGCTTGTAGTCGTGGGCCATCGCCAGGTTGATGTCCTTGAACACCGAGGTGAGACCGGCGACCTTGGCCTCCGTGCCGGCCGGGGCCTGCCCGTGGGCGACCGTGCGCAGCTCGGTGATCGTGCTGATCGCCTCGTTGCTGGCCGGGGCGTCCTTGAGCATGACGGTGAACTGGGCGGTCTCGCCGTCGGCGCTGATGCTCTTGGCGTCGGCGCTCGGCAGGAAGACCTTGGACACCCCGCCGACCTGCTGGAGCTTGTCGGCGTAGGCCGGGAAGGAGGCCGGGTCGAGCTTCTTGCCGTCGGTGGAGCTCAGGTAGACCTGGCTCGGGTCGGCGGCGCCGGCGGAGAAGCCGGTGGCCATCTTGTCCTGGACGACCATCGACTCCTTGTCCTTGGGCATCGAGCTGCCGGCCATGTCGAAGAGGCCGTTGTAGCTCAGCGCGCCCACGGACAGGGCGACCAGCACACCGCCGGAGACGGCGGCGGCCAGCGCCGGGCGCTTCTGGACGACCCGGCCGAGCGCGGCGAACCGGGCATCGCTCGGCTCGTTCATCCACTTCTTGCCGGGCCAGAAGACGGCGCGGGCCGGGATGACGGCGAGCAGCGCCGGGGCCAGGGTGAGCGAGGCCAGGGCGGTGACGACCACCGCGATGGCCAGGGCCGGGCCGAGGGCCTGGAACATGCCGAGGCTGGAGAGGATCAGCGCGGCGAAGGCGATGGTGACGGCGCCGGCCGCGGAGGCGATCGCCTCGCCGACCCGGCCGACCGCGTTGGCCACGGCGTCCTTGCGGTCGTCGCCGGCCCGCAGCCGCTCGCGGTAGCGGAAGGCGAGGAAGAGGAAGTAGTCGGTGCCGACGCCGAGCACGACGACGATCAGGATCGCCATCAGGATCGGCGTGCTCTTGAGGTCGAACGCCTTGGTGGCGTAGTTGATCAGGCCCATGGAGGCGGGCAGCGCGATCATCAGCGAGACCAGGATCGGCAGCAGGCCGGCCAGGATGCTGCGGAAGATGATGCCGACGATCACGATGACCAACAGGAGCGTGGCCATGGTGATGATGCCCTCGGCCGAGCCGGAGGCGTCCTTCTGGTCGAGCGCCTGCGCGGCGGGGCCGCCGAGCTGGAACTTCAGGTCGGTGCCGGCGGCCAGCGCCTTGCCGTCGTCGCGAATGGCCTTGGCCACGTCCGCCGTCTGGTTCTGGTCCTGCTGCTTCGACTTGTCGATGGCTATCAGGGCCATCGCGTACTTGTGGTCGGGCGAGGTGGACTGCTTGTCCGGCGGGAGGATCGTCTCGACGCCGTCGATCTTCTTCGCCGTCAGGTCGTGGACCAGCTTGACCATCGCGGTCTGGTCGGCGTCGGTCAGCGCGGCGCCGTCGTTGCGCTCGAAGAGCGCGAGCGCGGACGGGGTGAAGGCGGCGGGGAAGGCCCGCTCCTGCACCTGCGCGGCCTGGATGGACTCGTAGTGCTTGGGCAGGAACGAGGCCTCGTCAGCCTGCGAGCTGACCTTCGGCGCGGTCATGATGATGGCGATCATCCCGATCACCCACGCGATGATCACCCACCACGCGCGGCGAACGACGAATTGTCCTAGTCGGTGGAACATGCTCGATGCCTCCTGGGCATGGTTCACCGCAGCCCTTGGGGGACGGGACGCCGGGCGACGGCAGGACCGACCGGGAGACGCACGGCGGCGCTCCCTAGCCGGTCGGCAGGTAAGTAGGTCTGGGCGTCATCCTACGAGTACTTGCTTGCCGCCCGGCAAGGAGCCCCCGTGTTCCAACCCCCGTCGGGCCGCCCCGAAGCGGCCCCGTCCCAGTCTCACCCGGGCGCACCCTCCGTGACCTCGTGCTCCGGGTGGAGACAGCTCCCCCTCAGGGTGGATCCCACCCCCTACCCCCTGGGAGGAGATGTCAGGGTGGGAGGGTAGGGAAAACCCCACCCCCGCACCCCCGTGCGTCATGATGATCACCGTCCGGAGGCCTCCGGATGAACGCCGGCACAACGGAGCACCGTCATGATCCCCTTCGACGAAGGCCGCGCCCGGCTGCTGCTCGCCCACGCCTGCGAGTCCGCCGGCCTGCCCGGCCCCGGCGACGCCCGGCTGCTCGCACTCGGCGAGAACGCCGTCTTCGACCTCGGCGACCCGGCCGTGGTCGCCAAGGTCGGCCGCGGCCCCGAGCTGTACGAGCGGGCTCAGCGCGAACTCGCCGTCGCCCACTGGCTCGCCACCCAGGGCGTCCCGGTGGTCCGGCCGTACGACGCGGTGGCGCCCGAGCCCCAGCTCGCGCACGGGCACCCGGTCACCTTCTGGCACCGGCTCGCCCCCGCCGTCCGCCCCGCCCGCCCCGCCGACCTCGCCCCGCTGCTGCGCGCCCTGCACCGGCTGCCGCTGCCGCCGTTCCCGCTCGCCCACCGCGACCTGCTGGCCCCGGTCGAACGCTGGCTGGCCTCCGCCGAGGGGCACGTCGACCCGGCGGACGTCGCCTTCCTGCGCCACCGCCGGGACGGCTTCGCCGCCGCGCTGCCCGACCTCGCCCCGCACCTGCACCCCGGGGTGATCCACGGCGACGCGCTGCCCCGCAACGTCCACGTCGGCCCGGACGGGCCCGTCCTGCTCGACCTGGAGAACGTCTCGCACGACCTGCGCGAGCACGACCTGGTGGTCCTCGCGCTCAGCCACGACCGGTACGGCGTGCCCGGCGAGGAGTACCGGGCGTTCGTCGAGGCGTACGGCTGGGACGTGCGGGACTGGTCCGGCTTCGCGGTGCTGCGCGGGGCCCGGGAGACCGCCAGCGCCTCCTGGGTGGCCCAGCAGGCACCGGGTAACCCGGCCGCGCTGGCGGAGTTCCGGCGCCGGGTCGCCTCGCTGCGGGAGGGCGCCACCGAGGTGCGCTGGTACCCCTTCTGAGGCGTCCGGTCACCCGTCGGGCGCAGGCCTCGGGAGACCCGGCGGGCGGAGGTGTCCGGATACCCGGCGGGCGGAGGTGTCCGGATACCCGGCGGGCCGTGGGGACGCCAACTCGGGCGCCTGTGAGAAGACTCCTACGGCGATCCGGTCCGGTCCGCAACCGGGGTACGTACGATCGGCGTCCTATCGGACGGTCATCCTGACCGAGGGATTGGCACCCGTCCGCTGCACCCCCCTGCACCACAGGAGCCGCCGCCATGCCCCAGCCCGCCACCCGCCGGCCCTCCCTCCCGACCCCCACTCCCCGCGCCGCCCGTCGCCGGCTGATCGTGGGCTGTGTCGCGGTGGCCGCCGCCCTGGGCCTGGCCGCGTGCGGCACCGCCAGCGGAGCCCTCCAGTCGCAGAACAGCCCGAGTGGCCAGCCCCCGATCACCATCACGCCGGCCACCGACCAGCCGACCGGCAGCGCGGTCGCCACCGTTGTGCCCACCCCCGACTCCGACGGCGCCTCCGCCTCCGCCTCCGCCGCCCCGCCGGCCGTCCCGAAGCCGCGCACGCCCAAGGCGCCGACCGGGACGGCCACCGCGACCACGGGCGTCCCCGCGACGCCGGCCGGCAGCACGACCCACCCGGCCGCCCCGGCCACCCCCACCGCGCAGCCCGCGCCACCTGCACCGCCCGCGCCGCCCACCCCCGTCAAGCCGGGCACCGTGATCGGCTCCACCGCCTCCGGCGGCCGCACCGTGGCGCTCACCTTCGACGACGGCCCCGGCCCCGCCACCGGCCAGATCCTCGACCTGCTGGCGCAGTACAAGGTCAAGGCCACCTTCTGCGAGATCGGCCAGAACGCCGCCGCCAACCCGGCCCTGGTCAAGCGCGTCCTCGCGGCCGGCCACCGGCTCTGCGACCACAGCGTCCACCACCCGCAGCCGTTCGCGAAGCTCCCGCACGACCAGGCGGCCTACGAGATCTCCGCCGCCAAGGACATGATCGTCCAGGCCGGCGGCCCCGGCACCCGGGTCACCTGGTTCCGCGCGCCCGGCGGCGGCTTCAACGCCGACAACGAGCAGATCACCGCGAGCCTCGGCATGTCCTCGCTCGCCTGGTCCGTCGACCCGCGCGACTGGTCCCGCCCCGGCGTGCCCGCCATCGTCTCCACCGTCCAGAAGCAGCTCAAGCCCGGCGGCGTGATCCTGATGCACGACGGCGGCGGCGACCGCAGCCAGACCGTGGCCGCGCTCAAGGAGCTGCTGCCCTGGCTGGTCGCGCAGGGCTACACCTTCGACTTCCCCGCCGCGTAGACCGGCCGGCGGTCCGCCGCGCGCGGGCCGGCCCCTGGGGTGCGGCCGACCATTCGCGTCGGATCGGCGCGCGGTGCCCGGGTGCGTGCATCGCGAGGCGGGGAATGGGGGCACCTCCCGGCCGAAGGCTGGGGGAGAGTCCATGCGGTGGGGGCACCTCCCGGCCGAAGGCCGGGGGCCATCGGCGGCCGACGACAGCGCGGCAAGGTGCGGGCCCGGGCACCGCACGCCCGGCGGGAGCAGCCAGCACCCCCGGCACGCCGTCAGCCGAGGTGGCGCCGGTGGACCTGCCGGGAGCCGCCCTCCGGGCCTGCGGGGGCGGCTTCGGCCGGGACGAAGCCGGGCTCGGCCACCATCGGGCCGAACCGGTGCTCGACCTCGGCGGCGAGCGCGAGGAAGCCGGGCAGGTCGGCGGGCCGGGCGAGTCGTACCGTCACCCCGGCAGTCTGCCGGCGCGGCTACCTCATCGGCCAGCGCGGGTCGACCACGGCCTGCGGGTCCTTGCCGCGGCGCAGCCACTCCTGCAGGCCTTCGGCCCACTCCCGGTACCAGCCGATCTGACGCTGGTGCAGCTCGGTCGGCGCGACGTCGCCGACCTCGGCCCGGTAGCGCTCGGCGAGGGCGACGGCGACGCGGACGGCGGCCAGCGCGTCGCTGCCGGCCTCGTGCGCGTCCGTCAGCTCGACGCCGTACACCTCGCAGACCCGCTGCAGGGTGCGCGAGCCCTTGCGGTACCGGTCGACCGCCCGGTCGACGACCAGCGCGTCCAGCACCGGCCCGACCGGCCCGCCGAGGCGCTCGGCCAGCGGCGCCAGCCCGTACCGGCGCAGCTCGGCGTCGAGCAGCGACAGGTCGAAGGGCGCGTTGAAGGCGACCACCGGGCGCCCGGCGGCGAGCCGCTCGCAGAGCGCGACGGCTATCTCCTCCACCGCCTCCTTGGCCGGCCGGCCCTTGCCGCGGGCCACGCCGTCGCCGATGCCGTGGATCGCCTCCGCCTCGGCCGGGATCGGCACTCCGGGGTCGAGCAGCCAGTGGACGGCGCCCACCCGGCCGGCCCCGACGGTGTCCACGAGCGCGGCCGTGACGATGCGGTCCACGGCCGGGTCGGTGCCCGTGGTCTCCAGGTCGAAGCCGACCAGTGGCTGCTGCCACCAGCTCATAAGGGTGTGTCCTTCCGTCCTGCTGCTCGAAACAGCCCCTATCATCACCCGCCCCACCGACAACCCGGCCGCTGGGTCGGTCGGCGGCGGGGTCGGCGGGGACCGGGCCCACCCCCGCAGGCGCGGGCCCGGCGGGGGCGGGTGGCCCGAACGCCGGGTGGCGGCAGGCCGGTTGGGCGGTGGACGGGAGGGCGACTGGGCGGTGGACGGGAGGGCGACGGGTCGCGCCGGTGGCGCGCAGCGGGGCGTCAGGCGGCCGTGAGGAGGGTGCGGCCGAGCCAGTCGGTGGCGTCGCGGACGCCGGGCAGGACGTAGAAGTAGCCGCCGCCGGTGGGGCGGAGGTGGCGGGCGAGGGGTTCGGTGTCGAGGCGGATCTGGACAGCCTCGAACTGGCGGGCCACGTCCTGCTGGTAGCAGCAGAAGGCGAGGCCGAGCTCGGGTTCGCCGTCGGGGTCGAGGCCGCGGTCGTAGTTGAAGGCGCGGCGCAGGATGCGGCTGTCGCGGGCGCCGTCGGTGCGGGGGTTGGCGAGGCGGATGTGGGAGTCGAGGGGGATGACGGCCCCGGCGGGGTCGTTGCGGTAGTCGGGGGTGTCGGTCTCGTCGGCGGCGCCGAGCGGGGCGCCGTCGCTCTTGCGTCGGCCGATCATGCGTTCCTGCTGCTGGAGCGGCACCTCGTCCCAGCCGGCGACGAGGATGCGGATGGCGCGGATGACCTGGTAGCTGCCGCCCGCGGCCCAGCGCGGCTCGTCGCCGCCGTCGCCGACCCAGACGAGGGTGTCCGTGTCCCGGGCGTTCCCGGTGTCGGGGTTCTCGATGCCGTCCTTGAAGCCGAGCAGGTTGCGGGCGGCGCCGGTGGGGCGGGAGCGGTTCTGGAAGCCGTCGAGCTGCCAGCGGGGCCGGACCAGGCCGTGGGTGCTGCGCAGCAGGTCCCGGATGGTGTGCTGGACGGTGTCGCGGCTCTCGGCGCAGATCTGGAGCGAGAGGTCGCCGTGGCATTCGGCGGGGCGCAGCGCGTCGACGGGGAAGGGGCGCATGGCGGTGAGCCGGCGGGGGCGCAGGGCGCCGAGGCCGTAGCGGGTGTCGAAGAGGGAGGCGCCGACGGCGACGGTGACGGTGAGCTCGTCGGCGGGCAGGACGGGGCCGAGGGTGCCGCTGTCGGCGGGGGCGGCGTCGGGGCCGGGGTCGGGCGGGGTGCCGCCGGCGGTGAGGAAGCGGATGCGGTCGGTGAGGGTGCGCAGGAGGGTTTCGAGGTCCTTGTGGTCGCGGGCCTTGACGTCGAGGGCGAGGAAGGTGCCGTAGCCGGGGGGCGGGTTGGTGATGCCGGCCTGGTGGACGCCGTGGAAGGCGGTCCGCCCGGCGGCGGCGCGGGGCGCGGCGTGGGCGGGGCGGGCGCCGGTGAGGGCGAGGGCCCCGGCGGTGGAGGCGCCGAGGGCGGTGCGCAGGAGGCCGCGCCGGGTGGCGTGGGGGTGCTCGGAGCCGGTGGGGTACGGGCTGTCGATCATGGACCGGACGCTAACAAGCGGGCCGGGCCCCGGCGCGCGCTCGCACCGGGTCTGACGTCCTATCGGCTGACTACCGGTCGGTTACCAGCCGTCCGGCCTATCGTCACACCGGTCCGGTTCAGGCGGCGGGTTCGCGGACCAGGTAGACGTCGATCGGGTCCTCGTGGTCGAGGACGAAGCCGTGGCGTTCGTACAGGCGGCGGGCGGGGCTGCCCTGGAGGACGTCGAGCCGGACGGGTTCGCCGGCGGCGTCGGCCTGGGCGAGGAGGTGGCGCAGGACGGAGGTGCCGAGGCCGCGGCCCTGGTGGGCGGGGGCGAGGTAGAAGTGCTCGATCCAGCGGCCGCCCTGGTCGGCGGGGCGGACGGTGACGGAGCCGGCGAAGGCGCCGTCGACGAGGATGACCGAGCTGTGCCGGCTGGAGAAGCCGTCCCGCAGGCGCCGGCGGACCCGGTCGTCGTCGTAGCGGCCGAGGCGTTCGAGGTCGGCGCGCAGGACGACGGCCTTGAGTTCGGCGACGGGTTCGACGTCGGCGGGGGTGGCGGGGCGCAGGGTCCACTGGGGAAGGCTGTTCACGGCCCGCAGTGTGGCAGCGGGCGCACCCGTGCGACCAGCGGTTTTCCCGGCATGCGGACGCTCGGGAGACCTGCGCTCGCTCGGGAGACCTGTGCTCGCGCGGGAGACCGGCGCCGGGGAGACCGGCGCCCGGGGAGCCGGCAGCGCGGACACCGGCGCTCAGGGCGGCGGCGCTCAGGACACCGGCCGGGAGTCGCCCCAGGCGCCCTCGAACTCCTCCCGGTAGACCTCCAGCAGCCCGGCCTCGGTGCCGCCGGGCTGCTGGCCGGCGCCGCCGCGCAGGACCAGCGCGGGGGACTCCATGCCGCGGGCCCGGCGCAGGTAGGGCTGGATGACGCCGAGGTCGCGGGTCTGCCGGCGGCCGCCGACCTGGCCGGTCGGGCGCGGGCCCTCGACCAGGTAGGCGGTGAAGCGCGGGGTCTCGTCGAAGACGCGGATCTCGAAGCCGCCCTGATCGCGCAGCCGGGCCCGCACCCGGCGCACGTGCATGATGTTCATCTCGATGGAGCGGGACAACTCGCCCCGCCCGAGGCCCAGTTCGCGTTCGCGGCGGCGGACGGCACTGCTCGCCGGGTTGAGGAAGAGCAGCCGGACCCGGCAGCCGTCGCCGGCGAGGCGGACGAGCCGCTTGCCGGTGTAGTTCTGGCAGAGCATGCCGAGGCCGATGCCGAGCGCGTCCAGCCGGCGGGCGCCCTCCAGGAGGTCCTCGACGGGCAGGTCGCGCTGGAGGCGGACGCGGTCGGCGTGCACGGCGACGACGTCCGCGTACCGGCCGGCCACCAGGGACTCGACGACGTCGGCGGGCACTCCCCCGGCGCCGCCGTCGAGGACGGCGAGCAGGCGGGCGGCGGCCCGCTCGGTCTGGGCGAGGACGGTCTGGGTGAGCACCCGGTTGCGGGAGACCACGTGCCGGGCCACCTCCAGCTCGTCCAGGGCGAGTTCGATCTCGCGCCGGTCGGCCAGGTAGGGCTCGAAGCAGGGCCAGTGCTGGACCATCAGCTCGCGCAGCTGGGGCAGGGTGAGGAAGACCAGCGGGTCGTCGTCGGCCGGGTCGAGCAGGTAGCCCTTGCGGCGGCTGACCTCGCGGACGGCGCCGGCCCGGTGGGCCCACTCCTCGCCGGCGGGGCCGGCGGCTGCGGTGACCCAGTCCTCGCCGTGGGCGGGCGCGTAGATGGGGTGCAGCACCTCGTCGACGAGGGAGCGCAGCCGCTGCTCGACGAGGTTGAGCCAGACGTAGGCGCGGCCGGACAGCCGCACCCGCTGGTAGGCGTCCTCCCACTCGGCGGCGGACCAGGCCAGGGCGGGGATCTCGACCGGGCCGCCCTGCGCGGGCACCAGGGCGCGGCCGGTCATGGTGGGGCGCATGACGACCGTGGGCGCCTCGCTGCGGGCGCCGCCCCGGTCGGGGCCGTCGGACCCCGAGCCGCGGCCGCCGGCGGGGAACACCATGCGCCACCTCACCTGGTTGCTGCTGACTTGCGCCCCCGCCCGGCTGATGGAGCGCCACCAGCCCGGGGCGGCCGGACGATCAAGGGTACTGCCCGCCGCGAGCCGTGCGCAGCCGGATGGCCCACGGGGCCCGGGCCCACCACTGGCCCCACCCTTCACAGGCTCCGCCCGGCACCGGTCCCGCCGGTCACGGGCTCCCGCCCGTCACCGGCCCCGCTTATCAGAGGAATGCCCACTGGACACCCGTTCGGGCGAACCGGGATCACATGTCCCGGCCGCCGGGGGAAGGCTCGGGGAGTATGCGGACTGTGCCGTGCGTCACGGCGCGCGAGCGCCGCACATGCCCGGCCGCCCGGCCGGGAAGAGAGCGTCCGGGTCCGGGCAGGTTGTCGGACTACATGTCAGTTTCCGTTGAGTGCAAGGAAGTTGAGGACTCATGCAGGTCTGGCCCGGTAAGCCCTATCCCCTCGGCGCCACCTACGACGGGGTCGGCACCAACTTCGCGGTGTTCTCCGAGAGCGCCGACCGGATCGAGCTGTGCCTGATCGACGAGGACGGCTCGGAGACGGCCGTCGAACTGCGCGAGACGGACGCCTTCGTCCGGCACGCCTACCTCCCGGGCGTCCAGCCCGGCCAGCGCTACGGCTTCCGCGTCCACGGCCCGTACAATCCCGGCCTCGGCCAGCGCCACAACAGCGCCAAGCTGCTGCTGGACCCGTACGCCAAGGCGATGAGCGGGCACATCGACTGGGACGAGGCGGTCTACGGCTACCACTTCGGCGCCCCCGAGCGCCGCAACGACCTCGACTCCGCCCCGCACACCATGCACTCGGTGGTGATCAACCCGTACTTCGACTGGGGCACCGACCACCCGCCGCGCACCGACTACCACCGCACCGTCATCTACGAGGCCCACGTCAAGGGCCTCACCCGGCTGCACCCGGGCATCCCCGAGGAGATCCGCGGAACGTACGCGGGCCTGGCCCACCCGGCGGTGATCGAGCACCTGGCCAAGCTCGGTGTCACCGCGATCGAGCTGATGCCGGTGCACCAGTTCGTCCGTGACCACCGGCTGCGCGACCTGGGCCTGGCCAACTACTGGGGCTACAACACCATCGGCTTCTTCGCCCCGCACTCCTCCTTCTCCTCCACCGGCGACCGGGGCCAGCAGGTGCAGGAGTTCAAGTCGATGGTCAAGGCGCTGCACGCGGCCGGGATCGAGGTGATCCTGGACGTCGTCTACAACCACACCGCCGAGGGCAACCACCTCGGGCCGACGCTGTCGCTGCGCGGCCTGGACAACGTCTCCTACTACCGCCTCGCCCAGGACCAGCGCTTCTACGAGGACACCACCGGCACCGGCAACAGCCTGCTGATGCGCAGCCCGCACGTGCTCCAGCTGATCATGGACTCGCTGCGCTACTGGGTCACCGAGATGCACGTCGACGGCTTCCGCTTCGACCTCGCCGCCACCCTGGCCCGCCAGTTCCACGAGGTCGACCGGCTCTCCTCCTTCTTCGACCTCGTCCAGCAGGACCCGGTGGTCTCCCAGGCGAAGCTGATCGCCGAACCCTGGGACCTCGGCGAGGGCGGCTACCAGGTCGGCAACTTCCCGCCGCTGTGGACGGAGTGGAACGGCATGTACCGGGACACCGTGCGCGACCTGTGGCGCGGCGAGGCCGCCGCCCTCGCCGAGTTCGGCTCCCGGCTCACCGGCTCCTCCGACCTCTACCAGGACGACGGCCGCCGCCCCATCGCCTCCATCAACTTCGTCACCTGCCACGACGGTTTCACCCTGCGCGACCTGGTCTCCTACAACGAGAAGCACAACCAGGCCAACGGCGAGGACAACCGCGACGGCGAGTCCTTCAACCGCTCCTGGAACTGCGGCACCGAGGGCCCGAGCACCGATCCGGCCGTCGAGGAGCTCAGAGCCCGCCAGCAGCGCAACTTCATCGCCACCCTGATGCTCTCCCAGGGCGTGCCGATGATCTCCCACGGCGACGAACTCGGCCGCACCCAGCACGGCAACAACAACACCTACTGCCAGGACAACGAGCTCACCTGGGTGCACTGGCCCGAGGGCGACGGACCGCAGGCGCGGCTGCTGGAGTTCACCCAGGGGATGATCTGGCTGCGCCGCGACCACCCGGTGTTCCGGCGGCGGCGCTTCTTCCACGGGCGGCCGGTCTCCGGGCGGCACGGGGCGGGGGCACCGGCCGCCGGCGGCTACGACGACCTCACCGACATCGCCTGGTTCACGCCCGGCGGGGAGGAGATGACCAAGCGCAACTGGGGCGCCAGCTACGCCAAGTCGCTGACCGTCTTCCTCAACGGCTACGCCATCTCCGAGCCGGACCGGCGCGGCGGGCGGATCGTCGACGACTCCTTCCTGCTGATGTTCAACGCGCACTTCGAGCCGCTGGAGTTCACCGTGCCCGCCGACCACGGGCAGGAGTGGCAGGTCGTGGTCGACACCGCGCAGCCCCGGCTGCCCGCCCCGGGCGCGGGCACCCGGGTCAAGGCCGGGGACGCGCTGTGGCTCACCGACCGCTCGCTGATGGTGCTCCAGCGGCCTGCCTGAACGGACGTGCGGTCACCTGTTCGGGCCAGCAGCGGGTCTTGGCGGCGGGCTCCCCCGGGTACTCATGGACCTATGACCTCCGCCGCCGAGCCCGCGCAGCCCCGCCCGGCCGCTACCTCCCCCGCACCCGGTCCCCCCGCCGCCCCCACCGCCAGCTACCGCCTCCAGCTGCAGCCCGGCTTCACCCTCCACGACGCCACCGCCGCCGTCCCCTACCTCGCCGCCCTCGGTGTCTCCCACCTGCACCTGTCCCCGCTGCTGGAGGCCACCCCCGGCTCCACCCACGGCTACGACACCGTCGACCACGGCCGGATCAGCGAGCAGCTCGGCGGCGAGGGCGCGCTGCGCTCCCTGGCCGCCGCCGCCCACCGGCACGGCCTGCGGCTGATCGTCGACGTGGTGCCCAACCACATGGCCGTGCCCGTCCCCGAACGGCTCAACCAGCCGCTGTGGCAGGTGCTGCGGGACGGGCCCGACTCGCCGTACGCGCACTGGTTCGACATCGACTGGGCCGCCCAGCCCGGGCCCACCGACGCCCCCGGTCGCGGCCGGGTGCTGCTGCCGCTGCTCGGCGACCGGCTCGGCGCCGTCCTGGACCAGCTGGTGGTGGACGGCGACGTGCTGCGCTACCACCAGCACGAGCTGCCGCTGCGGCCCGGCACCGCCGACCTGCCACTGACCGGGCTGCTCGCCCGCCAGTGGTACCGGCTCGCCTGGTGGCGGCTGGCCCGCACCGAACTCAACTACCGGCGCTTCTTCACCGTCAACGAGCTGATCGCCGTCCGGGTCGAGGAGCCCGAGGTGTTCGCCGCCACCCACGCCGTCCTGCTGCGGCTGCACGCCGAGGGCGTCGTCGACGGCTTCCGGATCGACCACCCCGACGGGCTCGCCGACCCGCGCGGCTACCTGCGGCGCCTCGCCCGGGCCAGCGGCGGGGCGTACACCGTCGTCGAGAAGATCCTCACCGGCGACGAGCGGCTGCCCGCCGACTGGCCGGTCGCCGGCACCACCGGCTACGACGCGTTGCGGCGCATCGACGGCGTGCTCACCGACCGCGCGGGCGCCGACCGGCTGGCCGGGGCGTACGAGGACTTCCTCGGCGGTCACCCCGCCCGGGTGCCCGGCGCCGGCCCCCACCCGGCGGTCGCCGCCGCCCGGCACGGGCGGGCCGACATGACCGGGCCGCGCGGCGAGCTGGCCGCCGAGGTCGAACGGCTGGTGCGCTGCGCCCTGCGGATCGGCGCCGCCGAGCCGGCGTACGCCGACCACGCGCCCTGGCAGCTGCGCGCGGCGCTGCGGCGGCTGCTCACCGGCTACCCGGCGTACCGGCCGTACGCCCGCCCCGGGGAGCCGGCGCCGCCGGGCTCCGCCGCGCAGCTGCGGGCGGCGCTGGACGGCTCGGCCGACCCGACGGACCGGCTGGTCGCCGCCCTGGCCCTCGGGGAGCTGGGGCGCGGGACGGACCGGGACGAGTTCTGCGTCCGCTTCGCGCAGACCGCCGCGGCCGTCGCCGCCAAGGGCGTCGAGGACACCGCCTTCTACCGGTGGAACGCGCTGCCCGGCCTCAACGAGGTCGGCGGCGAGCCCGGCCGGCCGGGGCTGCGCCCCGCCGAGTTCCACGACTGGTGCCGCTACCTGGAACACCGCTGGCCGCACAGCATGACCGCGCTGTCCACCCACGACACCAAGCGCAGCGCCGACGCCCGCGCCCGGCTCGCCGTCCTCGCCGAGCAGCCCGAGGCCTGGGCCGCCGAGGCCGCCGCCTGGTCCACCGCCGCCGGGCCCGGCCCCGACCGCGACGGCGACTGGCTGCTCTGGCACACCCTCGTCGCCGCCTGGCCGATCGACCCCGACCGGCTCGCCGCCGCCCTGCTCAAGTCCGCCCGCGAGGCCAAGCTGCGCACCTCGTGGACCGCCCCCGACACCGGCTACGAGCAGGCGCTCGCCGACCGCGCCCGCGCCGTCCTGGCCGAACCCGGGCTGCGGCCCCGGATCGAGGGCCTGGTGCACGCCCTCGCCCCGTACGCCCGCTCCAACACCCTCGCCGCCGCGCTGCTGCACCTCACCATCCCGGGCGTGCCCGACCTCTACCAGGGCAGCGAGGAGCCGCTGTACACCCTCGTCGACCCGGACAACCGGGGCGTGGTGGACCTCGGCGCGCTCGCCGTCCGGCTCACCGACTCGGCCACCGCGCGCCCCGGCGACCTCGCCCGCGAGAAGCTGCACCTCACCACGACGGCGCTGCACCTGCGGCGCTCCCGTCCGCTCGGGCCCTACCGGCCGCTGACCGCCGTCGGCGGCGGCGCCGACCACCTGCTGGCCTTCGCCCGCGGAGCGGACGTGGTCACCGCCGTCACCCGGCTGCCGTACGGGCTGGAGCGGGCCGGCGGCTGGCGGGACACCGTCCTGGAGCTGCCCGGGGGCGGGTCCTGGACGGACCGGCTGACCCTGCGGACCCACCCGGCGGGTGCGGTGCCGGTCACCGAACTGCTGGCGGACCACCCGGTGGCGCTGCTGACCAGGAGGGGCGAGAAGTGAGGACCTACCAGGTGTGGGCGCCGTCCGCGGCCGCCGTCTCGGTCGACGTCGACGGCGCCGCCCACGCGTTGGCGCGCTGCCCGGACCGGGCCGACTGGTGGTCGGGCGACGCGCCGGAGGGCGACTACGCGTTCCGCCTCGACGGCGGGCCGCCCCTGCCCGACCCGCGCTCGCCCTGGCAGCCGCACGGCCCGGACGGTCCCAGTCGGCCGGTCGACCACGCCGCGTTCCGCTGGTCGCAGACCGGCTGGCGCGGCCGCGCACTGCCCGGCGCGGTGCTGTACGAGCTGCACATCGGCACCTTCACCGCCCGCGGCACCTTCGAATCCGCAGCCGAACACCTGGACCACCTGGTCGAGTTGGGTGTCGACTTCGTCGAACTGATGCCGGTCTGCCCGTTCCCCGGCCGGCACGGCTGGGGCTACGACGGGGTCTCGCTCTGGGCCGTGCACGAGCCGTACGGCGGGCCCGAAGGGCTGAAGCGGTTCGTCGACGCCGCCCACCGCAAGGGCCTCGGGGTGGTCCTGGACGTGGTCCACAACCACCTCGGCCCCTCCGGCAACTACCTTCCCGCGTACGGCCCGTACTTCACCGACCGGCACCACACGCCGTGGGGCTCGGCCGTCAACCTGGACGCCCCCGGCTCCGACGAGGTGCGCCGCTACCTGATCGGCAGCGCGCTCGCCTGGCTGCGCGACTACCGGATCGACGGCCTGCGGCTGGACGCCGTACACGCCCTCGCGGACGACCGGGCGGTGCACTTCCTGGAGGAACTGTCCCACGAGGTCGAGAGGTTGGCCGTCTCGACCAACCGCCCGCTGTTCCTGATCGCCGAATCCGACCTCAACACCCCGCGCACCACCGCCCCGCGCGAAGCCGGCGGCCAGGGCCTCACCGCGCAGTGGAGCGACGACTTCCACCACGCCCTGCACTGCGCGCTCACCGGCGAATCCCAGGGCTACTACGGCGACTTCGCCCACCGGCCGCTCGCCGCCGTGGCCAAGACGCTCACCCGCGGGTTCTTCCACGACGGCACCTGGTCCGCCTTCCGCGGCCGCGGCCACGGCCGGCCGTTCCCCCCGGACGGCGGGCACCGGCTGCTCGGCTACCTGCAGACCCACGACCAGATCGGCAACCGGGCGCTCGGCGACCGCGTCTCCACCAGCCTGACCCCCGGCCGGCTCGCCTGCGGCGCCGCGCTGGTGCTCACCTCGCCGTTCACCCCGATGCTGTTCATGGGCGAGGAGTGGGGCGCCGCCACCCCCTGGCAGTACTTCACCGACCACACCGACCCGCAGCTCGCGGAGGCCGTCCGGCAGGGCCGGCGGCGGGAGTTCGCCGAACACGACTGGGCCGCGGAGGCCGTCCCCGACCCGCAGGAGCCCGCCACCCTCCTGCGGTCCGTCCTCGACTGGACCGAGCCCCGGCGCTCGCCGCACCGCGAACTCCTCGCCTGGTACCGGACGTTGATCCGGTTGCGGCGCGAACGGCCGGAGCTGTCCGACCCCGGCCTCGGCGCGGTGCGGGTGGCGTACGACGAGGCGGCGCGCTGGCTGGTGGTGCACCGGGGGCCGTACCGGGTCGCCGTCAACCTCGGCCCGGCCGAGGCCGTGCCGCCGCTGGACGGGACCGGGCGCGAGCTGGTCGCGGCCTTCGGGGCGGCGGCGCTGAACGGGACGGCGGTACGGCTGGGGGCGGACGCGGTGGCGATCGTCGCGGTGTGACGCACCACGCGCGTCACCAGAGGAAGGTGCCGATCCGCTCACGCAGCGAGGCGGCGTCCAGCCCGTACGCGGCCAGGTGCTCGTCGATCGAGCCGTAGTGCCGGTGCTCCTCGCGCGGCACGCCCAGGCCCAGCACCCGGTGCGGGCGGTCGGCCAGCGCCGCGTGCGCCTCGTTCGCGGAGGTGCCCGCCAGGTACGGCTCGACCAGCACCACGTCCGCCCGCTCCCCCGTCGCCGCCCGCAGCGAGGCCGCGTCGAAGGGGCGCACCGTCGCCGCGTACAGCACGGTGACGTCCAGGCCCTCGGTGGCCGCCAGCACCGCGTCCAGCATCGGCCCGACCGCGACGACCACGCCGCGCGAGCCCTGCCGCACGGTGCTGAACCGGCCCGCCTCGACCGGCACCGGCGCCGCGTTCTGGTGCGCCGAGAGCCGGACGTACACGTTGCGGTCGCCGTCCGCGACGGCGTGGCGCAGCAGCTGCTCGGCCTCGTCCGGGTGGCCCGGCACGTGGACCGTCCAGTCCGGCAGGGTGTCCAGCAGCGCGACGTCGCCCGGGGACATGTGGGTGCGGCCGCCGGCCGGCCAGTCGTAGGAGCCGGCCGCGCTCACCAGGACGGCGCCGACGCCCTGGTGGGTCAGGTCCAACTTGACCTGCTCGAAGGGCCGCTCGATGAGGAAGCTGGCGAAGGTGTGGGCGATCGGGCGCATCCCGGTCAGGGCCAGGCCGCCGGCCGCGCCGATCAGCAGCTGCTCGCGGATGCCGACGTTGACCACCCGGTCCGGGTGGCGCTCCTGCGCCGGGCCGAAGGCGGCCGCGCTGATGTCGGCGAGCACCACGGCCAGCCGCGGGTCCTCGTCCAGCAGTCGGGAGGTGACGTCGATGAAGCGGTCGCGCATGGTGTCCATCAGTGAAGTGCCTTTCACGGTGGGTCTGCTGGTGGTCTCGGGAGGTGCGGGGCTACGGGCTCTTGCTACGCGTCCTTGGGCTCGACCCGGGCGACCACCACGTGCGGGCGGCCCGGGTGCTCGGCCGTGAAGGCCCGGTACAGCGCCTCGTGGTCGCGGCCGTCCACCGTCTGCGTCGACCAGCCCTCGGCCGCGAACCGGGCCGCGATCCCGCCCTGCCAGCCGTGCGTGGCCGAGGAGTTGTCGATCACCACCACGTGCAGCCGGTCCAGCCCGTACGCGCCGGCGAAGGCCACCGCCTCGTGGTTGGAGCCCTCGTCGAACTCGGCGTCGCCGACCAGCACCCACACCGCCGGGTCGGCCAGGCCCTGCGCCCGCAGGCCCAGCGCGGTGCCGACGCCCAGCGGCAGCCCGTGCCCGAGCGAACCGGAGGCGATCTCCACCCCGGGGATCAGCGTCCGGTCCGGGTGGTGGCCGAGCGGCGAGTCGTAGCCGCCGAAGCTCGGCAGCACTCCGGGATCGACGAAGCCCTTGGCCGCCAGCACCGCGTAGTACGCCATCGGGCCGTGGCCCTTGGAGAGCAGGAAGCGGTCCCGGTCCTGGGCCGTGGCGCTCTCCGGAGTCACTCGCAGCACCCGGTCGTACAGCACCCAGAGCACGTCCAGGGTGGAGGTGGCGGCGGGGCCGTGCTTCTCGGCGCCGGTCATCAGGCCCATCAGGGCGGGCAGGTCCTCAAAACGGACGGTGTCCACGTTCGCGTTCGTCGTCATGCGAGAATCGTGCAACTTAAAGCTGACTTGAGGTCAAGCGGCTACAGTGGGTTCCCATGACCGCGACACCCGACCACGGCCGCGCGCCCGGCCCGCACCGCGACGACCTGGTCACCATCGGCCAGCTCGCCCGCCGCAGCGGCCTCGCCCCGTCCGCGCTGCGCTACTACGAGAGCCTCGGCCTCATCCACGCCACCCGCACCACCGGCGGCCAGCGCCGCTACACCCGCGGCACGCTGCGCCGGATCGCCTTCGTCCGCGCCGCCCAGCGCGTCGGCCTCTCCCTCGACGAGGCCCGGGTCGCGCTCGACCGGCTCCCCGAACGCCCCGCCCCCAGCGGCAGCGAATGGGACCGCGTCGCCGAGTCCTGGCAGAGCCGCATCGACGAGCAGATCGCCGAACTCCAGCGCCTCAAGGCCAAGCTGACCGGCTGCATCGGCTGCGGCTGCCTCTCCCTCTCCCGCTGCGCCCTCTACAACGCCGCCGACCGCGCCGGCGAGGCCGGCCCCGGCGCCCGTTACCTCCTCACCCGCGACCCGGACGGCGGACCGGAACCCGTCTCCCCGAACGCCGACGACTGCGGCACCTGCTGAGCCTCCTGACCCAAAACCCTTTGCCGCAGCCGCGCCCGCCCGCCTACCGTGCGCCCATGCTGCCTGTGGTGGAGACGGAAGAGCAGTGGGACGCGATCCTCCCCGACGAGGCGGTGATGCGCCCGGGCGCCACGGCGCTCTGCGCCGAACTCGGCCTCGCCGGGCTGCCGTTGGAGCGCTTCGCGGAAGGGTCCGTCCCGGTCTACGCGGTCGGCCGGGAGCACGTCCTCAAGCTGTTTCCGGCAGCCGACGCCGAGGACGGCGTCACCGAGGAGCGCGTCCTCACCCACCTCCAGGGCGCCCTGCCGATCCCCACCCCGGACGTCCGGGCCGCCGGCGCGTACGCCAACGGCTGGCGCTACGTGCTGATGTCACGCCTGCCCGGCGAGGGCCTGGCCCCCGCCTGGCCGCGGATCCCGCAGACCGACCGGGAGCGGATCGCCCACGACTGCGGCGAGGCCCTGGCCGTCCTGCACGCCCTCGACCCCGAACCGCTCGCCGACGTCCTCGGCCCCGGCGACTGGGGCGCCTTCCTCGCCCGGCAGCGGGCCGGCGCGGTGGCCCGGCAGCGCGAACGCGGGCTGGCCGAGGCCTGGTTGGAGCAGATCCCCGACTTCCTGGCCGCCGCGCCGCTGTCCCGGGCCCCGCAACGCGCCCTGCTGCACACCGAGTTCATGCGCGAACACCTGCTCGTCGACCCGGCCGACGGCTGGCGCCTCACCGGCCTGATCGACTTCGAACCCGCCATGATCGGGGACCCGGCCTACGACCTCGTCGCCGTCGGCCTCTTCGCCACCCGCGCCGACCCCCGCCTGCTCGGCTGCCTCCTGGCCGGATACGGGCGCGGCTTCGACCCGCGCCTGCTGATGGCGTATACGTTGCTCCATGTATACAGCCACCTGCCGTGGTACCTGAGGGAGTTGAAGCCGGTTTCCCGGACCTTGGACGACCTGGCCGAGGAGTGGTTCGGGGTCGCCTAGGCGCTGTCCGGCCGATCATTGATGGCCTGGCCTGACTGCTGCTTGAGGCGCCTGTGGCGGCTGCCTGAAGTCGATTGCCAGAGATCTGCCGCTGCGCGACCATCGTCGGATGGATACGGATGAGGGTCGGAAGCTGATTCGGGTCGTGCAGACGTGTGCTGCCTGCCCGTCACAGTGGGACGCCTGGACAGCAGACGGCCAGTACCTGCATCTCCGATACCGGCATGGTGAGGGCTGCGTCGAGTGGCACTCTGGGCCCGACGATGATGCCGACACGCCGGACTCTTGGAACGAGGGACTCGCGGGACTCCTTGTCGAGTGGGACGACGGCACCGACGGCGGTGTCATCAGCCTTGAGGACTTCCTCGCGGCAGCGGGCTTGGGGCTGGCGCCGGGTGCCTCGGTGAGCTGAGGTCGTGGCACGAGGTCAGGTGCGGAGCCAGATGACGAGGGCGGCCGCGGTGACGGTGCCGAGGAAGACGTAGCCGCGCTTGTCGTAGCGGGTCGCGACGGCGCGGGAGTTCTTCAGTCTGTTGATTGCCCGCTCGACGGTGTTGCGTTTCTTGTACCGCTCCTCGTCGAAGCCCGGTGGCCGTCCGCCTCGTGATCCTTTGCGCAGGCGGGCGGCCTGACTGTCGGCCTTCTCCGGAATCGTGTGCCGGATGGCGCGCCGCCGCAGGTACTGACGGCAAGGACCGTTGCTGTAAGCCTTATCGGCCGCGACGCTGTCGGGCTTCTTGCGGGGCCTACCCAACGCGAGCCGCGGGACCCGGATCTTCTCCAACACCGGGACAAACTGGGTGCAGTCGGCCCGCTGTCCCGGCGTGACGACCAGGGACAGCGGGCGGCAGCGGCCGTCTGCACTCAGGTGGATCTTGGTGGTGAACCCGCCGCGCGAGCGGCCAAGGCCCTCGCCTCCAGCACCACCTCCACCAGGCGGGCGACGAGGCTCTGCCACGGCGTCTCGTCCTGGTGTTCCCCTGGCCCAGCCCCCTTTGAGGCCAGGGCCGGCGGCGGGTCGGTGCGGGCACCGGCCGCGTGCTGGTGGGCCCGCACGATGGTGGAGTCCACAGAGACGTCCCAGTCGATCTCGCCGGCCGCGTCCGCTTCGGCCTGCACCTGCTGGAGCAGCCGTTCCCAGGTTCCGTCGGCCGACCACAGCCGGTGACGCTCGTAGACGGTCTTCCACGGCCCGAACCGCTCGGGAAGATCACGCCAGTGAACGCCCGTCCGCACCCGATGCAGAATCCCGTCGATCACCTGCCGATGGTCACGCCACCGGCCACAACGCCTGTTGCTCACCGGCAGGAACGGCCTCAACCGCTCCCACTCTGCATCCGTCAGATCACCACGCCCCATGCCCGAACCAACGACCAAGGCGGGCGATAGTCACATGATCGGGCGGACAAGTCCTAGTTGGGAGGACTGGTGGGCCGCTCACCCGTGATCGAGTCGATGATCTCGCCGTACATGGAGTTCCCAGGGCCGTCGTACTCCCACGGCGACTGTGCAGCGGGGTTCGGCTGGTTGGCCGAGTCGTAGATGACACTGCCGTTGTTGATAAGGCGGAAATCGCAGACGCCGTTGTAAACAATCCGGGTCGGATCGATAGCCTGCGCGTCGTGGAGGCCATTCGGGAAGGAATGCGTTTCGATCTTCACTATCGCCTGGCAGTAGGACGTAGTGAGGGTCACCTGCGAGGCTGCGTGAGCCGAGCCGTTGGCCAGCATCACACTACCCGCGACCATCGAGCCGACCACGGCAGCGCGCGCCCCGCGCTGCCCCAGCTTCCACTTCATGTGCTCCCCCTTGAAGTTCCGATCAGTTCGACAGCATGAGGCGTCGCCGCCCAGAAGTACGAGTCTCGCAGCGGTCCCGTGTCGCAAACAACCTCTAGTTCACGCCAATTCGCAACTTACCGGCAACGCCAGGCCCTAGTGTCCTGCGCCGGAGATCCGTCGTTAGATCGTGTGTGCTCTTCTCCTGATGTTCCAATGCGTCGTCGTGGACCCGCATGGGAACCGCTGTTG